>JAISCR010000175.1 GCA_031265435.1 Treponema sp.
ATTTATTGTTTAGACATTTCATAAGACATTCGTATAGTTCAGAATTAGATTGGAATGAAATGGGGCCATTAATAAAAGAAATTGAGGATATATGGAAAATGATAAAAAATGATTTTGAACAATTTATAAAAAATAATTGAAAATACCCCGGCTTCGCATGCCTGTTTACGCTTCACCGCTAAAAGCGGCCCGACCTCCGCAACGGCTGGTGTCCGGACACGATTGTAACAGTGGATACATGAAGAATTTTATAAACCGCGAAGATGCTATGATTTAAATATAATTGGTAATCCCCCGGCTTTGCCGGGGGACTTAAAAAGTTTGACTTTTGCGGGAGTATTAAGAGTTTTCAATTATCGGGAACAAGTGGTACTCTGGTCCGATGGGGCCGGAGAGCCGGTGGCAGGTTGTTCTTCGGCGTGAGGAAATCCGGGAAATTCCGGAGGAACCTCGGCGCGAAGATTAATTCAAACCGGTCACCGTAAAACAAGATGCGGCTGCCAGCCACGCCGGCAGACCGCGAATAGGAGTACGGTGCACCCCGCCCGATAACAGCTCCTGGTCCTTATTTTATGGGAAAAAAGAGGCTCGTCATACTCCGCCCGCTGAACTTTTTCGACTTTTTCGACCTCGCGGTGAATCCTTTCTTCGTCAGGGCGACACAGGGCGTCTCCAAGCCTTGACATTGGCAGGGCTTTTTTCCATGATTATCCGGGTATGATGGAAACAGGGTATTCAAGGCCTTATCTTGAAAGTTTAAGCACCGATGAACTGCTCCAGCTGGCCGACAGGGCCGGTATCGACATTCCCCCCCATCTGGATCGCATATTTATCATCAGCGAACTGCTGGAATACAGCGAAGCGGAGGAGGCTTACGCCGATGATACGGAGGAGACTCCCCCGTCCCGGGCGGATTATATTGACGCGGTTCCCCTGGTAAAACAGTACAATATCACCTATATCGAAGTTTTGATTAGGGATCCTCTCTGGGCCTTTGTGTTCTGGGAGGCCGCCTCGGGAATCCGGGAGATTCATGAAAAGGCCCTTGACTTTGGAGGCTACAGTCTCCTTGTGTCCCCCGCGCGTTCAGGAAAGGAAAGACCGGAGGACAGTTTTGAGATTCCTGTGGGTGTCGAAGACATGGCCTGGTATATCGGGTTTCCCCCGGAACTGAGAAAAGCCGGGGAGAGGGGTATGGTTTCATGTTATCAGGTACAGCTGTGCGCTCTGCGGGAATTCGGCAGAGTTCCTCTCTGTGAATCGGCGCCTTTTACCATGCCCGCGCTGCAGGGGCCTCCTCCCCAGCCGGATACGCTTTCGCCGCTGGCCGTCCTCTCCGGAGCGGCGGAATTCCGGGTAACCTGTCTTCAAGACCGGGAATCCCGGTTTATGCAGGATTGAGAATTTTAACTTTATGGAAAGAACTCCGGTCATTTCACTGGCGCTCAATGCGCATCTTCCCTTTATAAGTCCCCTTTCAGGCTCTTCTCTGGACCATTCCGCCGCGGAAGCGGGGAATATGAACTGGTTTTTCGAGTCCCTCTCGGAAACCTATATTCCCCTTCTGGGAGCCCTGGGGCGGCTGGAGCAGGATCACATACCGTTCAGGCTGGGTATTGTTTTTTCACCCCTGCTCTGCAGGCTTCTCTCAGATCGGGAGATTATCGGCCGCTATCTTGACTATACGGACAGGCAGATCGAATTTGGGGAACAGGAATTAAAGAGGACGGAAGGCCAGGGCGGTCTCCATGAACTGGTAAAATTCTACCATGAATCGATTCTGGAGAAGCGTTTCGCCTTTGTCGAACGTTATGAAAAGGATATCCTCAAGACTTTCGGTTACTATCAGAAGAAGGGGTGGGTCGAATTTCTCGCTTCAAGCGCTACCGGCGCCTTCCTGCCTTTCTATACCGGCTATCCTGAAGCCATTCAGGCCCAGATGGAAGTGAGTTTGAGCAATTACCGCTCCCTCTTCGGCAGGCACCCCCAGGGCTTCTGGCTTACCGATCTGGGCTGGTCCGCCGGGCTTGATCCCTATCTTAGAATGTACAATACAGGCTATACCATCGTGGAAAGCCATGCCCTCCTGTTTGGGAACCCGCCTGCCTCCAGGGCTTCGTTTTATCCGGTGCGTACTCCGGCGGGAGTGCTGGTAATGGCACGGGACTATTTTGCCGGGGAAGATTACCGCAGGCAGCTTCAGGCCGGTGTGTACCGGGACAACCGCGCGGACGCGGGCTATGAACTGCCCCCGGATCTGGTTAAGGATTTTCTCGGCCCCGGCGGTTCCCGTTCCGTAACAGGCTACAAATACTGGAACCAGATTGGACGCTTCAGCCCCGACGGCCTCTACAACCCCCGGGAGGCGGATGCCCAGGCTCACGAAGATGCCCGTGTTTTCCTCCGGCACCGGATCGATGCGCTTCTTTCCGCGGCAAAGCACATGGAAGAAAATCCCCTCTGCCTCTGCGCCTTCAACGCCGACGATTTCGGCCGTTACTGGCACGAGGGGCCCCGCTTCATCGAAGAACTTTTCCGCGCCGGTTCAGGCCATGCCCGTTTCATGACTCCGGCGGAGTATCTTTACAAGCAGGAAACCTCTTCCATGGAAACGAGCATGCCGGAATTCTCTTCGGCCGGGGAGTCTGGCTATGCGGAATCCTGGCTGGACGCATCCAACGACTGGATATACCGCCATCTGGCCAGGGCGGTCAACAGGATGACCGAGTTGGCGGAACGCTTTCCCAACGATACCGGTCTCAAGGAACGGGCGCTCAACCAGGCGGCGCGGGAGATCCTTCTGGCCCAAAATGCCGACTGTGCACGGATGCTTCATAAACAGGAACATACCGATTATGCCCACAGCCACATTGAGTCCTGTTTGAGAAATTTTACCACTATTTACGAGGCTCTGGGGAGCAACTATATCAGTACCGAATGGCTCACCACGGTGGAGCGCATGCACGATGTGTTTCCCCATATCAATTACAGAATATTCAGACGGAAGATTTAGAAATTCAGGCGCTGCAGTTCGTCCATTTGATTTTGTACTGCCTGGGCGGCGTTTATGGATTGGAGCAGTTCCCGGGCAGGGTCGTACTGGGGATTGAGTTTTAAGGCCGCTTCCAGACTGCGCCTGGCTTCCTCCGCATTGCCGGACGCATACGCCTCAAGACCTGAAAGGTAGATTTCATCAACCTGCCGGCCCAGCTCTTTACGGCCCTGATCGCCAAGGTTAAGCCTCACTCCCAGGCTTATACGGTTCATGGGCTGCAGTTGGGTTAAAAGATCCATGGAGTAGTTGAGATCCAGCGAGATCCGGTCAATGGTAACGGCGCTTCCCACGGTTACCCGGAAATTACCCGTCTTGGCCAAAAGCCCGGCCCTCATGGAGAGGAAGTTGGTCGCGTTGACGGCAAAACCTATGGCGCCGTAGGGTTTTTCCGAAAGTTCGGGATTCATCAGGTTGAACGGTACGGAAAAATCCATTGAAATAAGCAGGGGTCTCATGGGCTTGTAGGCCAGGGCGGCGGTTACCGCGGTAGGCAGAGGATCGTCCATTGCCGGGGGCCCCAGATTCTTGAAAACCAGCGCGGCCGACATATTCCTGTCCCTGGAATAGTAGGGCTTGAGGAAGTCAAAACGGGTAAGAATGCCTATATCCGCCATAGCCATGCCGGTAGACTGGGACTGGCCCGAACCTTCAATGAGCTGGCCCTGGTAGTTATCCGTATTGTTCGCGTCGGAATAGTCGGGTACAAAGCGGAAGGCTCCTTTCAGGTTCATGCCCACCGAAATACCGGAAAAATAATAACCGGAGAGGAATGAATAAGAAGCGTTCAGAATCGCTTCCGCCTCGGAATAGTAGCCCTTGGAAGCCCGGTCGCCGTAGATATTGTATTCGGTAAAGGGAAGGTAGAGCCATTTTCCGGCCCCCGCCAGCCCCAGATTTTGCAGATTTTTGAACCGTGTTGTAAAAACAGCCCCTTCAACCTTGGTATCCGCTATCCAGTTGTTGTGAAATATCCCCAATTCCGAAAAATCGAGCATGGATGAACCTGCCGGATTATATTCGATAAAAGAAACATCATCCGCTACGGCTGTAAAAGCCGTTCCCATGCCTTCCGCCCGCCCGCCCATGGGGACATTGAGCACCGGAAAGGAGGTAAGCCCCGCGTTATCGTCGATGCCGTAGACATCGTCCAGGTAATCGGAAATATCGCCGTACGCGTCGGCGTCAAAATCAAAAGCATAGAGAATCCCGCTCAGGGAGAAAAGGAGAAAGAACAGGGTATGCGACAGGCGAAACTTTATCTTCATCCGGATATACTATATATCGGAATAATGAATTATTCTATGATGTCAAGTACAATAATTCCGATATTCTAATGGGAAAGTATAGGGAATAGATGAAGTACAGGCGCCGCCCGGGCAGATGGATCGTTTTTCTTCTTGTGTTTTGCTGGTTGTTACCCGCGGGGCTTCTCTATGCGGGAGGCAAAAAGGATGCCGATCTGTCCAGGGCGGATGAACTCATTGAGCAGAAGCAGTATGACGAAGCCATTTTGAGCCTTTCTCTCTACATCAAAAAAAATCCCGAGAATTTTGAAGCCGCCCAGGTCCGTTTGAAGAAGATCATGAAGGTTCGTACCGAATACAATGCGGTCGCCCTCGAACTCATGGATACACTGGTCAACGATCCGGGGAATTCGGAAAAAGTGCTTGCCCTGACCAGGGAACTTGAAACCCTGGAATCTTCCAGAAACCCCCAGGCCCAGGAATTTCTCCAGCGTACCAGAGATCTGGCCCTTTTTACCTATAACCGCGACCGTCTCCAGAACCTTCTTGTCCAGGGAAGGGCCCAGCTGGATGCCGGCAGCTATGCGGAAGCTCTGGATACCTATGTTTCCGGTCTTGATATCTACCAGGAAGAATTTTTCCGGTCCGGTTACGGAGAAGAGGTAGAGAGCCGGGTGCGCCGGGGGATTGAGGATCTGGCAGGCATCCAACTCCAGTTTCCCCCGGTTGCCGGGCCTCTGGTAGATTTAACCGTCCAAATGGAAGAACTTGAAAGGAGCAACGCGGTTCCTTTACGGATAGATCCTGTTTTCAGGCAGACCGAACCCCTGGTTTCGGACATGATCCGTCTGCAGGAGATACTTCAGGAAACGGCATATTACTTTGACGCCCAACTTGCCCGGATCCAGGAGGAAAACAATGCCCTCAACGACCGTTCCTTTCTCTCCTTTGCCACCCGGCTTATTCACGGACGGAGCGGGGAAAGTATACAGGAAGGGATGATCGGCGCCCTGGAAGGGCTCTGGAACAGCACCGTATCCCGAATGGAGCACAGCGTTGGTTCTCTGGCCCTCAACAGTTACCGTTCCGCGGGGGAGGAAACCCGAAGGGCTAATTATTCCCAGGCGCTTGCCGCATTGACGCTTTTCCACAGTTATGCAGCCTACCCCCTGGAATTCATCGATTCGGAAACCGCCTTTCGCCGCCGGCCTGCCGGAGCGGAGAGCGGCGATGGAACCGGAAGAGAATCGATCAGCCTCTTCGGCCGGGAGGTGAGTTCGGAGCGGGCCCCCGATCTGCTGGCCTGGGAAATCCGGAACAGGATGGCGGTATCCCTGAGCGCCGGGGAAGATCTGGGTTCTCGTTACCAGACCCTCTCCCAGACTGCCCGTTCTTCCGCCGCCGATTCCCGGCAGGAAGGAAGCGACCCTCAGGCCGCCATGAGCAGGGAGGCGGGTATCCGTCAGTCTTTCGGCGTATTGGTTGAAGACGCAGATCGTCTGCTGGACGGAATCGGCGAAGAAGACAGCGTCGTTGACGGCCTTCAGGCCGAATATCCTGTGGAATTGGCACAAATCGAAGAAACCCGTACCGTTCTCCGGGAAGCCGGAGACATTCTTGCCGGTTTCAGAAACTCATTCGCTATGGGAGCAGGGGAAGCGGCTCTCCGCTACTTCCGTATAGCCAACGGCGAACTTGAAAGGCGGGTAGGAGAACGGCGGAATGAATTTGCCGAGGCGGATCGTTTCTTTCAGGGTATCAGTCAGGTTCGGGAAGACGGTACCGTTCCTGTTGCCCGTTACCCCTCCGAAGCCCTGGATCTTGTTACCCAAATGGATACCCGTCTGGACGCCGATTTAGCCGCGGCAGGCGAAACGTTGGCCTTGTATGACGCCGAGCCCCCCGGCGCGCCTGCCGGGATAACGGATCTCCGCGGCCGGGCCGCGGCTCTGCAGGGGGAGTTGACTTCCCTCCGTACCAGGGGGAATTCCATGGCAAGCCAGGCCCGGACTCAGATTGCCCAGGCCGAGACCTACAGGCTCGATGGTGAACGGCTCTATCAGGAAGCCCGGAATGCCCTGTCCGGAAACAATTTCGATATCGCCCGTGACAGAATCCAGCGGGCCACGGACCGTTACAATGAATCTTTGGCAATTCAGGAATCTTCTTCCCTGCGGCGGGATTGGGATACACGGGTTGTTGCCCTGGGAGCGGAGATCTACCGTCTCGAAAACGAGCTTATCATCCGGGATGTCCGCGAACTGGTGAATAATGCCCGGACGGTCTACTTTTCCGGTAATTTTGAACAGGCGGAAGAGCTTCTCATCAGGGCCCAGAACCGCTGGCGGATAACCAATGTGGAGGAGGATACCGAAGTATCCTACTGGCTCACCGTAGTCCGGGGCGCCCTCTCCCTCCATTCGGGAAGAACGATTCCCGCTACCGCCCCTCTCTTTGCCGAGATGAGTCAGCTCCTTTCCGATGCCAACAAGAGCTACAACGAAGGCGTCAGGCTGATCAACGGAAATCAGCGCGGGGAGGGAATTGTCAAGTTCGGTGAGGCCCGGCAGAAAACCCAGGAAGTTAAACTCATATTCCCGGTAAACCAGGAAGCGGGTATGCTTGAACTCAGAATGGATCAGCTTACCGATCCCGCGGTCTTTAACGAATCCTTTGTCCGGCGTTTCAACGAAGCGGTGGCGGGAACAAGACCCAACCGCCGTTCTCTGGAATCCTTTGCGGAACTCCAGAACCTGGCCCAGATCAATCCCGGCTATTCCGGAATGCAGGCTGCCATCAGGCAGGCGGAAATAGATATGGGCTACCGGCCTCCCGATCCCGATCCCAGGGCCATTGCCCGCTCCAGGGAACTGGCCGGCGCGGCCGGTCGTATTGTGGAGGCAAACAACCGTCTCCAGTATGAGGTAGCCCTGGAACAGCTTAACGAGGCTCTCTTACTCAATCCCAATAATACGGCCGCCATGAATCTGAAAGACCGCGTTCAGACCGAACTGGGGGGCAGGGGCAATATCGTACTTGACAGTAATACCGAGCAGGAATACCAGCGGGCGATACGGGAACTTCAGTCGGGAAATACCCTCATGGCATTGGCAATTGTCCAGCAGCTCCTTCAGGATCCCAGAAACCGGAATTCTACCCGCATTCAGGAACTCCAGCGGAGGATTCAGTCCATATTATGATACATTTGAACAGAAGACTGAACAGAAAACGAAGTTTTCTGATATTCCTGCTTTTTCTTTCAGGCGGCTTTGTATATTCCCTTTCCGATTTTTACTGGGAGACTCCGAAAATTTTCTCCGGGGCGCCGGGCAGCTTTCCCGTATCCGCATATTCGGGGGATCTCTCCCTGGTGGCCTGGCAGGAAGCGGAAGCTCCCGCCCGGGAAGGAGCGGAAGGCCGCATCTGGGTATCAATCGCCCTCAAAAGACCCGGCGGAGAATGGGAACTCCGCAGCCGGATTGGGGGCCCCTACACCTATTCGGGCACCCAGCCTGCCGTTCTCAGCGCGGCCATGGACAGCGACAGCCGCATTTTTATTGCCGCGGCAGCCTCTACCACGGATACGGAGATCCTCATCTCCAACGATATGGGAGAAAGTTTCAGTTCTTACCGGATCGGTTCCGGTTCGGAAAGTTCCATAGCGCCCCGTATCTATGCCAGGCCCCAGGGCGGCTACTACCTATTCATCACACGGGGTTTTGAACAGTCGCTGTCGATATATTTTGCCCGCTCACAGGACGGTATCAACTGGACGCCCTTTGAGCTTTTTGTCGGGGATGCCGGTCTAAACCTCAACTTTCTTCCAACCTACGCGGCGCTGGGAAACACGGATTACGTGATCTTTCAGTCTTTTGTAGGCGGCGCTTCCACGATCCCCGCCTTTCAGCTTTTTATGAAAACCTCTGCCGATGGCGGGGAAACATGGTCTTCCGCCCGGCTCTTTACCGATTTTCCCGACCCGGTTAATACCTCCGCCGAGGCGGGCCGTTTTGATAACCAGCGTCCCTACCTTATCAATACCGGGGAAGGGCTTTTTCTGGTCTGGGAACGGCGTTTCGGTACCGGTTCTCCCCAGATCTACGGGGCTTCCATCGGAGAGGGAGGTTTCATACGAGGCAGGCCGGAACGGATCAACGGCGACGAGGCCTACTGCAATAACCCCATGGCGATCGTGTACCAGGGGGAACCCACGGTATTCTGGTTCGATAACCGCCGCGGGGGAAACCGGATCTTCCTTGCCCAGCGTTCCGTTTTTGACTGGCAGAACTATGATATTTCCGGCTCTTCAGGCGATTCTTCCTTTGCCCGGCCTATTGTGGATATGGACGGTATCTTCATCTTCTGGCAGATAGTATCCCGGGGACAGGGACGCATCTATTCCATCGAACCAGATCATTCGGTCGCTGTGCCTCGTCTTTCCGCCCGGAATTTTGTCCCTTCCCGGAGAAGCCGGGGAGACCGTGTGCAGGTTTCCTGGAATACTCCCCCGGATCCTTCGGGCATTATAGGTTTCTCCTGGATGTGGACAAAGGATGAACATGAAGAGCCTCCAAAACGGATACAGGCTTACAATTCGGGGAATGATTCCAATACGACAATGGATCTTGCCGCCCCGGAAGACGGTGTATGGTACTTTTCCGTAATTGCCCAGGATTTTGCGGGAAACTGGTCGCGGCCCGGCAGGGTAGAGTATATAAGAGACACCACGCCTCCCCCCGCCGCCGCAATAGTTCCGCCCGAAACAGATGAAGACGGTTACCTTCTCTCCAATACCTTCAGCATGGACTGGAACCCGCCTCCGGCTTCGGATGTAACGGGCTACACCTGGAATCTTGAGTATGTAGCCTCTCCGGAACTCTTTGCCGGCCGGAGCCCCGAAGAATTTGAAGAAGCCTATTCGGACTATGGTGAGCCGGCAAGTCTTCCTGTCCGTATTCTGGGAGCCGGAACCGGAACCTCCTTTACAAACCAGGATGACGGTATCTGGCGTTTTAGTGTTTCCGCCATTGACGAAGTAGGTAACATAGGGCCCGCTTCCAGTATCTTTTTCAGGACAAACAAGTATATTCCCTATACGTATGTTACTTATGTGGATTCAGGTCAGGATGAACAGGGCATAGTATCCGTAAGAATCCTGGGCCGGGGCTTCTCCCGCGACGGGTATGTATACCGTATCTTCCTGGACAGTGACGGCATGCCTCCCTATGACAGGGAATTCTATCTCAACCGGGGAGATTACCGGATCAATTCGGACCGGGAAATTTCCGGACTCCGGGTGGAAGATCTGGAAAAAGGCCTTTACATGCTGGGAATGGATCATCCCGCGCGGGGGCGTTATGTTACCGCTCCCCTGATTGCGGTGGATGAAACCGGAACGGTCAAATTCGGGGATTATTCCCGGCTCTGGCAGCCTTCCTGGATCGCCCGGGACGCCGGCCGTTTTACGCTTGATTCAAGCCTCTTGATAGTTGTTATTATAACTGCCTTCTGCCTTCTCGGATTTGCGGTTTCCATTCGGGGTATCGGCAGCGTAATTGCCGAAACTGCCGTAATACAGGTGGAAGTCGCGGCTCTCTTAACAGGAGATTTTATGCCTTCGGAAAAGAAAAAACGGGTTACACACATCAAACGCCGGGGTGTCGGTCTGAGGCTCAAAATGGCCTTCTTTACCATCGCCCTGGTACTTCTCGTTGTAATCATAGTCTCGGCTCCTCTCTATCTGCAGATGACCCGAACCCAGCAGGAAACCCTCCTCAGGGGCCTCTGGGACAGGTCTACCGTACTTCTGGAAGGCCTGGCCTCAAGCTCCAGGGCCTATCTCCCCTCGGGAAACGTGCTGGAATTGAGCTTCCTTCCCGCCCAGAGCGCCGCCATCCCCGAGGCCAACTATGTAACCATCACGGGATACGATCCCGATACCACCATATTTGACGATCAGGTATGGGCCACCAATGACGATAACATCGACGCAAAGATCGATACCGCCGAATTCCAGCCGGGCGTTTCCCGGCTTGAAGACAGCCTTTCCGGCAGGCTCCAGGACATAGCCGTAGAGCTTAACCGGGAAGCCCAGGCCCGCGCGGGGGATCTCACCGGTAACATTGCCGCCCTCAACCAGGAAGGCATATCACTTGCCCTCAGAACCGATGCGGAAAGCCTTCAGCGTCTCAATGATATTCAGGTAACCACCCGTTCTCTGGAAACCAGACTGAACGAAGCCCTCTCGGAAATCGGCCGTACCATCGGTTCCGAGCCTGAATTCTCCACCGTATCCCTGCCTGCCGCCGGTAACCGGAGTTTCATCTTCTTTAAACCGATCATGTACCGTCAGGGCGCGGAAGATTACTATTTCCGGGGACTTGTGCGCCTGGAAGTCGATATCAGTTCAATCATCGACTCAATTTCGGAAGGCCAGCAGGTTCTCCTGCGGGTGATCATCATCGTCGCCCTGGCGGCCGTCGCCATCGGCGCCGTCGGCGCCCTGGTACTTTCCAGCCTCATCATCAGACCCATTTCCCGCCTCGTGGGCCACGTAGAACGGATCCGGGATACGGAAGACAAAGCCCAGCTTGCCGGTGTAGATATCCATATCCGTTCCCGTGATGAAATCGCCGTTTTGGGGAACACCATCAACGACATGACCCACGGCCTTGTAAAGGCGGCCCTGGCGGCCAGCGACCTCTCCATCGGCAAGGAAATCCAGAAGAAGTTCATCCCTCTGGAACAGGACAGGGACGGGAACAAGCTCAGCAGCGGCTTCAAGGACGCAAAGAATGTACAGTTCTTCGGGTATTACGAAGGCGCAAAGGGCGTTTCCGGGGATTACTTTGATTATCAGGATCTGGACGGACGCTACTATGCCATTATCAAGTGCGACGTGGCCGGCAAAGGAATTCCGGCCGCCCTGATAATGATCCAGGTGGCAACCATGTTCCTGGGCTACTTCAAGCAGTGGAAGCCCACCGCCAAAGGTATGCATATTGAGGAAGTGGTGTACCAGATAAATGACTTCATCGAGACACTGGCCTTCAAAGGCCGTTTTGCCGCCTTTACCCTCTGCCTCTTCGATTCCCAGACCGGCCTTGTCCGCTTCTGCAACGCGGGTGATAACATCGTTCACATGTTCGATGCGTCCGAAGGCCGTATAAAAACCATTACCCTGCCGGAGACTCCCGCCACCGGGGTACTCCCCAACTTCCTTGTTGAATCCAAGGGCGGTTATACTGTCCAGACACTGACGCTGGATCGCGGAGACATACTCCTGCTCTTTACCGACGGTATCGAAGAGGCCAAGCGCAAATTCCGGGACGGTAACTTTAAGGAAATAACCTGTACCCAGGGAGACGCCCCCAACGACACCCCTCACGAGAACCATGTGGTAGGCCAGGGAGATGAGGAAATGGGACCCGACCGGGTTCAGGACATCATCAACGCGGTGATGAATAAAGGAACCTATACACTTCACAAGTGGCATAACCCTGAAGGTGATGAACACGACCTCAATTTTGACTTCTCGGACTGCGAAGGAAAGGTTGAAGAGGTTATTATGGGCATGGTTTCCGTGGAAAAGATGTTCCGCTGCTATAAATCACCCAATCTGGATGACAATTCCCGGATTCTGGTAGACAAGAAGGTAGACGAATACCTCAAAAAACACTTCCTTCAGTACCGGAACTATTGTTCCTATACCAGGGATTATCCCGGCGGAGAAAACTATCTGTACTATACCAGGGTTGCCGAGGATGACCAGTATGACGATTTGACTATTCTGGGAATTAAACGAAAATAGAAATATTACGGTAACGGAGAGGAGACAAAAATGACATTTGGTGAACGAATGAAGGAATTCCTTGATCAGGGAACCTATGTTTCCAAAGAATTCGCGGCCAGGGCGGGAGAAAAGGTACAGGACTGGAGTGAAAAGGGCTACCAGGCCTCAAAAGGTTTTCTTGCAAAGGCCGGCGAGAAAGCCCAGGATCTGGGTGAACGCGGCGTCCTGATGCTGGAAATAAAGCAGCTTGAGGGGCAGGCCCAAAAACTCCTCGGCACACTGGGTACCGACATCTATACCGCCTATGCAGAGCGGGGGGAAACAAGCTTCAGTATGGATTCCCCGGACTTGAATCCCATCCTTGTAGAAATTGATCGTATCAAAAAAGAGATCGAAAAACGGGAGCAGGATCTGAAAAATCGCGGTACTCCCGCGTAAAGGACTGTAATTTTTGATTGACAATTATTGAAAACCCTTTCATAATATTATTACGGCGAAAAGACAGTAAAATTTCGCTTATCATAATTTTTTGGAGGAGTTTAATGAAGAAGATTGCGTTTATCGCCCTGGCTCTGCTGCTCTGTTTTGCTCTTGTTTCATGCAGCAAGAAAGAGGCGGCAGGTTCCGGTACACTCTACTACTGGTCTTGCTTTACCGGGGATTCCAAGACCTGGGATGAATGGCGTGTCGGCGAATTTGCCAAACTGTACCCCAACATCAAGGTAGACATGCAGTCCGTGCCGGAAAGCGCCGGTATCAACAACGGCAAGCTGCTTTCCGCCATTGCCGCGGGTACAGCGCCCGACCTTATTGTCGCGGATGACTATATTTCTTCTTTCGGGTTCGCGGGACAAGGCGCCTTTGAAGCCTGGGATCCCTACCTTGAAGCCATCGATCTTTCAATCGACAGCTTCATGCCCGGTTTCAAGAATCTCATGGTTTATAACGGCAAGACCTATCTTCTGCCCCAGGATTCCAACGTGATCATGCTCTACATCAATACCGACATGGTGCAGGAAGCGGGCCTGGATATCAACAACTATCCCAGGACCATGGATGAACTCAATGACTGGACGGCAAAGCTCACCACTACCACCGCTTCGGGCGAAGTTGAGCGTTACGGTTATATCCCCTGGCTGGATTCTACCGATAACCCCACCTTCTGGCCTTTCTGGTTCGGCGCCGAGATGTACTATCCGGATACCAATAAACTTGATCTGGTTGATCAGAAAGTGGTGGATGCCCTCAACTGGCAGCGGGAATATGCCCGCCAGTACGATCCCGCCAGGGTAAGAAGCTTTACCCAGTCGGCGGGCGGCCTCTTCTCCCCGGATCACCCCTTCTTTGTAAAGAAGGTGGCCATGACCGTAATCGGGAACTGGGCCACCAATGCTTTGAGGATCTATGCGCCTACCGTGAATTATACCTGTGTGCCTGTACCGGTTCCTCCCGGCGGCCGGGTCGAAGCTACTCCTCTGGGCTCCAACGTATTCGCCATGCCCCGCGGTGTAAAGAGCCCCGCGCTGGCGGCGACTTTCTTCAAATTCACCCAGCGGGCCGAGATCAACGGCGACAACTTCGATGTGTGGCGTTCCATCCCCTGCGTGGACGCGGTGTTTGACGATGTGTCCTGGACAAAGAAAGGCGATCCCATCTACCTGATGGAACGGCAAATCGCCAATTCCCCCTATTCCAGCCATCCTGCCCTTTCCTCGGTCTCCGCGCAGCTGGTAACCGAAATGACCGCCCTCCGGGACGATGTTATCTACAACAACCGGGATCCGAAGCCTCTGCTCCAGGCCCTGCAGGATAAGTTGCAGCCTGAGCTGTAGTTTTGTTTCTGTAATGGTATAATAAACGGCATTGGAGGTGAGTGTTTTTTGTGCCCTTCAATGCCGTTTCTTTAAGGGGATTATATGGAACATGCAATCTCTTCCCGCGACAGCCTGACGAGCCGGGTATTTGTCTGTGTCGAACAAGCCGTACTCTATGCGCTTTTGATTATTATATCGGCCTGTTTTATCGTTCCTTTCTTCTGGCTGCTTTCCTGCTCCTTCAAACAGCCCTCGGAACTTTTCGAGGTTCCCGTCCGCTGGATGCCCAGGACAATACAGTTTGAAAATTATATTCGTATGTTTACCTACTTCCCCTTCCTCCGTTACCTCAAGAATACCCTTATCATTGTGTTTTTCAATATAGCAGGTTCCATTTTATCGGGCAGTGTTATTGCATACGGTTTTGCCTGCCTCAACTGGAAAGGCCGGGACAAGGTATTTGTTATCGTCCTTATCACCATGATTCTGCCTTTCCAGGTGGTGATGGTTCCCCTCTTTATTCTCTTCCAGAAAATCCGCTGGATCGGTACCTTCCTTCCCCTTACGGTAACCTGCTTTTTCGGCAATCCCTTCTATATTTTCCTCATGCGGCAGTTTTTCCTGAGCCTTCCCAGGGAACTGAATCAGGCGGCCCGGATAGACGGCGCCAGCGAATTCCGTATCTTTGCCCAGATAGCAATACCTCTGTCCCAGCCCGTCCTTGCCACGGTGGCGATCTTCGCCTTCCTCCGCAGCTGGAACGACTTTATCGGCCCCCTGATTTTCCTGGCAAGCGACAGACTTTATACCCTGTCCATAGGCGCCCAGATGATCCGTTCCAATTTACAACCCAACTGGGAACTCCTGATGCCCCTGGGAGTGGTGATGGTGCTTCCCGTGTTGATCATATTCTTCCTTATGCAGAAGTACTTTATTCAGGGCATCGCCATGTCGGGAATCAAGGGTTAAGGAGGCGGCAATGAAATCGGCTCAAGTTACGGACAGGATGCAGAGGCGGGAATTTATAACCGCCATGATCTTTATTTCCCCCTGGCTTCTGGGACTGTTGGCCTTTACACTCTATCCAATCTGTCTTTCGGCCTGGTATTCCCTGACGGAGTACAAGGTTCTTTCCGATCCCAGGTTTATAGGATTCAAGAACTATATTGACCTTTTCAAGGACAATATATTCCGTACCGCCCTCTATAACACCGGTTATATCGTCCTTGTCGGAGTACCGGTTACCCTGATTTCCGCCCTGGTGGTAGCGATACTGCTCAACTTCAAAAAGTTAAAGGGACTTTCATTCTTCCGGGTGGTGTTTTTTATTCCTACCCTTGTACCCCTTATAATCAACTGTCTGCTCTGGCTCTGGCTTCTGCAGGATAGCGGGCTTGTCAACGCGATACTCCGGGTCTTTGGCATCCGGGGCCCTCTCTGGCTGGGGTCTCCCGCGTGGAGCAAGCCTGCCCTTATCCTCATGATGATCTGGGGCTGCGGCGGTTCAATCATCATCTTCCTGGCGGGTTTGCAGGATATTCCCGATACTCTCTATGAGTCCGCCTCCCTTGACGGGGCAAATTTTGCACAGCAAACCTGGCACATCACCATTCCCATGCTGGCACCGGTAATACTGTTCAACGCGGTAACCCTGGTGATTGCCGCCTTCCAGTGGTTTGCCGAGCCCTTTGTCATGACCCAGGGCGGGCCCAACAACAGCACGATGTTCTATTCGCTGTACCTCTACAACAACGCCTTCCGTTTCTTCAAGATGGGTTATGCTTCGGCAATGGCATGGATACTGCTTATGATTGCCCTGGCGATCATCTTTCTGCTTTTCCGGGGTCTGCGCCGCTTCTCGATTGATTAGTGAAGATTTTTACCGCGGGCTTACTCTTAATCCTCACCTACACATCTTTGGGCCGTTTGTCCTCGACCCTTACGGCCTTTCCTTCGCTTACCGGGAGGGCGCCTTTTTCGTGGAGTTCTACGCGGGGGTTGATGGTAATGGAAGCCTGCAATGTCTTTGCAATCTTATCCCTTACCGCGTTGAGGAGTCTTGAATCGTCCATGAAGATGTCCTGTCCCACTTCCACTTTGACGGTAAGCCTGTCAAGGGAGCCTTCTTTTTCCACCACGATCAGGTAGTTGTTCCCCACCTGGTGCATGGCCATGACCACTTCCTCTATCTGGCTGGGGAAGACGTTTACCCCGTTGATGATCAGCATGTCGTCACTGCGGCCGGTGATTCTCCGCAGACGTCTGTGGGTTCTGCCGCAGGCACAGGGGCCGGGGATGAAGCCTGTGAGATCCCGTGTACGGTAGCGCAGTATCGGTGTGGCTTCCCGGCAGAGAATCGTCAGTACCAGTTCTCCGGTTTCTCCTTCCCGCACCGGTTCCAGGGTTTCGGGGTTGATTATCTCCGCTATGTATCCGTCTTCCCAGATGTGGAGTCCGTTTTTGCACTGACACTCAAAGGCCACGCCGGGGCCGTTCATCTCCGAAAGGCCGTAGGAATTGTACACATCAATGTTCAGGAGTTTTTCTATGCGGAGGCGGGTGTCTTCGCTGTAGGGCTCCGCACCGGCAAAGGCCTTGCGGAGGCGGAGACTTTCCCGCGCTATTCCCTCTTCCCTCATTTTGCTTTCCACATGGAGGAGGAAGCTGGGAGTCGCGTGAAGCACCGTGGTGCCAAAGTCCTGCATGAGACGGAACTGCCGTGTGGTGTTTCCCGGTCCCGACGGGATGACGAGCATGCCCACTTCTTCACCGCCCGAATGGAAGCCCAAGCCTCCTGTAAAGAGACCGTAGGTGATCATGTTCTGGAAAACATCGGTTTTGTTGCAGCCTGTGGCGAAAATGGAACGGGCGACAAAACCTGTCCAGCGTTTTATGTCTTCCGCGCTGAAGTAGATCGTGGTGGGAGTACCGGTGGTACCGCTTGAGGCATGGAGGCGTACCACGTCTTCCAGAGGAATGGAAAGGAAACCATAGGGAAAACCATCCCGCAGATCATGTTTGGTGGTAAAGGGGATTTTTTTAAGATCATCGAGACTGCGGATATCATTGCCGCTTTTGATCCCTGTTCCGGAAAGCCGTTCTTTATAGAAAGGGGTACGGAGGCTGTAGTCCAGTGTCTTTTGAAGCCGGCTTAATTGCCACGCTTCCAGTTCCGCGCGGTTCATGGTTTCCATCGCGCGGTTCCAGTATTGAAATGAAGGAGGCTTGGGTGAAGAAGACGTGTCCGGCATAGATACTCCTTTCAGTTGTTGTGGGCCCTGCCCAGACGGAAGGCTTTTATGTTTGCCTCCGCTATCGCGGGATCTTTGGCGGCGAATTGGGCCGCAATGATATTCTCCAGTGTCTCCGCTTTGACGGGAAGGAAGGGCGATGAGGCTCCAACCATCACCATGTTCACCGCCCGGCTCAGGCCCGCCTCTTTTGCGAGCGCAAGGGCTTCCACGATACGCTGTACGGGAAGTGAGGCGATGGCGGTTTTAAGATCGTCCGGATCGGGGTAAGAAGGAATATTGACAAAGGGTTCCGCCGCGGTGATGAGGGCTCCCTCCGGGGAAAGCCAGACGACATAGCGGAGGCTTTCCAGCGGTTCCATGCTGATGATGAGATCCGCGGCTCCCCGGGGAACAAGGTCGCCGGCGATGGGGCCGTCGCTGATGCGCAGATGTGCAAGTACCGCTCCCCCCCGCTGGGCCATGCCGTGTACTTCGCTCTGCCTCACTCCAAGCCCTTCCGCGGCCGCCGCCCGGGCAATGATCGCGGCGATGGAGAGCACTCCCTGACCCCCTACGCCGGCCAATATACAATCACACTTCATAACATCTCCGTTACGCTTTTTTTGCCCTGGAGCGTTTACGCGCCGCTTCCAGACATTCCCGGCGGAATATCACTACCGAAAGTCCGGGATACTCTATCTCTTTCCGCAGAAGTTTTGCGTTTTCTTCCACAAGCTGTTTTTTTGTTTCCAGTACGACAAGATGATCGCTTTCAACACCCAGGCCCCTGATGAGGGTCTCAAGTTTGTCAGAGGGAACCATAGTGTCCTGGCAGCCGGTCATGGCAACAATACTGTTGTCGAGGATGGCGACGGTCATAGCCGCGTTTGCCGCCGCGGCGTCAATGAGGGCCGTGATGCCTGAGTGGATAAAAGTGGAATCCCCGATGACCGCCGTTACGTATTTGAGCCCCGAATCGACAGCCCCCTTTGCCATGCCGATGGAGGCTCCCATGCAGACGATACTTTCCGGCACCTCGTAGGGCGGCATGGCTCCCAGGGAATAGCAGCCTATGTCGCTGGTTACCGCGGAGAGAGCGGGATCGAAACCGGCCATCGCCTTCCTGATTGTTTCGTAACTGTTCCCGTGAGGGCAGCCTTGGCAGAGCTGGGGAGGACGGTTGGGGAGCGAGGAGGGAAAGGTTCCGGTTTTTATGACGGAAAGAATGTTAGGACGGGGGGGGAGACCGAGGGCCCTGCGGACATTGTCGGGGTCAAGCTCGCCGGTTCTCGGCGCCACTCCCGGGCCGCCTCTGCCGTCGCCCAGTTTCCCCGCTATGGCTATGGACTGGGGAAGAATTCCCCGGAGCCTCTCTTCGATAAAAGGCTGGCCTTCTTCGATAACCAGCGCTGTTTCCGCTCCCTCACAGAGCTTCCGTATTGATTCTACCGGAAGCGGATATGCGCCGATATGCAGGCGGGAAGGGGAGCTTCCTCTTGAAGCGGCCAGGTCCGCAAGGTTTTCTTCATAGTAGTTTCCCCCCAGGCCTGAGGTAATGACAACGAGATCTTTTTTCCCCGTCTGCGGAGGGGGACCTCGGCCCGCGGCCCCGGCGGAAGGTTCCAGTTTATTGGCGGGATGGGCCTCGGCCCATTCGGCAATTTCCTTCTGCTTTTCAATAAGACGGGCATAATTGCGCCGCGCAAAAGCGGGAAGAAGCATCCATTCGGTTTTGTCCGTGATTCGGGAAAGGGGATTGGCCTCCCGTTCCTTTTGAAGCCTTACCCCGGAACGGGCATGGGAGAGCCGTGTTACAAGGCGGAGCATCACAGGCACATGGAAACGTTCCGAGATTTCAAAGGCCTCCCTGGTCATGTCGTAGGCTTCCTGCTGGGTTCTCGGTTCGAGGCAGGGAACCATGGCAAAGGCCGCATAGTAGCGGCTGTCCTGCTCCCCCTGGGAGGAATGCATGCCCGGATCGTCGGCAACCGCAAGGACAAGGCCGCCCTTGATACCCAAAAGGGCGCCGTTCATGAAAGGATCGCCGGCAACATTGAGCCCCACATGCTTCATGGTGACTATGGAACGGCGGCCCGCGAAGGAGACACCCAGCGCCGCCTCCAGGGCTGTTTTTTCGTTGGAACACCAGCGCGCCGAAAAATTTCCGGGCTTTGCCTCAGCTTTTTCCCGCTGTTTTTTGTATGTTTCCAAAAGGTACTCAAGAATTTCCGTGGAAGGAGTACCGGGATAGCCGTAAGCGGCGCTCAACCCGGCATGAAGCGCCCCGACAGCCACAGCCTCGTCGCCGAGGAGGGCCTGCATACTCTTTTCATCGCTCATAATGGGAAAAGTCTAGCAAAAAAAGGCCGGCTGGTACAGATAGAACGCTATCCCTGCAGCAATTCTCCATTTAACCAAGAACAGACACGAACGTTTGCTTCGATATTCCGCAATGTACCCTGAAATCTCTCCTTTGTTTGCCGGAAAGAAGAATTTTTAACCGCCAGGTCGAAAAAGTCGAAAAAGTATAAGAGAAGGAAGGAAAAAAGAGGCGCTTCCCCCTCCGCTACTGAACTTATTCGACTTCTTGTGGTAATCTCTTCCTCTTTCGTGTCTATTGGAAGACGCCGGGCTTCCTGCCGCCCCAGTCATTCAGGTATGTAAGGGCAGGGTTTTACTCTGAGCTTTGATGTATTTTTAAACTACACGATCCCTTCGAATGCCTTGTCCAGAATTTCCTTTTGGGGCGGCCGGGTAAAGGCGGAGACAGCCGGAACCACGATGAAGGGAAGAATGATCGCTATGGATGCCGAGAGAGGCGACTGGCTTGGCCCCAGAACAAAGAAAAGAACAATCATGGTAACCATGCCGCTTATCATTCCCGCATAGGCCCCGGCCTTGCTTACCCTTTTACTGTAGAGGCCCAGGACGTAGGGGGCGGCAAAGGAACCTGAGACAACGCCCCAGGAAAGGGACATAAGGTAGACAATGATACTGAGCTGGAAACGCGAGATAAAATAGGACACCACAATGAATATGGCGGAGAGGAAACGCATCATCGCTACCGAGCGATCTTTTCCGGTTTTGGCGTCTACCCGCGAAGGGTACAGATCTATGGCAACGGAACTGGAAGAAACCAGCACGAGGCTGGAGAGGGTTGACATGGACGCGGAAAGCACCAGTAACAGTATCAGTGCAAGAAGAACCTGCAGATTCCCTGTCAGTTGGCCCGTGAGGAGGCTCGGCACGATAAGGTCGTAGGCAACGCCTCCCGATGCGGTCTTGGGTACGGTATCATTATTGAAGAACACATGACTGAACGCGCCTGTACTGTATGCGGCTACCCCGATCATCAGCGCAAAAACGGTAGTAACAATGGCGGCCCGGTTTATCACCTTTTCATTCTTGATTGCGTAGAATTTCTGCGTCATCTGGGGGAGGCCCCAAGTACCGAAGCTGGTCATGAACACGAGACTTGCTATGGTAAGAATGGAAGGCCGCTGATCAGGAGGAATATGCAGGCTGTACTGTTCCGCGGTCTTGCCGATCATTTCGATGAAGCCGCCGCCCTTGCCGGAGATCACGAGGATCATCACCGCGGCTCCCGCAAACATGATGATCCCCTGGATGAAGTCGGTAATCGCTATGGCGAAGTAGCCGCCCAGAATAATGTAGACCCCGGTAAAGGCAATCATGACGAGGAGCGCTATGTCATAGGGGATGCCGAAGACCACTTCAAAGAGATGGCCCAGTCCCTTAAAGACGCTGGCTGAGTAGGGAAGGAGGAAAAAGAAGATGATCGATGCGGCCAGAGGTTTCAGGTGTTTTGCGCCGTAGCGTTCCTGCAGGAATTCCGGCATGGTCATGGAGTCAAGATTGGCGGTCATACGCCTGGTACGGCGGGCCAGCACAAGCCATGCCGCCCCCGCGCCGATTGCCGCGTTGCTCAGGGCTATCCATAGCGCGTTAAGGCCGAATTGCCAGCCCTGTGTACCGGCAAAACCGATAAAGATAACCGCCGAAAAGTAGGTGGTGCCATAGGCAACCGCGGAAACCCAGGGCCCCAGACTCCTGCCGCCCAGGAAGAAGTCCCCCAGCGTTTTGGTTCTCCTCATCCCCCAGATGCCTATTCCGGTCATGAGGGCGAGGAAGATTACAAGAAATACAATGCCGATCTGTACCATGATTCCGTCCTTATTGCAAAATGCTTCTATGATAATATCAGGACTCTTTATTTTGTTCCAGCCGGCCGAGGCCAGGGTAGCGTCATTTACCTTCATGTCCACGGTCAAAAAATTCCGCGAATCAATATACCATACCTGGTGATAGGAAGCAACTACCCGTCCGGCAACGCGTATGTTTTTTATTGATCTTGTATCCTGTTAATGATATAGTCTAACCGTGGAACAACCAAATAACCTGAACATTGCAAAACTCAAAAAAGTGGTGGAAGTTATTTTTGCCGGTGGAGAAAAAGCGGTGGAGGAATTTGATTATGCGGCTTATACAAACGAGGAACTCGAATACATAATGAATGAAATGCATGGACAAACCCTAAAAGAGATTGAAGGACTCATTGAAATCGCTGATGAGTGCGAGAAAGAAGAAAACGAGGCCCCCGAAAAAACTAATTAATCCCCCATATATTCCTTGTTCGGATCAGGTTTTTGTTCCATTATTTTTCCTCTGTGCCTTTCTTGCGATGGTCATGGCGTACCTCCTTTGTCTGATGAACTGTCCGATAACTCATCCGGGTTCGTGAAGGCCCCGGTAAAACACAGGGCCCGTCATCCCGCATTAATCGTCGTTTATTGTTACGCGGATTTTTTTTCAACGGCAACTTTTTCGTGCAAATACTGGTCAAAAGCTGTTTGATCTATTTCGCTGATCTGATAAACTATGCCTTTGGGATTTGGACGAGGTAAAAAATCAATGAAAGGCACGAGTTCGACGACATCGTCTCTAACAAAGGAGGCGGCTTCGTTGATTATCGTCCGAAATTTACCGTTCTCTGTATTTTTATCCAGCGCAGCCGATACTATATACATTTGTCCCGCGTTCATCTCCACCGTACATTCCAGTTTTTTTGCCGTCCATCCGTCCGCCGAGTTAGAATACTCGAAGATTATGGTGTGCTCGCCGGCAGGCATGAGCAATGTTGCGGCTTTTGCGCCCGATAACCCGCTTCCCCATGATGAAAACAAGCCCCGCTTTGCGCCGTCAATGCGTTTTATTTTTGCTTCGTTGGGAATGACAAAAACAGCGCAATCTTCCACAGCCGCGTTATCGTCTAGCGGAGGGAGAGTCTTGACTTCGGTACATCCGGTTAAGACAACCCAAAATAACGCGATTATGAACACATTCAAAATTCTTCTTTTCTTCATTATTTGAATTTTCCTTTTGTAGTTGGTTTGAGCAGCGCACACTCCACTTCCGCCATAGCTGGAGTGTGCATATCAACCTGTTGCACTGTGCACCACGGATGGCGCACAGTACAGGATTCATTTTTTGTAACCGTTCACCGGGGATATGGAATAAGGCTCGATTAGAATAATACCCGTTGACAAAGCCACGTCTATTGTCTATACCTGAGAAGTGAATTGGGAAAAGATCGCAGCCGATCGATTAA
>JAISCR010000007.1 GCA_031265435.1 Treponema sp.
TTGCGGTAAAATTCCAAAGCGTGTTTTTTAGTAATGAAGCTGCTACCATTCTTTGACGTGATAGTTTCCTTCCGGTTCAATAATATCAAACGTATCGCCCGAAGGAACAACAACGTAAAAACCGTGTTTTAAGGCATAGTTTCTGATTGAATCGGCAAAAACCGCCCCCGCAATCGCACCACGGTATTTCCGGGAATCGTTACGCAAATCGGCGTATTTCCTCAAAAGTTCCATACGCTCAATATGCTCGTCAATATCTTTTTCCCGGGGAGTAGCCTTAATTTCGACAACCATGACCTTGTCGCCGTTTTGGAGAAAAACATCAATTTCGGTAAAGATGCCGTGTTTCTCATCCCGAATGGCAACATCTTTCGCGGACTGTTCGAACGTAAAACCAAGGGCTCTGAATTTTGACACAAGATTGGGCACGACCATATACTCAACCATATCACCAAAACGGTTAGTCAGCTCGCCGACCCTTCTGTCGGTTTCCTTCATTTGGCGGTTGGTTTCCTCTATTTGCCGGTCAATTTTTTCCCGCCGCCGGTCGGCTTCCCTGGCCGAACGGTCAAGCCTCTCCCCCAGGGCCTGTAGAGCCGCCCAAACCTTCTCGAACGTAGGTGGGTCATTGGGGTCTATGGTAAACGGTTGTGTAACTCCCATTATCTGCTCCTTTTTATACTATACCCCATTTTCCCGTAAAAGGGAATGACCGTTCCCTGCCGCGCCGGCATGGGGCAGAGGGGGTGGATTTCCGGGTGGCCGGATCATTCACTGCGTTCATTCAGCCGGAATGTTATAAGTTCTTATACATTTCGACAAAATGTGATATAATGAAATAATGTACATAACCGCAGTCGCCCTCTGTGCGATAGGGGCGGAAAGGATTGTTTCCAATGAGCTAAGGAAGCTGGGCTTGACGGTAACGGAAGCCGGGGCGGGCCGTGTCCGTTTCAGGGCAGAGGATATCCGCGGGCTCTACCGGAGTCTTATCGGCCTGCGGGCGGCCGACCGGGTATTGCTGGAAGCCGGGTTCTTCCCCGCGCCGGACTTTGAGGCCCTCTTTACCGGTGTAAACGCCGTCCCCTGGGAGACTTACATTCCCAAAGGCATGGGGCTTTCTGTGGTCAAAGTCCGTTCCAGGCATTCGGCCCTGGCCGCGGAGACGAGTATCCAGGCGGTAACCCACAAGGCCGCGGCGGAAAGGCTCTGCAAGGCCTGGAATATTCAAAGGCTTCCGGAACAGGAGTCCCCTGCGGAACTGAGGGTTTATATCGAAAAAAATCGGGCTTCAATCCTCCTGGATCTCTCGGGCGACCCCCTCTTCAAACGGGGCTACCGCAGGGAGGGAGGGATTGCGCCGCTGCGGGAAACTACCGCGGCGGCGATACTGCTCCTTTCGGGCTGGAAGCGGAAGTACCCGCTCTGGGATCCCTTCTGTGGTTCGGGTACCATCCTCATTGAGGCAAGCCTCTACGCATGGGATCTTGCGCCGGGCCTGGGCCGGCCTTTCAGTCTTGAGAATCTTGTGCTTGCCGATCCCGCCGCGGAAAAAGAAGTACGGAAGGAATTTACCGCAAAATTCACCGGGACGGAGGAACCCTTTACCGGGCAAACGACAGTGAACGAAGGCTCCCCCCAGGAACACCTGATCCGCATCTACGGCAGCGATACCGACGGCCGGGCAGTTGAAATGGCCCAGGCCAATGCAAAACGTGCGGCATGTCTTGCAGGGCCTAAAACCTCAAAGACAGTAACCCTGCCGAACATAAGGGTACAGCCCGTGGAGGAAGCCCGTCCGCCCCAGGCAGGCGCCGGAGAAGCTTCGGGTACAGCCCGCGGCTTCATCGTTACCAATCCTCCCTATGGAAGGCGGCTGGGAGATCCCGAAGAAGCGGAAAAGATATACTCAGGGATGGGAAAACTGGCACGGCATTTTCCCGGCTGGAAATTGGCACTAATCTGCGACCATCCGGGATTTGAATCTTTCTTCGGAAGAAAAGCGGATTCGTGCAAAGAAATTACCAATGGTGCGGTACAGTGCTATTTTTATCAGTATGAAGAACTATAAGAGGAGCTTTAATCTATGTCTATTATAGTTGAACATGACAAAAGAAGAAAAGAGATTCTCGAAAAGGCTCTTGATGTCTTTATGGACGAAGGCTTTGAAGACGCAACCTTCCAGAAGATCGCCGACCGCTGCGGCATTACCAGGACTACCCTGTATATATATTTCAGGAACAAAAAAGAAATTTTCAATTACAGTATAAAACAGCTTCTCTGTGAGGTTGAAGAAAGTATCACTGTCATCCGCAATGATGACAATCTCACATCGGCAGAAAAACTAAAAAAAGTGCTTTCGGACATTATCGACAGGCTGGAAAAAAACCGCTGGCTTCTCTCGGTCATTCTGGATTACCTTCTCCACCTTTCCCGCAGCGACAGCGATCCTGAAACAAGAGTCCGCCGCAGAACAGTAAGGCTGCGCCACATTCTTTCAAGCATACTCATTGAAGGTATACGGAAGGAAGAGCTGGCAGAGGTAAGTGTAAAGGATGCGGTTGACATGCTCTACGGGCTTCTTGAATCGGCCATTTTCCGGCTGGTGGTGCTCAAGAGGAACTCAATTTCAGATCTGAAACAGGTTGCAAGCCTTTCCGTCAACCGGCTGATCGCCGTATAAGGCGTGAGCAGAAATTAATCATGGGCCATTCAAAGGAAGCTGTTTATATATGATCGAATCAACACGGCGAATAATAGAAGCCCTTAAAGCCGTCCCCCGGGGAAGCGTGAGCTGCTACCGGGACATCGCCCTCAGGGCAGGAATCCCAAACGGCGCCCGCCAGGTTGTCCGTGTTCTTCACTCCATGACCCGCAAATACGATCTCCCCTGGTACCGCATCATCAGGGCCGACCATCGGATTGCCTTCCGTGAAGGCGAAGACCGGGATCAACAGGCGGCGCTGCTCAGGACAGAAGGGATAAAAGTTTCAAAAACAGGAAAAGTGGAGACCGATTTTTATGACTGGAACCGCGCGGAAAAACCGGGCAAACGTTGATTCGCAGGCCTGGTTCTTCATTACTCCCCGATGATCTTCACCAGCACCCGCTTGCGGCGCTGACCGTCAAACTCTCCGTAGAAGATCTGTTCCCAGGGGCCGAAATGCAGTTTCCCTGCCGTTACCGCGGCTACCACTTCGCGCCCCATAATCTGCCGCTTCATGTGGGCATCGGCGTTAACTTCCCCGGTGTTATGCCGGTAGGAGGCTACAGGCTCATGGGGAGCCAGCTTTTCAAGCCATGCGTCAAAGTCATGGTGCAGGCCGGATTCATCATCGTTGACAAAGACACTGGCGGTAATATGCATGGCGTTCACCAGGCACAGCCCTTCCTGTATCCCCGATTCCCTAAGCAGCGATTCAACTTCTCCGGTAATGTTGATAAATTCCTTTGGTTTCTTTGTGTTGAACCAGAGTTCCCTGGTAAAAGATTTCATCATTCTTTCTCCTTATGATAATCCCGTATCACGGACATAAAGTCCTCACCGTAACGTTCCAGCTTTACCTCGCCCACACCGGAAACCGCAAGAAACTGTTCCGGACTATGCGGACGCTTTCTGCACATATCCCGGAGAGCGGCATCGGAAAAAATGATATAGGCGGGCTTTCCCGCTTCCCGGGCAAGGCGGGAACGCAGTTCCTTGAGGCGGGTAAAGAGGGCTTCGTCAAAAACCGGGGAAAGCTCCTCCTGCTTTTGTATCTGCTTTTTTTCACGGGGCAGCATCATTGCAAGCCTCTTTTCCCCGCCGAGAACTTCCCAGGCTTTCTGCTCAAGGCAGAGAACCGGATACTCGTCCCCTTCACTTACAAGATAAGCGTCCGCCAGCAGCCGGTCAATGATCAGCCGTATCCTGCGGACATCGGTATCGGCCATGATCCCGTAGGTACTCAGTGTATCAAGGCCTGCGCCCCGGATCTTTTCCGTCTTTGCGCCGCGCAGTATATCTGTCACCATTGATTTCCCGAAACGCCGTCCCCGCTGTGAAAGACGAAACACGCAGGAAAGTATCTTCTGCGCGGCAATGGTTATGTCAAGTTCGTCAAAACGGGTATTGCAGTTGGAACAGTTTCCGCAGTAAGCCGCCGCTTTCTCCCCAAAATAGGAGAGAAGCCGGGCACGGAGACAGTCGGAAGATGTGGCATAAAAAGTCATCTGTTTCAACAGTTCCAGATTGTGATCGATAAGGGCTTTATTTCGTACTTCTTCTTCATCCCCGTGGGTAATAAGAAACGTGTTGATCCGAACATCCTGGGGGCTGTAAAGCAGAATACAGTCGGCAGGCTCCCCGTCCCTCCCGGCCCTTCCCGCCTCCTGATAGTAACTTTCAATGTTTTTAGGCATGTTGTAATGTATCACGAACGATACATTTGACTTGTCAATCCCCATCCCGAAAGCGTTGGTGGCAACCATCAGGGGTTTGCGGTCATAGATAAAATCATCCTGATTTTTATGCCGCTCCTCATCGGCAAGCCCGGCGTGGTATCTGGTAATTCCGTAGCCGCGGGTTTTCAGGCTGAGGTACACCTCCTCCACCACCTTGCGTGTGGCGCAGTAAATGATGCCGCTCTTCCCCTTATGCCGTTCAAGATAGTCTAAAAGGGCCGCATCCCTGTTTTGGGGCCTTTGGACTTCAAAGTAGAGATTCTCCCGGTTAAAACCGGTACTGACATTAACAGGATCTTTCAGACGGAGCAGGGCAAGTATATCCTCGCGGACCTTTGCGGTGGCAGTGGCGGTAAATGCGGCGGTAACCGGCCGCTTCGGGAGACGCTTGATAAATCCGGCAATGTCAAGGTAGCCGGGTCTGAAATCGTGGCCCCACTGAGAAACGCAGTGGGCCTCATCAATCACCACCATGGATATGGGAAGCTGCCCGGCAAGTTGATTCATGTCATTGCGGCTTAAGCGTTCCGGGGCAACATAGAGAATGGCGTATTCACCCCGGAGGGCCCGGTTCATGGTGTCGGCATATTCGGCCTGGTTCAGCGCGCTGTTGAGGCAGGCCGCATGAACACCGGAACTGCGCAGGGCCTCAACCTGATCCTTCATCAGGGAAATAAGCGGGGAAATCACCAGGGCAAGACCTTCAAGTATAAGCGCGGGGATCTGGTAGCAGAGGGACTTTCCCGCCCCTGTAGGCATCACGGCAAGCACATCCTTACCGGCAAGGATGGCGTCGATCGCCTCCTCCTGCCCCGGACGGAAACCGGCATAGCCGAAGTAGGTTTTGAGGATCGTGTAGGCATCTTCCCTGCGCTGTGTAATATTACTCCCCCGCACCGTTTTTTTGCATTAGTTTCCTGAAACCATCAATGGTCATAAGACCCTCCCTGGTAACAGGCTTTACCCATTTCCCGGAGTACAGATAACGCTGTATGATATATATTCTCACAAATTCATCGGCAAAGATCATAAAAAAGACGACCAGAAAGGGAAAATGCAGCAACATTCCCGCAATGGCTGTAACGGGAATCGTTACAAAATAGAGTGACATCAGTTCCACGGCGGTACCGAATACAGACTCTCCCGCGGAACGGAAAACATTGTTGGTAATAAAATTGCAGGATCTCAGGGTTCCGGTAAGGGTATATATAAGAAGCATCGTCTTTGCGTAAGAAACAGCCTCGGCTCCGAGCCCGAAAAGGGTAAACACCTGCTCCCGGAAGGGAAGCAGAATAAGGCACACGAGGAGGGTGAGCGCGGGACACGCAAGAATAAACTGTTTTGCCTCCGTGTATGCGTCAAGGTGATTCCCGGCGCCCACCTTGGCCCCAACCATCACTGCGCTGGCACCGGAGAAACCCACAAAGAACACAAAGATAAAACTTTCCAGAACACGGAATACCGCTATGGCCGCAATTCCCGCCTCCGCCTGCCTCCCGATGATTATATTAAGGATAAGCTGACCCGTTCCGAAGAAGATCTCGTTGCAGACAATAAAGAAACTCTTGGTAAAAAACTGCTGAATAAAAGATACACCCCAGCGAAACTGATCCCGGATACGCAGAATGAAAGTTCCCCTGTCAAAGATACAGAATGCATAGAGCACAATGACATGAACGATGTTGGAACATACGGAAGCAATGGCGGCTCCCGGTACCCCCAGCTTCGGAAAACCGAGATTTCCCAGAATCAGCAGCCAGTTCAAAATAATATTGGTAAACACCGATACTATTGATGCAAAGAGCGGAATGCGTACCTTTTCTATGGAACGCAGAAGAGAACCTATTGCGACGGCAAAAACAGAAATGGGGTAATTAAAACCTATAATCCGCAGATATGTAACTCCAATACCGCTGATGCTTTCCTTGTCGGTATAGATCCCCATAATAAATTCCGGCGCAAAGACAGCCAGCGCGCCGAAACCAAAACTCACCGCCATCATGCAGCTCAGCATGATGCCGTAACTGCGGCAGATTCCCTTTTCGTCCTTTGCGCCCCAGTACTGGGCGATAAAAATGGTTCCTCCGTTACAGAAACCAAAGTAACCTGCAAACATCAGATTCCCGAACTGGGCGCAGATCCCCACCGCCGCTACCGCAAGTTCCCCCTGGGTACCGATCATTAACGTATCGACAATGCCGGTAGAATTTGCCAGCAGAGTCTGCAGGGCTATTGGGACACCTATGCCCAGCATATTCCGGTAGAATTGCCGTGTCCCGATAAGAGGCGTTTTCATTCAGGATAAAAGTGTATACCTGTTTAGTTTTTTTCCATCCGCAGAACGATATGGATTCCGGCGGTTTTTCAAATATGACTGGTATGCGGCGCTGCTTTCATAGTATGCATCAAGACCCTTAAACGAAGAAGACTCGTCGCAACGGTACAGTTCCATCAAAACCGGGAAAAGAGGCGATGAAATTATCTCCCCGGTACGGAAGAGCGGCAGCCGGGGCAGGGCAGCAGGAAGCATGTGGTTCCTGACAAGATAGCACACACCGGTAACAAGGCTCCTGTCAAATTCCAGCCTTTCAAGGAAGCGCCGGGCAACCCATTCCCCAATTTCCGCGTGTCCGGAAAAACGCCGCCTTCCGGTCGATTGGGAAAGCGGCTTTCCGATGTCGTGAAAGAGCAGCCCCAGACTCAGGAGGAGATCGAAGTCTTCTCCGTTTACCGGCTTCCGGTACCGGAAGGTTTCCATGGTATGCGACCAGACATTCCCCTCGGGGTGGAACTCCTTGGAATGGTCTACATCGTCCATGGCGGCAATCTCCGGCCACAATTCCGCCACCAGACCGGAGGCCTTCAGAAGCTGAAAGCCCAGATCCGGCCGGGGAGACACCAGTAATCCCGTCAAAAGTATCCGCTGTTCTTCGAGTGAAGGGAGAGGGTCTTCGGGTTCTTCAGAGAGTATCCGCATGAAGCTTCGTTTCGTCTTCGATTCAATTTTTAAATCCGGCAGTGTCTCCGCGCCGGAAGTCTTCTCAAGGACCCGGTAAGGGCCATTATAACGGGCGCAAATCAACGCCGCGTCCATAAGAAGGCGGAACCTTTCCAGTCCCGGCGCGGCCCCGGCACAGTCCGCCTGCGCGGAAAGCTCCTCTTTTTTCAGGCTGAGGAGAAAAGGATACACCCCCTCAGGATCATGGAAACGGCCTGTACGCAGATCCCGGTAAAACGAAAGCAGCCTGAAACTTCTATATAAGTGAGGCTGTTCCGCTTCCGCGTTATCGCCGTCGCTGCAGCGGAAATACCAGGTAAGACCCTGCGCCTCAAGCGCAAGATCGGCAAGACTCACGCCGGGGAAACGGATTTCCGCGCCGTCGAAAGCATTGCCGAGGATCCTTACAAGATCGGCTACCCCCGCATCGGTTTGCAGAAAAACATACGGCAGGCTTTCCCGGCCAAGATAGCTGTCTATGGCGCTAAAGGCGCAGGCATAAAGAGAAAAACCTGCGTCCGTAATGGAAACAAGCCCCGAAGCAATTGAAGCCATGTATGTTTATGCGCCCGGTTTCTTGCCGGGCTTTTTCCCGCCTTTTTTGGCCTTGGCCTTTCCGCCGTGCAGGGCCTCCATCAATCCGTCAAGCCTGTAGTCCGACACTTTCTCCGCCTTCCTGAATTCGGCAGCTACCTTCCCGGCAAGCTCCCTGCCTGCCGCATCAGTTTCAATACTGTAAAAGAGAGAGCCAAAGAAGAGGGCGTCTTCAAAGCCTTCCTTGTTAAACCAGGTAACCTCATCAAAGCGGTTCACCCCCAGAATACGGCGGAAATCATCAGAGGTGTAGTTTTCCAGAATGATTGCGGCAGCCAGATTCCCGGCCTTCACGGAGCTCTCAAGGCCCTTATACGCCGCGGTATCATCCGGCGCCGTTCTTGCCAGAACCGCCTGCATAATGTCTACCGCCTTCCATGCGTCACCTTCGCTTGATCCCGAACCATGGAGAATTTCCCGCAGTTTCCGTGCAAAACCCCAATGCCCAAAGGCCAGGGCCGCGGCATCCCTGCCCCGTGCGCCTTTCCCGATAACCGGCCGCAGCAAAGATACCGCGCCGTACACCATGACAGCCGTTACGGATTCCGGAGAATAACTTTCGGACAGAACAGTAATGATACGCTTTACGGTTTCTCCGAATATTTCAACAATATCACTGTCATCAATTTCCGAATACTCAAGAGGCTTCCCTTCGTCGTCAACAGGACTCCAGGGCTCATACTTTCCCTCCGCGCCGGTAATATAGAATTTTGCTGTTTTAACAAAGGCCAGGACAGGCTCCTTAAAGGCTTCGATAAGCCTTGCGCTTTCCGCGTCCGCAGGTTTCTGTGCGGAATCAGTGCTTTTCAAAGCGGCAACGGATTCGATTAATTCAGGTTTCAGAATCTCCGCAAAACGGTAGTAAAGTTCACCCAGATAAATATCCATTATGGCATCTTCAAGATCCGGCACGCCCCGCCCCTTAAGATCGTTGTTAAGCCGGGCCCAGCGGCCTCTTGCGTCATCTTCAACATCATGAATGTCAAGATAAACCTGCGCCTCATACCCTTTCAGGGCCACAAAAAGCCCCCGTTCACTCAGATCTTTGCTGCTCCTGATGTACCACAGATTGGAACGCTGTTCCCGGAGCAGGGTAAAGTATTGGGCCTCGCTGTGTATCGAAAGGGCTTCGCTCAGAGTATCCTGCCTGCTGGAACCGTCAGTCTGGGGAATGGCGGGGGAACTCTGCCTGATCCAGCCTGAAGCCTCATAGAAAGAATTATTGTAGAAGATCAGGGCCTTATCGTCCCAGAGCCGGTTGGTGTAGGCAAAGACATTTTCGTTCACCGAACCGCCTTCGCTGTAAAGATCATAGATACGGAAATCCGAACTCCCGGAAAAAAGCGCCCGCCGTTTCATCAGCGGGAAGATCTTCTGCTCATGCTGCTCCACCAGCCACTGATCGCACTGCTCGTCCCTGTATGAACGGCGGTATTCCATGCCGTACTTCTCTTCAAAGCCTTCAATCTGACCATGACCGAACATGGGCAGCCCCGGCATGGTTACAAGGAGGGTACAGATCCCCAGATACTTGTCCCCCTTGCCGAACTGGGCCACCGCGGTGTCCTCATCGGGATTGTTCATAAAGTTTACAAAACGCTTGAGAATTTCAGGATCAAATTCCAGGGTATTCTTGATTGTGGCCCGGTACTTGGCGTTCTCCTCCATCTTGAGCATGTTCATAAAGGCCGAATTATACACCCGGTGCATGCCCAGGGTACGGACAAAGTAACCCTCCATCATCCAAAACGCTTCGGCGAGAAGCAGCGTATTGGGCGCCTCCACCGCACAGCGGTCAACCACCTCACGCCAGAACTCATTGGGAATCCGCCGGTTAAACTCCTCGTTGGTCAAGGCATGCTCCGCCCGGCTTGCAATGTCACCGCCCCGGCCGGGTTCGGGATACCAGAGCCGCTGAATATGCCGCTTTGCCAGAGTCATGGCCGCATCAAAACGCACAATGGGGAACTGCTTGCAGACCCCCACGATGGTGGCAATCACCGCTTCACGGGCTTCCGGATTCAGAAAATCTATCTGGGCAGTATCGTTCCAGGGCATGGAGGTACCGTCATTGCCGTGGTAGATGTAACGTGCCTCTCCCGTGCGGTTATCGGTACGCTTGAATACCACCGCCGCGTCGCTACGGGTAAAGTAATGCTCTTCAATCTGTACGGTAACATCATCCCTGCCGGAAAGATTCCCGCAGTTGTAGTTATAGGTTGGGAAAGGCGGATAGGGAAGCTGCAAAAAACGGTCCGGGTGTTCAATGACCCAGCGGCTGTCTATTCCCGTGTGGTTGGGCACCATATCGGAACCCAGCCTGATCCCCCTGCGGATACAGCGTTCCCGCAGGTTTGTCAAAGCGCCCCAGCCCCCCAGCTCGTCCGCTATATCGTAATCGTAGAGACTGTATGCGGAGGCCGCCGCCTCGGGATTCCCCGTCCACTGCTTTATCGTCCGGCTGGCATTGCTCCGCTCCCAGAGCCCGATAAGCCAAAGCCCCGTAAAGCCCCGGCGTGAAAGTTCATCCAGTTCTTCATCGGGTATCTGATCCAGCCGGACAATCTCCCGCTTGTACTTTTGGGAAAGCTGAAAGAGCCAGACCAGGGTACTCTTGGCCATAAGCACCGTCCGGGGCATCCAGTCCTGATCGGGACTGAAACGCTCATACTCATCAAGACCCGAATAATCATAAGCCTCCATGGGCCCCGGCCCAGAGAACGAAGGCTTGTTTTCTTCTTTGATAACATCCAGCCCCATAAAGAGCCGTACCATAAACTTGCCGAGAAGCAGGCCCCAGCTCTTGCGCATATACTCAAGCTGCCCTGCCAGGGAATCGGGAGAAGCCAGGGCGGGAGCGCGCAGAAGATCCCAAAGGTTGAGACCGTTCGGGCCGAAAGACGGCAGATCCTTGAAGTGGGCTTTCAATTCCTCGATAGCCGCGGAGTATATGGTTTTTTCGGCCAGATCCTCATCATTAAAGAGGAAAAGGAAGGGCTTAAAGGCAGGATTCAGGTTTGCCAGATTAAGCATCATGATCTCTTCCAGGGAAAGAGTCCTGCAGCTTTCTTTCCCCTCGTGCCCGGAAAGATACGTTTCAATACTGGTTCTATTCCCATACACCGCCTGGGGAGGAAACTGTACAGAAAAAGTCCGCAAAAGGCCGTCTGTACGCCGGTCTCCCAGCTTCCCTTCAAGCCGTTCCAGAGCCGTCATAAAGACATCGGGCTGCACCTGTTCACGGTAAAGGGCGATTATGTAATGGAGAATCTCGTCGATAAGCCCCATGGCAAAGAGTTCCCCAGCCTTGATATACGTATCCTCACCCGCCCCTTGAGCGGCAAGCTTGCTGTTAAATTTGGCGGTCAGTTCCCGCACCTGCTTCATGTCGGCCAGCACCACATTGCCCCGGAGGGAAAAAAGAGCCTCGTCAAGCCCATATTCCTCCCGTACTTCCCGGCAGATGTGGAATTCCATCACGGCCCGCCGCCCGGCAATGCTGAAATTCTCGGTTTGAGGCAGCTTAACTCCATTCTTTCCGGCCTGTTCATACCCTGTAAGACGAATTTTCAGCTTTTTCATGCGTCTACCTCCTGGGCGGTCTATTTTCAGTATTCAGTATAATACAGAGGATACAAATTTCATACGTCTATTTTCTATTTTGAATGAAACACAGTAATCTGCGGACAAATTTGGTGCCTGGCACCCCTGAATGAAAATTCACCGCAAAGAAGAAGTAAAGGAAAAATTTGGTGTTACCCCTGCGCTTCCGGTTTTACCCGGAGGCAGCGGCTATCTTTTCGCGGACCAGTTCGCCGCGTAATCAAGCTGCTACCATTCTTTGACGTGATAGTTTCCTTCCGGTTCAATAATATCAAACGTATCGCCTGACGGAACAACAACGTAAAAACCGTGTTTTAAGGCATAGTTTCTGACTGAATCGGCAAAAACCGCCCCCGCGATTGCGCCGCGGTATTTTCGGGAATCGTTACGCAAATCGGCGTATTTCCTCAAAAGTTCCATACGCTCAATATGTTCGTCAATATCTTTTTCCCGGGGAGTAGCCTTAATTTCGACAACCATTACCTTGTCGCCGTTTTGGAGAAAAACATCAATTTCGGTAAAGATGCCGTGTTTCTCATCCCGAATGACAACATCTTTCGCGGACTGCTCGAACGTAAAATCAAGAGCTCTGAATTTTGACACAAGATTGGGCACGACCATATACTCAACCATATCACCAAAGCGGTTAGTCATCTCGCCAACCCTTCTGTCGGTTTCTTTCATTTGCTGGTTGGTTTCCTCTATTTGCCGGTCAATTTCTTCCTGCCGCCGGTCGGCTTCTTTGGCCGAACGGTCAAGCCTCTCCCCCAGGACCTGTAGAGCCGCCCAAACCTTCTCGAACGTAGGCGGGTCATTGGGGTCTATGGTAAACGGTTGTGTAACTCCCATTATCTGCTCCTTTTTATACTATACCCCATTTTTCCGTAAAAGGGAATGCCCGTTCCCTGCCGCACAGGGCATCGGCGTTTACTCTGAAAACAATGCCTGATCCCGTTCTCCCCCGGATGTTTCGCTGGATTTTGGGTTGACAGGTGAAAACCGCCTAAATAATACGTTTTTTCATTTTTTTTGAAAATTTCGCTTGACAGAGAAATAAAGCACGGATATAATTTGATAACGATTGCAGATATATTTCATGTTTTGTATATTATTGCATTGTGATTGCATAAGGGGTATGATATGTCGGACACAGAAACCGGTATGCTTGCACTGCGGAATAGCAGCTTGTATTCCCGGGTCCGTGGGCTGCGTCCCGGTTCCGCAAGCTGCGCCTCCCGTTCCGCGGCACGGCGCCGGAGGGCGGCTTTGCCGTTCCCGGTGACGGTTGCGCGGATTGCCCCGGTTTGTCCGTATGGTTTGTGCGCCGGTTATGCCGGGAAAGACGCGCATATGGTCAGGAAGTGCGCACGTATGGTTAATCCGGGCGCATATATCGTCAGGAAGTGCGTCAATCTGCCTTATGGGACGCACTTCCGGTGAATACGTGCGTCAATATTTTTAATACGGGCGCATAGAGTAACACTACGTGCGTCAGGATCGCACGGAAAGGAGCAAGGATTATGGC
>JAISCR010000029.1 GCA_031265435.1 Treponema sp.
GCGGAGTACGAAGTAAGCAGGGTGATCAACGACGTGATCCAGCTTAACATCATGCGGATCAGTTCAAAGCCTGTTGAATTCGTTCTGGAATTGGACGAAACCATCCCGTCAAAACTCCATGGCGATGAACTCCGGGTCAAACAGATCCTCAACAACCTCTTCTCCAATGCATTCAAATACACCGATACGGGGGAAGTCCGCCTGATCGTAGGCTGGAAACCGGAAGGAGACCGCGCATGCCTGGCCTTTACCGTGAAGGATACCGGCAGGGGGATCAAAAAAGAAGACCAGGAAAGGCTCTTTTCCGAATATACCCAGTTTGACACCACGGTGAATCAGCGGATCGAAGGGACGGGCCTGGGGCTTCCCATTACCCGGGGGCTGGTGGAAAGGATGGGTGGAAGCATAGAAGTGGAAAGCGAATACGGTAAAGGCAGCAGTTTCCGGGTTACCCTGCCCCAGGATATTATTGACAAAGAACCCATCGGCAGGGAGCGGGCGGAAGCCCTGCGGAATTTCCATTTTATCGAAGACCGGAACCGGAGCAGGGGGAATACCCTTATCCGCGCCTGGATGCCCTACGGGAAGGCGCTGGTGGTGGACGACCTTGAGACGAACCTGGATGTGATGAAGGGGCTGTTGATGCCCTACGGCTTACAGGTAGATACGGTCTCAAGCGGGCGGGAAGCGATAGAGCGTATCAGGGTGGAAGAAGTCCGCTACGACCTGGTATTCATGGATCACATGATGCCCGAAATGGATGGGGTGGAAGCGGTCAGGATTATCAGGAATGAAATCGGAAGCCCTTATGCGCGGCAGGTACCCATCATTGCTTTGACGGCCAACGCGGTGGAAGGGAACAGGGAGATGTTTCTGAACAGCGGGTTCAACGATTTTATCTCGAAGCCCATCGACATAAAACGGCTGGATATGGTTCTTAACCAATGGATTCGGGATAAACAGGACACGGCGACGCTGAGGAAAATGGAAATCCAGGCCCGGGGGCAGGATAACGCCAAAGGAGGAACGGAAGCCGACACTGAAAACCGCTGGCTTCTGGATCATCCCGTTGAAGGCATAGACTTTGGGGCGGCCATGAAGCTCTACGGCAACTCGGAGGCGGCCTACATTAAGATTCTTAAATCCTTTGTTACCCATACCCCGCCGCTGCTGGAAAAGATGGATATACATATGGGATCGTCGCTGCCGGACTACATGATAGAAGTCCACGGGCTAAAGGGGACCTGCAATGTTATTTGCGCGAAGGAGGCGGTGGATTTGGCGTGGGAACTGGAGTTTGCGTCGAAAGAGGGAAAATCAGATCTGGTAGGGCGGAAACACGGAGAACTGCGGCGGATGATTTTGGAACTGGCGGAACAGCTCAAGACGCTGCTTGCGGAATGGGAGTCAGGTCTATCTCCGGAGGCGAAAGAGAAGGAGAAGCGCGTGGAGCCGGAGAGGGCTCTGCTGGCCCGTTTGTCCGCCGCCGCCGGGCAATTTAATGCTAATGCAACCGATGAGATTCTTGGGGAACTGGAACGCTGCCGGTATGAAAAGGAGGAGGAACTCATCCTGTGGCTTCGGGAGCAGGCGGAAAAATTTGACTACGATGCCATACGCAAACGGCTAGATGCTTTGCTGCGTAATAGCTGAGGGAAACTATTGTCAAACCGGGCGATTGGTTATACCGTAATTTATGAAGAGTCCGCCCATGAGGAGGTTTTTCAATGATAAAAATGTTGACGGTTCATACCTTTGAGATTGATGATACGGATGCCGCAATTCGAGAGATTCAGGAACAACTGCAAAGCCAGGGCGGCCTCCTGAAAAACACGGTGGGGCTTCTGTTCTGTTACCTGGATTTTATCAACGCGGGAACGGTGGAGGCAGTCTGCAAAGCCCTGCCCTTTGATACCCTAGGCTGTACCACCCTGGGTGCGGCAATACCGGACGCGATGGGCGACATCATCCTTACCCTGACGGTTCTCACTAGTGACGATGTTGAATTCCACACGGGTCTTTCCGAGCCCCTGACGGAGGAAGAAGAAGATCGGGTTGTCAAAGTATACCGGGAAACAGCGGCGGAGACGCAAACCCCGCTGTCGCTGATTCTGATCATTACTCCTTCGCTGTACAATCTGGCAGGGGATATGGTGGTCAACCTGCTGGATCGGGAATCCCGGGGAGTTCCCATTTTTGGTACCGGCGCCCTTGACGCGGACACAAAAATAAGGACTCCGAAAACCATCTATGGGGGAAATGCCTATTCCGACAGGATGCCGATCCTGCTCTTTTCAGGAAATTTGGCGCCCCGGTTTTTTATTGATTCTGTCTGGGATCATAATATCCACACTCAAAAGGCCCTTGTTACCGCGGCGGAAGGAAACCGGATGATCACCGTAAACAACATACCCGCGGCGGAATACATGAAAGAAATCGGCCTCATCACCGAAGAAAGACTGGATCTGCTTTTCGTCTTTCCTCTTGCCATATATCAGGATCAAAGCGCCCTGCCGAATCTTTTTATCATATATACCATCAACAATGACGGCAGCCTTACCTGCAGCACCAACATACCCGCAGGATCTCTCGTGCATATCGGGTCCCCCGGTTCCGGTGAAGCTATTAACAGCGCGAAAAATATCACCAATACGGCAAAAAAGGCCCGGGGGGAAGCGGCGCTGATTTTTTCCTGTTTCAGCCGCAGCGTAATTTTGTCAAATCCCCAGGACGAAATGGGAGCAATCCGGGAAGAATTAAAAGATTCAACCTTTCCCTATGTGTTCATCTATTCGGGAGGAGAAATTTGTCCTGCCTATAACGAAAAAGGGGTGGCGGTGAATCAATACCACAATTACACTATTGTTACCTGTGTATTGTCACCCCGAGCCCAATAGGAATACCAGATGGGGCGCTTTAGGAGGGCTCACTATGGATAATGATTTATTGACCCGAATAACCGAATTGG
>JAISCR010000066.1 GCA_031265435.1 Treponema sp.
TCCATAAAGAAACCCTCACCCCATATTGCCGGTTCTTTTTTAAACCCCCTTTCATTTATATTACTCTAAACATTTCGGTACGAACCGGCTTTCCGAAACCCTTCCGTGTGGATCTTTCCCCGGATCGAGGGAAACGGAGGGCAGGATGAGGTACGTTGATTTTGAAACAATCAAAAAGAATTTTTTAAGTTTCTGGAATCATGAATACTTTGGCCGCTGTGCCGTAAGAATTACCGCACCCATCAAACCGCCGGAGCCTCCAAAATACTCATCCTACGAGGACATTGTAAAGGAATGGTGCGATGGGGAAACCCGCCTTAAACGGAACCGGATAAATTCCGAAAACACCTGTTATCTGGGTGAAGCCTATCCCCTCATCCCCCTCTACCTGGGCGCGGCGGGACATGCGGGCTTTTTTAACAACATACGCCACCAGTTTGCCGAAACGGTGTGGTTTTTTCCCATAGATAAAAACGAAAAGCTGCAATTTTCAAAGGATTCATTTCTCTATAAAGCCACGGTTAATCTGGCCCGTTACCTTGCGGACAATACGGATGACGAATTCATACTCTCCATGCCGGACTGCTCGGGGAACCTTGACGCTCTGGCTCACCTCAGGAGCAGTGAAGAGCTGATGATCAACATGCTTGAGGACCCGGATACGGTAAAGGAAGAACTCCTCCTCATTCAGAAAGCGTGGAAAGAGATCATAATAGATACCTGGAATATCGTAAAAGAGAATAACCACGGGGGATCCTGCATCGGCTGGATGGGTTCCTGGGCTCCGGGCCTCCATTCCCAGATGCAGTCCGATATTTCGGTGATGCTTTCCCCCGAACAGTTCAGCGAATTTGTCCTGGGGGAACTGGAAGAACAGTCTGAAATACTGGAATACCCCTGTTACCACCTGGACGGCCGGGAACAACTGCGCCATCTGGATAAACTCCTGGGAATAAAAAAACTCAGGATGATCCAATACACCTTTGTAGCCGGTCAGCCTTCCCCGGTTGAACAGCTTCCGGCACTGAAAAAAATCCAGGAAAGCGGAAAACTGCTCCTGGCGATCATTAGCCCTGAGTATGTAAAGCCCCTGCTGGAAAACCTTTCCGCCAGGGGCCTCTTTATCAATACCGCCTGCGCGAGTCCTGAGGAGGCGGAAGACATCTTCAGGATCGTTAAGAAATACAGCGAGGATCGGCGGCCCCAATGAATGAGAAAATTACAGACTTGGTTCTGTGATGATATAAACGTCAGGAGGTTCTTATGAAGATTCTGAAGATTCTCATCCTTTCTTTTCTGGTTCTGATGATTTCGGCGGGAAATGTCTTCGCGGGAGGAGGCAGGCAGACAGGCGGCGCCGGGGGCGGCGGTTCCCCCGACAAGGACACCCTTCCCCGGAAGGAGACGCTTTACTACTTTAACCAGTGGGGGCCAATTACCGGGTACAATCCCTACGGCAACAGTAATAATTCCTTTATCGCCGCAGAGGTGGAGGTGGTTTTTGAAACCCTCTTCCTCTACAACATGCTGGACGGGAAGCTCTATCCCCAAATCGGCGATTCCTACACCTGGAACGGTCAGAACATGACGGTTGTCCTGAACCGGAACGTCAAATTCAGCGACGGACAGCCCCTTACCGCGGCGGACGTGGTTAACTCCTATGAACTCCAGAAGACCTACACCACCGGCTCTTCGGGCTACTGGTCCTATCTGGACAGTGTTACCGCCCAGGATACCTACACCGTGGTCCTTAAAGGCAAGGCTTCCAACTTCAACCCAAAATACATGGAGGCTTCCATCAGCGCCCTGCCCATCACCTCCAAGGCCTATTGGGACAAGCAGAAGCTCGGCAGCGAAGCTTCCGCCCTCCTCCAGTTCGCCGCCTGGGACTGTATAGGTACCGGGCCCTACAAGCCTTATTTTAATGACGACACCATGCTTATCATCCAGAGGGTGGATACCTATTGGGGCCAGCATTCCTCCCGTTACGGGAAACTCCCGGCGCCCAGGTATATGGCCCAGAATCTCTACAAGGATAACGCCGCAGCCGCCGCGGCCTTCCAGGCGGGTATGATCGATGTGGATCAGCAGTTTATGCCCCAGGTCTGGAAGATGTGGGAAAGCGGGGCCCCCATCGAGACCTATATTCCCCAGGCGCCCTACTACTTCCCCGGGGTCATCCCCATGATCATTTTTAATACCACCAAACCCGGTTTGGACGATCCCGCGGTACGCAGGGCCATCGCCATGTCTCTGGACTACGACCTTATCGGAGCCAACGCCATGAGCGGCTACACCGCCAGGATGGTACCATCCCTTATGCTCCCGGTTCCCGCGGAACAGGCCCTCATTGACCCGGAGGCCCTCAAGTCCTATCAGTGGAGCGGGGTGGATCTCGCCGGGGCCAACAGGATTCTGGACAACGCCGGTTGGGTCCGGGGCGCAGACGGCATCAGGGCCAAAGGAGGCGTAAGGCTTTCCTTCCAGGCGGAATGCCCCTACGGCTGGTCCGACTGGAACGCTTCCCTGGAAGTAGTCGCCCAATCGGCCCGGCAGCTCGGCATGGATATCAGCACCTATTTCCCCGAAGCCAACATCTGGCAGCAGGACAAAGATAACTGTACCTTCGACATCCTCATGGACAGCCCCGGAGGTACCGGCGCGGCTTCCCCCTGGACCAGGGCCTACGCGGCCATGGGTTCCATGGATCTTCCCCCGGCGGGAACCCCCAACCGGATACAGAACTATGGCCGCTGGGTGAACCAGGAGGCCAACCAGATCATCAACCAGCTTGCCTCCGAAACCGATGCCGTAAAGGTAAAACAGCTGTGGACCAGGCTGAACGTCATTTACCTCCAGGAGATGCCCACCGCGGGTCTTATGTACCGGCCCGGGGTTTTCCATACAGTAAACACCTCGGTATGGACGGGATTCCCCAGGATCAACGACGGCACCAATATTCCGCCCACGATCTGCACCAATGGTTACGGGGTCAAAGCCCTTTATAACCTCAGGGCGAAGTAAAGAGAGGCTGAATTACCCGTTCACAGAGTTACCCCCCTGTGGGCGGGTTTATCAAATCACTTCTTGATGGTCTTTATATGGTTATACTATGAAATGTTTATTATGACAGAAAATAAAGTTGCCAATAAAGTTTGACAGATGGCCTTTTTGGTGAAATAATAGATCCCGAGGTGTGCATCCGGTTGAAACCGGGTTCATATCCGCCCCCATAGGGGGAACAATTTCAAATCCAAAATATGGAGGAAAAAATGAAACGGATCGTAAAGATTGCATCCATTGCGCTGATTCTGATCCTCGCAGCCGGCATGGTCTTTGCCGGCGGCAGGTCGGACGGCGGTGCCGGTAGTACCGGTACAGGGGGGGGGGCGTCACCGGCGCCTGCGGCTCCCGCGGCGTCTGCGGTTTCGGCTGATTCTCTGCCCAGGAGAGAAACTCTCTATTACAATGGTCTTCAGTGGGGCGCCCCCGGCGGAAACAACCCCTACGGGAACAGCAACAACGCCATGATCGGTGGACACCGGCAGCTTGTGTTTGAGACTCTGTTTATTTACAACCTGCTTGACGGTAAACTCTATCCCCAGATTGGCGATTCCTATACCTGGAGCGGTCAGACCCTCACGGTAAAACTCAATCCCAATGTAAAGTTCAGCGATGGTTCGGCCCTGACTTCCGCCGATGTCGTCAACAGTTACGATCTGGCAAAAAAGTATAGCATCTCCGCTTCCGGTTACTGGTCGTATCTGGAGAGTGTAACCGCTTCCGACCCCTTAACCGTAGTGTTTAAAGGGAACCCTTCTAAATTTAATCCCAAATATGTGGAAGTCGCCATCAGCGAGCATCCCATTACTTCCAAGGCGTATTGGGATAAACAGAATCTGAGCAGCGATGCCTCGGCCATGATCCAGTTCGTCAACTGGGATGTTATCGGTACCGGGCCCTACAAACCCATGTATCATGACGACACCAAACTGGTGATTGAACGGGTTCCCACGTACTGGGGCCAGCATTCTTCCCGCTGGGGCAAACTCCCCGCGCCCAGGTACATTGCCCACAACGTGTACAAGGACAACGTATCCGGTGACGAAGCCTTCCGGGCCGGCCAGGTCGATATGTCTCAGCAGTTTATTACCCAGGTATGGCGCATGTGGGAAGGCGGAGCCCCGGTAAAGACCTTTATTCCCCAGAGGCCCTACTATTTCCCCGGTGTTATCCCCATGATCATCTTCAACACCACTAAACCCGGTCTTGACGATCCGGCTGTCCGCAGAGCAATCGCCATGTCCCTGGACTACGACATGATCGGCGAAAACGCCATGTCCGGCTATACGGCCAAGATGGTGCCTTCCCTTATGCTGCCGGTTCCGGCGGAGCAGTCCCTCATTGATGCCGATGCCCTCAGGTCCTATCAGTGGAACGGAGTAGACATAGCCGGCGCCAACGCCCTTCTGGACAGGGCCGGTTGGGTCAGGGGTACCGACGGTATCCGCGCCAAAGGCGGCGTCAGGCTCGTCTTCAGAGCTGAATGCCCCTACGGCTGGGCCGACTGGAACGCTTCCCTGGAAGTTGTTGCCCAATCCGCACGGCAGCTCGGCATGGACATCTCCACCTACTTCCCCGAAGCCCCGGTGTGGCAGACCGACAAGGATAACTGCACCTTCGATATTCTCATGGACAGCCCCGGAGGAGCCGGTGCAGCCTCCCCCTGGACACGCGCCTATGCCGCCATGGGTTCCATGGATCTGCCTCCCGTCGGAACCCCGAACCGGGTACAAAACTGGGGCCGCTGGGTAAACCAGGAAGCCAACCAGATCATCAACCAGTTGGCCGCCGAAAGCGACCCTGCCAGGGTTAAGCAGTTGTGGACCAGGCTGAATGTTATCTATCTCCAGGAGATGCCCACCGCCGGCCTTATGTACCGGCCCTGGCTCTTCCATACGGTAAATACCACAGTATGGGAAGGCTTCCCGGCGCTTAACGACGGCTCCAACATTCCTCCCACCATCTGCTGCGATGGTTACGGAATCAAGGCCCTCTACAACCTCAGAGCAAAGTAAACCGGTAACGATTAATGAGTCCGCAGGGTTCTGCCTGCGGACTTTTTTCTATACCTGTTATCCGCATTTCCGTATCTGTAAAGGGAGGATATGTAATTGAAGGGTCTCCAAAAATACCTGCTGAAAAAGACAGGGTGGTATGTTGTTACCTTGTTTATTGCGATATTTCTTAACTTTCTGCTGCCAAGACTGATACCGGGGAATCCGGTTGCTACAATCGTCGCCGAGGCAACAACCGGTTTGACCGACGCGGCGGCAATAAAAAAAATCTACGATACCTATATGTCTATGTTCGGCCTGGACAAACCTATATGGCAGCAGTTTTTTATTTATCTGGGGAATGTGTTCAAGGGCAACCTTGGAATTTCGTTTTATCAGTATCCCCGTTCGGTTACGGATATAATCGGTTCGGTTCTGCACTGGACATTGATGTTGCAGCTTCCGGCCATCCTGGTCGGCTGGTTTGTGGGAAACACTCTGGGAGCCCTGACGGCATACAGAAAGGGAGTGTTTGACCGGGTATTTTTCCCCTTCTTCCTGTTCCTGAGCGCCATACCCGCCTTTGGCTTTGCCTATGTAAATGTTTATTTTCTTTCAAATCAGTTCAGACTCTTCCCGGGAAGCCTGGGTTATGCTTTCGATATGCTTCCCAACTGGAGGAACCCGGCATTTCTTCTTTCGGTTCTCAATCATTACCGTCTGCCCTTTCTTACCATGGTTCTGGTTGCTATAGGCGGTCAGTCCCTGGGTATGCGGGAGATGTCCATATACGAACTCAATGCCGATTATGTGAAATACAGCCGGCTTTTGGGCATAAAAGACAGGAAAATCGTGTGGTATGTCTTTCGCAATGCCATGCTGCCCCAGATTAACGGCCTTGCCCTTTCGCTGGGTACCATAATTGGAGGCAATCTTATTGCCGAAATTGTCTTTAGCTATCCGGGTATCGGAATGACCATGTTTACCGCCATACGCAACCAGGATTTTCCCCTTATATCCGGTTGTACTCTGATGATCTCGATAACCGTTCTGGCGGCAAACTTTATTGTTGACATTATATGCGGCTTAATCGATCCGCGTGTAAGAATGACTCAGCAGGAGGAAGGCTGAAATGGGCTATTTTCTCAAAACAGTATTCAAATCGGGAAAGTTCTGCTTCGGTTTCGGTTGTATTGCAGCGGTTCTTCTCCTTATCATCATATATCCCATGTTTGACAAACGGGATCCCCTGGCAATGGCGGGTGGTTTCTTTGAACGCCCGAATCTCAGGGAGTACCTTGCCAAAACCGGCGAAGATACCGGAACAGGCGAAAAGAGGGGAACCGAAATTGATCAGGAGACTTCCGATCTCCTCGCCCAATTCGGTATGATAATCGAAGAGCGCGAGGCTCCCCCGGTGGAGCTTCACCTTCTGGGTACCGACAACTTCGGCCGGGACATGATGGCCCAGCTTGTGGCCGGCACCAAGACTTCTCTTGTCATCGGCCTTCTGGCGGGTGTTATTGCCACCTTTATCGGCTTAACCATCGGCCTTCTGGCCGGGTACCTCGGCGGTCAGCTTGATAACTTCCTGTCCAGCCTGACCAATATCTTTCTTGTGATCCCTTCGTTTGTGATTCTGGTTCTTGTATCGGTAAGCGTCAGTACCAAGAGCTTTCTTACCACGGGTGTGATTATCGGTATAACGAGCTGGCCCTGGACGGCCCGGGCGGTACGGGCGCAGACCACATCCCTGCGCAACCGGGATCATGTGAACCTTTCCAAACTTTCGGGCCACAGCATGCCCCGCATCATTATAAAAGACATACTGCCTTATATTGCCTCTTATGTGGTCATGGCCTTTATTCTGCAGGTAGCCTCCGGGATACTTTCCGAAGCTTCCATCTCCATGCTCGGCCTGGGCCCGCGGAACGTGGCGACTCTGGGCCTCATGATGAACTGGGCGGGCAGTTTCAACGCCCTTTTCAATGGCAACTGGTGGGCTTTTCTTCCTATGGTTTTCATGATTTCCCTGATAAGCTTCAGCCTTAACCTGATGAATTCCGGGCTGGATCAGATCTTCAACCCCCAAATAAGGAGCTAGGTATGGGTGTCATGCTGGAAGTCAAGAATCTTACCACCTATTACAAGACGCGGATGAACGAAAAGATCTGTTCGGTGGACAATGTTTCCTTTACGCTGGAAGACGGTAAGAGTCTGGGGATCGCCGGGGAATCCGGCTGTGGCAAAAGTACCCTGGCCATGTCGGTGATGGGTTACTATTTTCCGCCGCTGAACTATGAAGAGGGGAGCATCATCATCGACGGCAGGGAAATTACCTCTCTGGACCCGGACATTATCCGTACCACGGTTCTGGGTACGAAAATTGCCTACATTCCCCAGGCGGCCATGAATGCCCTCAACCCCACGCGGAAGATAATCCGCTTTGTGGAGGATGTGATGAAGGCTCACGGCACGGGGCTTTCCCGGCAGGAGATACGACTGCTTGCCGAGGAGCGTTTTGCCATTCTCAATCTGCCGCCCAAGGTGCTGGATCAGTATGCCGTGGAGCTTTCCGGCGGCATGAAGCAGCGGACTGTTATCGCCATTTCTACCATTTTGAGTCCCAAGGTACTCATTGCCGACGAACCTTCTTCGGCCCTGGATGTTTCCTCCCAGAAGATAGTCATAAAACTTCTCCGCGACCTTATGGAGAAGGGTTTTGTACGGGCCATGCTCTTTATTACCCATGAACTGCCGTTGCTTTACAACGTAACAGACGATATTATGGTGATGTACGCTGGAGAGATTGTGGAGCGGGGCAGCGCAAAGGAGATGGTCTTCGATCCCATCATGCCCTACTCCAAGGGTTTGATGAATTCGATTATTGTGCCGGAGGAGGGGACGAGAGGCCATGTGCTGCAGGCCATTCCCGGCGCTCCCCCGAATCTGAAGAAACGGCCCGTGGGCTGCCGTTTTGCCGAGAGATGCCAATATGCACAGGCCGGGTGTCATTCCGGTACGGTGGAAGAGCAGGAGGCGGGGAAGGGGAGAAGCTACCGCTGCAGGCTGAGCGAGGCCGAACTGCGGGAACTTTACAAAAAAATGGAAGAAGGGGCCAAAAAGTTTCCCCTGATTTCCCATACGTTTGTTGATGAAGAGATCGGTAACCTTAAAAACCCAATCGAACAGAAAACGAAGTTTTCTGCCGGTACAAAGAAAGAAGGGGCGGTGGATGAGTGACGAAAGAAAGACAGGAGAAGTATTCCTTAGCGGAAGGGAACTCTCCCGCGAATTCGGTTACGGGGAACACAGAACCCTTGCGGTGAACAAGGTGAACTTCGATTTCCACCGGGGGGAGATAGTCTCCATCGTGGGGGAATCGGGGAGCGGCAAGACCACCCTGGCAAAGATGGTTCTCGGCCTCCTCAAGCCCAGTGCCGGAGAGATCATGTTTGAAGGGAAGCCCAGGGATATTTCAAACTACAGCAAACGCAGACAGTACTGGCAGACTATCCAGGCGATCTTCCAGGATCCTTTTTCCACCTACAACATCTTTAACAAGGTAGATTCGGTCCTCCAGGACTGCCTGAGGCTCCAGGGTTTCAAAGGTCTTTCCAAAGAGGAAGAATTTGCCAAGATGAAGGAGGCCTGTTCCTTCGTGAATCTTCATTTTGAAGAGCTGTCCAACAAGTATCCCTTTGAACTTTCCGGCGGCCAGATGCAGCGACTTATGATTGCCAGAATTTTCATGCTGCACCCCAAGCTGCTCATTGCCGACGAGCCAACCTCGATGATCGACGCGTGTTCCAGAGCCACGATCCTCGACATGCTCCTCAAACTCCGGGATGAAATCAACATGACCATTGTGTTCATCACCCACGATATAGGGCTGGCCTACTATATCAGCGACTCTGTCTACATCATGGAAAAAGGTATCATCGTGGAGCAGGGCAGCGCGGACGAGGCTATACTTCACCCCACGTCGGAGTATACCAAACGGCTTCTCGGCGACGTGCCGAAGATCTACGAACCCTGGGATTTTACCAAAGCCGGTTAAAAGGCTGCCTGAAGGGCCTCAGGCAGGCCACATTCCTATTCCCGCCGACGTGTAGGGTCCACTTATTACCCGGTTACAGACAGGCTTTTTAGATGCCTAAAACAGCGTCAAGGCAGCGCTCAAATCGTATGAAAAAAGAAATCTCCTCTAAATCCGGCCGGAGGGCGGGATCGGAATTTTTAACCGCCGGAAGCTCCTGGCGGTGTATTATCGTCTTTTCCCTGCCCATTCTGGCAGGGGATTTTTTCCAGATTTTCTACACCATCGTGGATACTTTTTTTCTGGGGAGATTACTGGGGATCAACGCGCTGGCCGCGGCAGGGGCCGGAGCCGGAATCGTGGGCTTTGTCTTCGGATTTGTCTTCGGACTGATCGGCGGCTTTTCCGTGATCACCGCCCAGCGTTTCGGCGCCGGGGATGAGGAAGGAATACGGCGCAGTATTGCCGCAAGCCTCTGTCTCTGTTTGGCGGTGGGTATTGTCATTACAGGCCTCGTTATTCCCTTTGTCCGTCCTCTTCTTGTTATGATGCGGACTCCCGCGGAAATTCTGGATAACGCTTCGAGCTATGTGATCATCATCATGGCAGGACTCATGGTAACCATCTGCTACAACATGCTTGCGTCTATTATCCGTGCGGCAGGCGACAGTTTTTCTCCGCTTGTTTTTCTTGTCGCAGGAACAATTCTCAACATCATCCTTGATATAGTCTGTATCGCCGTTTTCCGCTGGGGAGTGCCGGGCGCGGCCGCCGCCACGGTTTTTTCACAGGTGATATCAGCAATACTCATTGTCCGTTTCATCATCAAACGTTATCCGCATCTTCTTCCCCGCCGGGGAGAATGGCTGCAAAGCCGCTCCGAGTTGGGGACACACCTCTCCCTGGGAATAGCCATGGCTCTCCAGCAGTCAATAGTGGAAGTGGGAAACCTCCTGGTACAGGCCGCGATGAACAGCCTGGGGGCGCTGACCATCGCCGCGGTGTCTGCGGCCCAGCGGATCAGAGCCGTCAACATGATGCCCTTCTTTGCCATTGCAAGAGCCGTGACCACCTACACCGCCCAGAACTACGGCGCCAAAAAAATGGACAGGGTTTACCGGGGCATCCGTCAAAGCTGCCTTATCGTTATCATTCTGGGAATTTTTATGGCCCTTCTGAACCGCTTCGCGGGGAATCAGTTTGCAAGCCTCTTTCTTAAAGATAATGCCGAAGCCCTTGCCATGGCCCGCCGTTACATACAATACACAGGCAATACGGTTTTTATCCTCGGCATCATGCTTGTCTTCCGTTCCGGCCTTCAGGGCCTGGGCCGCAAGCGGGCGCCGGTTCTCTGCGGCGTCATGGAAACCGCCATGAGCATACTTTCCGCCCTTGTGCTGATCCCCGCTTACGGTTTTACCGGGATATGTCTGGTGAACCCCCTCTCCTGGTTTGCCAGCGGTATCCCGCTTTACATCGCCTTTGCCGTCTTCGTGAGGGTGCGAAAGAATGCGGTTCTATAGCCCTGTGCGGATATCTTATGAATGGGAATAGCGTAAAAAATTCAACGCGCCGCGTCTAAACCAACAGCCCCTTGAATCGTGCGTAGGCTTTTTCCCATTCGTCTTCTTCCGCCGGCAGATAGCCGCGTATCTCCGTGGTGGCGGCCACAACATCGCGGATCTCTCTTATCGATGAAAGATCGCTTGCCCCGTAAGCCTGGAGCAGCAGGTTCCCCATAGCGGTTCCCTCCTGCGGGCCGGCCTTTACGGGCAGGGCCGAGGCCGAGGCGATAAACGTGTTTAACAGGCGGTCCTTGCTCCCGCCGCCCACGACATGGATAATGTGTATCTCTTTACGTGCGGCCTTTTGTATGCGTTCCAGCACATTCCGGTATTTCAGGGCGAGACTTTCATAAACAACCCTGCCGATTGTCCCTATGTCGTCCGGTTTTACGTCGCCCTGTCCCGTTTTTTTAAGGTAAGCGCATATTGCTTCGGGCATATCATCGGGGTTAAAGAAGCCGGGCGCGTCGGGATCGATGAACGCGAAGAAAGGCCGCGCGTTTTCCGCCATAGCCATAATCGTATCGTAGTCCAGATCCGGCTTTGTCCTGTTCCAGCAGCACTTGCTCTGTTGAAGTATCCACAGTCCCATGACATTTTTCAGGAACAAAGATTTCCCCAGGGCGCCGCCAGAATTGGAAATATTGAGATCGCAGGCGGTCCGGTCAAGTACCGGCTCGTCCAGTTCCGTACCAAAGATGGACCAAGTGCCGGAACTGATATAGGCAAAGTCGTCCCCCTTCGCGGGAATGGCAAGGGCGGCGCCGGCGGTGTCATGGACGGCCGGGGCGATGATTTTGACTCCCCGGTTTACGCCGGTACTGTCGGCGATGTCGTCGCTCAAAACGCCGATAACTTCCCCGGCAAAGCAAAGCCTGGGACATAGAGTGGCGGGAATATTAAAACAATCAAGAATATCCCTGTCCCACTTTTTCTCCCTGGTATCAACCATCATGGAAATGGAAGCGGTAGTATACTCGCAGACAGGAGGGGCGCCAAGGAGGGTGTGCAGTATGTCGCCTATGAATAAAAATGTTGAAGCCTGCGTTACACGGCTTTTTGGATTTTCATACTCTCTTATCAACTGATTCAGTGTATTGAATTCCAAAAACTGTATCCCTGTTTTTTCGTAAAGCCATTCTTTATGAGGCAGCACTTTTTCAAGACTGCCTATTACCCGTTCGTCCCGGTACGAATAGGGCAAATCCAGGAGCCGGTTACCGGCGTCAAAGAGGCCGTAGTCGCAGCCCCAGGTATCGACACCGATGGAGTACAGCTCTTTCCCGTACCTGGCCGCGTACTTTCGCAGACCCTCGAGGATCTCCTCGTAAAAGCGGTAGATGTTCCAGCGCAGGCTTCCGTCAAGCAAAAAGTACCGGGTGGGAAAACGGTGCAGTTCTTCCGTCACCAGCTTTCCGTTTTTCAGAGTTCCGGTTATACAGCGGCCGCTGTCGGCCCCCAAATCAACAGCAAAATACCGGTTCATGTTTTACTCCTGTTGCTTTAACCTGCAATCTTTTCGAGCAGGGGAATATCAAGGGGATAGTTGCCGAATTCTTTTATCGCGTCCAGAAAGGCCCTGTAGTTAAGCGGGCTCACTCCGCTGTGAATCGAATTTGAAGAAGAGATGATAAGCCCGCCGTCTATGCCGCCCTTGAGCATACAGCGGGCTGTTTCCTGCCGCACCTGTTCAGGCGCTTTGCTTACCAGGGTTTCCACACAATCAATGTTGCCCTTGAAGGCAATACGGCCGCCATATTGTTCTTTCAATTTGTCCATGAACATATTGCCCCGTTCATCTATGGGATCAAGACAGTCTATTCCGCTGTTGACTAAATCATCGGCAACAGAGCGAAGATCCCCGTCGCTGTGTTTTATAACCTTAAGGCCGAGACTTTTGGCATATTTAATCAGGCGGGCAAAATGAGGATAGACAAATTCACGATACATATCGGGGTTCAAAAGCAGGCTGTCGTTATTTGCAATATCGTCCCCGACGACAATGACCTCTGCCCCGAGCTTCACCAGACCGTCGCAAATATTTTCCGAATAATCGGCGCTCATGGACATAAGGGCGTTGGCCAAATCGGGATCCTCGTAAAAGGAAACAAGAAAATTCTCATAACCCATGAGATCCCGGGGCTGGGAAAACACGTCCCGTACCCTGGGGATAACGCATTTTTCTTTTCCGATTTCGTCCATTGCCCGTTTTATTTTATCAAAGCGGTACGGCGCCGAAGGATCGGGAGGCGAAAAATTTTTGAAATCCGCCATGTCCTTGATGGGGTATCCCACGGGATTCGGATACTCATCATAGGTAACGCGGGTAATGCCCCATTCGTCTTTGACATGCCGATCGTCCAGCTTTTCGTTCTTGGAATCAAGGCCGACGGCTATTCCGTCCAAATCCATCTGCTGTACAAAAACGATGTCGTCCTTTGTACCGCAGATCGCGTCCATAACCCTGGGGTTAAGTATCCATTCGCAGGTAGGGATTCTGTCGGGGATCTTGTGGTTCAATACGGCTAAAATGCGTTCCCTTCCGGTCATCAGGCACCTCCCCCCAGGGTGAGGATACCTGCCTTTCGTTCCTGCGCCGCCTTTTGGGCATAGCCGCTCTGCCGGTGATTCCGCAGGGGGTCCGTATCGGAAAGGCCCATTTCAAGGCGAAGCTGAGCCAAAAGCGGCTCCACGTCGCAGTTAAACGCGTCCATAATAATCATGTTGCTTACCACGACATCGTTTTCCGCCCGTGCCGCGGCGAGGATCTTTCTGTCCACCAGCAGGGACTTTGCGTAGGCGGTCTGGATGTTCATCACCGAATAGATGATGCCTTCAAGGCTGTTTTCAATATTGTGGGACTGATCGAGCATATAGGTAATGCCGGTATCAAGGCCGCGCACATTCGCGTCCACAATCTCGTTAAAGATAAGAAAAATTTCCAGAGGGTTCACCGTACCCAGAATAAGATCGTCGTCGGCATAGCGGCGGTTGTTGAAATGGAAACCGCCCAGTTTCCCTTCGTCCAGGAGGGAACAGATTATCTGCTCGATATTGGTACACGGAAGATGATGTCCCAGGTCTACCAAAACCTTCGCCTTTTCCCCGAGCTTCCGGCACATCATAAACGAGGTTCCCCAATCGGGAACATCGGTGGTGTAGAAAAACGGCTCGAAGGGCTTGTACTCCAGAAGCAGGGTCATGTCCGGATCCATGGCGTCGTAGAGCGTCTTTAAGCCCTCGAAAAGACGGTGTTTCCGTTCGGCAAGGCTGTCCTGTCCGGGGTAACTGGTTCCGTCGGCCAGCCACATTCCTATGCTTTTGGAACCCATCTCCCGGGCCATGCGTATACAGTCAACAAAATGGGCCTTGGTACTTTCCCGCACCGGCGCTACGGGTGAACAGATGGACCCGAAACGGAACTCCTGGCCGGAAAAGGTGTTGGGATGAACCGTACCGATACGCATACCTTTTTTTTCCGCGTATTCCCGCACCGGCTCAAAGCGGCCGTCGTCGGTCTTGTCCCACAACACATGGCTTGCCATTACCGGCGTAACGCCGAGGCAGCGCTGTATCTCCGCGCAGTCGTCCACCTTGTCCCAGATGGTAACCGCCGCCCCTTTGTCCATAAAAGTACCGTAGCGGGTGCCGGAATTTCCCACCGCCCACGAGGGGAGTTCCACCACCTGTTTTTTTAAAATTCTCTTGACCTCTTCAAGGTCAATTCCCTTTTCCGTAAAATAATCTTCCAGGATGGCGTATTGCTTCTTCCGGCGTTCCTCATAGTTTTTTGATCCCCGTAGATATTCCATTTTCTGCCTCCATCGGTATTAATAAAAACAATGTTTCGCGGTTTTCACAAAGGTAGTGACATTTTCCCATGGCACTTCCGGTTCAAGGATATGAGTTGGGGCTAGCAGCAAACTCCCATATTTTCCAAGTATTCCGGCCGTTTCACGGGTTTTCTTTTCAACTTCTTCGGGGCTGCCGAAGGGCATGGTACTCTGCGTACCGATGCCGCCCCAGAAAGAAATTCTTTGCCCAAAATCATCCGTGAGTCTCTGTAGATCGTTACACTCGGGCTGTACCGGGTTGAGAATGTCTATGCCGATGTCAATCAGTTCCGGCACCAATTCGTGAACATTCCCATCGGAATGTAAAAACACCAAAATATCCGGTTTTGCTTTTTTTGCGGCCGCAACAATTTTTCTATGCCTTTCCTTGAAATACTTTCGGTAATTTTCACGGCCAAAAATCCAGCCATTCTGACAGGTAACGTCATCTCCAAGACGAAGTATATCAACATCCAACTGAGCATATTTTTCAGCTTGTTTTACGCGCAACTGCATAAGATTCTCACAAATGACATCAATTATTTCCGGATTCTCGTGAAAATCTATAAAAAATTGTTCCATGCCCCGAAGAAGCCAGGCCGTCTCATAGATCGTTTGGTATAATTCGCCCATCACCGCATAGCCCCGTTCTTTAAAGTTTTTTACCTTTTCCACAAGGCCTTCAAAACGGTAATCGGCATCCACATCAGGCCATTCATACGCATAAACTTCTTCAGGGGTTTTACAGTCCGCAAGGGGATGATACTTATACTCCAAAAAATGCTTCTGGGAACCGGGTTTTCCGCCGATGCCCCACTCATCAATCACCAGATTATCCGGTAGTTTTTCGGAAAAATATTTCTGGAAGTCAATTTTTTTTATGGTTGGATTTAAATTGACCGATCGGGTATCGAAGTCAAAATATTCGTCGGGTTCCAGGTTTGACTTGGTTTCATTCTTATATACATCCATCAATTCAGGCGTAAACGCGCCCCAGCTTATCTCGAACGGCGTCCTGTCAGGCTTGCCCTGCCTCTTCATTGCGGTTAAAACACGTTCCCGTGAATTCATGGTTATGCCTCCTTCTCTAATTAACAGAGATAGTCTCTGTCTTTCTTGAAATAACAATAATAAATATCAACAACATGCCCACTACGGCAATCTGCGTGTAGTTGCTTATTGTCGCAAGCCGCATTCCTGTTCCAATAAACACAAGGATAAAATAAGCAACTAAAGTACCTATGGCCTTTCCCCTGCCGCCGGTAAATGCGGTTCCGCCCAAAAGAACCATGGTAACTACATCCATTTCACCTCCTGCTCCTATTGAATATTTGGCAACTTCAATCCGTGAAATAGACAACAGGCCGGCTATCCCGCAGAAAAGACCGAGCAAGGAAAAAATGATCAATTTCATTTGATTAACATTAACACCGGAATAAAATGACGTATTGGGATTCAGGCCAATTGCGATAATTTTCCGTCCGAAAAAGGTTTTTTTCAATACTACTTCCAGTACGATGGCCGCGACAATAACAATAAAAACCGATAAGGGAACAAGGCCAAATACCAGCTTGTCATCAACCCCCAAAAACCATGTGGGAAAATTTCCTACCGCTTTTTCGCCTACAAGAACCTGAGAAAGCCCTTTGAATATGGAGAGGGTTCCAATAGTAATGATGAGCGAGGGAAGCCCTGTTTTTGTCACTAAAAAGGCATTTATAAACCCGCAGAAGCAGCCCGTAGCAAGGCCAAGAAAGACAGTCAGCCCCATAGGCGCCTGTACCCGCCAAAGCGCCCCGATAACACAGGTGACCAAAGTCATATTTGAGGCAACAGAGAGATCGATTTCGCCAAGAGTCAGCAAAAGCGTAAAGCACACGGCAATAAGCCCGAATTCGGCATATAATGCCGCCGATGACATTAAAAAACGAAGGTCAAGGAAATTCGGCGACAATATAATGCCCGCCGCAATACTGAGTATCAGAAAAATAATTAATGTCAATTCAGATCGTAAAAACTGTTTAATTTGCTTTTTCATGGTCCCGCTTTTCCTGCCTTGCCGATTCAGGCTTTACCCAGCCGTTTTTTTAGCGCATTATCAATGACAATAGACGCAATTATGATTAAACCGTATACAGCTTCCTGCCAAAGCACCGATACCCCGGTGATCGAAATCGCATTGTTAATAACCCCCAATAAAAGACAGCCGATAACAGTTCCCAGGGTTGTGCCTATCCCGCCGTTCATACTGCAGCCGCCGATAACCACCGACGCGATTGCTATAAATTCCAGTCCTTTACCCGCCGTTCCCGGATCAAGATATCCGACCCTTGATAAAAATATCATGCTGGCCAATCCGCTGATCCCGCCCGCGAAAGCAAATACAAACAGGGTTATTTTCTTGTTTCTTATTCCCCTGAGCTCTGCGGCATAAGGATTGCTGCCGGCTGTGTATATTTCCCTTCCTAACCGGTGATTGCGCAAAAACAATGACACCAGAAAAGCCAGCCCCAGCGCGATGAGTACGGAATAAGGGACATTTATCACCGACTCTTTGGGCTGCGAAAGCCGAATAAGTGCCTTGGGAATAAGATAATTATCTATCTGTTTTCCACCAATGATAAATATAGTCCCCCTGAATATACCCATTGTACCCAGAGTTACAATAACAGAAGGTATTTTAAAATTGGTTACAATTAACCCGTTTATCAAACCCAAAAAAGCGCCAAACCCAACTGCTATTATAATGGCCAGTAGTATCGGGAATTCCCTGTTCCTGATAAATATTAAGCAAACTATATAACCGGAAAAAGCCAATATAGACCCCAGGGACAGATCAATATTCCTGCTGATAACCTCTACCATTTCTCCCAATGCAATCAGCAAAAGATACGGAAAAAACAAGAAAATATTTATTACCGCGGCGGGTGAAAAAAAGCGCGGTTGAATAATACATACTGCTGTGTATATAACAAATACCAATACCAGAATGCTCAGTTCCCGGTAGCTTCTCTTTATTATTGATATCGCTTTCATCTCGGATCGTTCCATAAATTTACCTTGTCATATCGTGGGCTGCCGAAAGAATCTTAATCTCATTTAGCTCTTCACCCTCAAGTTCAGCGCTTTGTTTTCCTTCGTACATGACCAGCACTTTATCGCTCAAGGCCAATATTTCGGCCAATTCAGATGAAATCATAATGACGCATTTACCTTCTGCGGCAAGCTGCTCTATGATCCTGTAAACTTCTTCTTTTGCGCCGATATCAATCCCCCGTGTCGGTTCATCAAGAATAAAAATATCGGGATTTTTAATTATCCACTTGGCAAGGCTTATTTTTTGCTGGTTCCCCCCTGATAATTCGCTAACCAATTGATTGAGACTTGAATATTTTGTCTGCAGATTAATGCATCCCCCGGACGAAATCGCATCTTCCCTTTCTCTGTTGACCATGCCGAAACGATTAGTGATCTCAAGGGGAACGGAAAAAGTAGAATTAAAGGTGATGGTTTGTTCCAGAAAAAGCCCCAATGCCTGTCTGTCTTCGGGAAGCATTGCGATTCCGTGCCGCATTGCCTCCTTCGGAGAACTTATCTTAACCGGAATATTGTTGATCAATATCCGGCCTTCTTTAATTGGGGTAACGCCAAAAAGTCCTCTGGCAACCTCGGTCCTGCCGGACCCCATAAGACCCGCTATGCCGAGAATTTCTCCTTTTCCGATGGAAAAAGAAACATTGTTAAAAATTCCCGGTATGCCGATTTGTTCCGCCTGGAAGAAGGATTCACCCGAAGCAGCTCTTTGTCTCTTTTTCCGCTTAATGGCTAGTTCATGACCCAGCATAAGGCGGATCATATCGTCTGTGTCAAGCTCATCGTTTGTATACGTACCAACAAGAGATCCATCGCGTAAAACCGTGATCCTGTCGGCAATTTTTTTAATTTCTCCCAACCTGTGACTAATATATACGATTGATTTGCCGCTTTCTTTTAATTTTTTAATTATCATCAGCAGATTATCAACTTCGTTCGGCGTAAGCGATGCGGTCGGTTCATCCATAAAAATAATTCTGGCATTTGACACAAGAGCCGCGCCAATTTCTATGAGCTGCTGCTCCGCTACCGAAAGTTTCTCCATTTTTTGATTCAACGGCATGTTCAGGGTAAGTTCATCGGCTATTTTGACCGCCTGTTTTTCCAATTTCTTCCAGTTTACTACGCCTGTGGTTATATATCCGGCAAATAAATTTTCAAGCACGCTAAGATCTTTAAAAACAAGCGGTTCCTGGTGTATCATGGCTATCCCGTGCCTGATTGCGTCCTTTGGCGAATGAAAAACAACTGCTTTTCCATCAATTTCTATCCTGCTTTTTTCATGTTCTAATAAATATATTCCGAATAAAATCTTTAATAGCGTAGACTTACCTGCCCCGTTCTCGCCGATGAGTGCATGTACCTCGCCGGGAAGAATATCAAAATTTACGTCCTTTAAAACCTGAGCCTTTCCAAATACTTTACATATTTCCGTAGCACGTAATATCGGTTCCATATCCCGCTTCTGCTCCTGCCCATGTTGATTGAATTAAGTTATTCGGAAACCGCTGTTTCCAAATAAATTCCGCTAAAATACGCAAATCACCGGAAGGGTATTCCTGCCGATCCGGCGATTTATCGTCAGTTCCGGTCTGCCTCAGAAATCGTAGCTATCCACTGTGGTTTTTGTAAATTCCGCAGGGGGCCCTCCGTAGATGACATTATTGGTCAAAACATTGGTGGAGCCGTATTCTCCGGCGTTAAAGGACGCCCCCGGCCTCGGAGTAAATTCGCCTCTTGCCATAAGCATGGCAAGAGCCCCGGCCACTTTCCCCTGGCGGTAAGTGTCCCAGAGCATTGCCCCGTCCAGAACGCCGCTTTTTAGGAATTCCCGTGACTGATTGGGGGTTCCCAGGCCGTAAACAACGATTTTGTCACCCAAACCGGCATTTTCTACCGCCTGGGCTGCGGCAATAACAGCAACTGTAGTAGGGGCAATTATACCGGCTAAATCCGGGTATTTCTGAATTGCCACTTCCGCTTCGGTTAAACTTTTGGTAACTTCGTCATTCCCGTATAGAACTTCGACCAGTTCCATATTCCTGTATTTGGCGTCCCCTGCCATGACTTTCCGGTAAATATCGATCTGATTGTTCTGGAAGGGTGTATCAGATTTGGAGCTTAGAGCTACAAATTTTCCCCGGTAATTCATGGCTTCCGCGAATTTCACAAAGGAATCCAATGCCAATTGATCATAGTCACAGGCTAATACCGCGGCATCCCGGTGGGATTCATTTCCCAGAATGTCATCATTTACACAGAGAACTTTGATACCTGCGGCCCGGGCTTTGTCGAAAGCCGTATTCAGAGTATCCGGGGCGCTGGGTGATACCAGGATAACATTGACCTTGTCCTGAATCGCCGCTTCAACCAGGGCAATTTGGGCAACAGCGTCACTCTGGTCAGGCGCCGTATCTCTGAATACTCCGCCCTGAGCCTCCACGACTTCTTTCAATCCCTTAATAATCGGATCAAAATACGGTATCCCCTTCACGAGACACACATACCGCACACTGATCCTGCCGTCCGCGGCCTGCCTGCCGCCCCCCGCCATGACCGGCATAACAGCCACCGCAACCAGCAGAAACACTGTCAGTACCGCCGCCGGAACCTTTGATTTAGAGAAGTTTTTCATGCTTTTCCTCCATAAAAATAATTAATCAACCCCGCCAAACGGTGGAGTGTAATCACCCTCTCGTCAGGTACTCTGCCTTAAAAGCAGTTCCCCGGGAAAAATTACCTTGTCCTGGGTTGCCTTGCACTGAAGCTTGTCAATGATGATCTGCGCGGCGGCGGCCCCCAGCTTCGCGATGGGCTGGGCAATAGTGCTTAAAGCTGGTTCTACCAGTTCACACAAGGAAATATTGTCAAAACCAATAAGTGCCATATCATCGGGGATCTTTACACCCAGCTTTTTCAGTTCCCGCATACAGCCTATGCTTAGAATATCAAATCCGGCCGCAATCGCGTCCGGCGGATTGGGAAGCGAAGCGAAATATGCGCCGCCGGCGGCACCTATTTTCATGTGATCTATGTCTCCCAGTATTGCCGGATCGGGCTGGTAGATCAGTTCTTCTTCCACCGGAAGGCCGCAGTTTTTAAGGCCCTTGAGATAACCCCGGAAACGGTTTTCTATTACGCTGATCTTGGGTACCATTTTGATATAACCGATGCGCCGGCGGCCCTGGCGGTACAGATATGTTACGGCCTCGCAGGTACTGTCGCGGCCCTCGGTAACCATATAAGAAAGGTCATCCCCTTTCCTGAACACATTATCCATAAAAACGATCGGCGTCCGGGCCGTCATTTCTGTAAGGGTATTAATATTTTCCCGGCTGATGTTGTAGGTATTGTAGATAATTCCGTCGATTTTGCGGCCCACCAGTTTATTGATATAGCGGTATTCTTCTTCGATCCGGCGGTCGGTGTTGCAGATAATGACCATGTATCCTGATTTTAGCGCCACCGATTCAACTCCCCTGAACAGCTCCGAGTAAAACACGTTGCTGAAATCCGGTACAAGCATGGCGATGGTTTTAGTTCTTCCGGTTCTTATCCCCTGGGCAAAGTAGCTTGGCGTATAGTCCAGCTTCCTTATCGCCTTTAGAACCGCGTCTTTTATCTCCGGTTTAACATCATCCGGCTGATTCAACACCCTGGATACGGTGGACTTTGAAACCCCCGCCATCTTCGCGACATCAAAAATTGTAGACAAACCATTTTCCTTGACAGGCATACAAGTCCTTTCTGGGAACGTTCCCTAGGAACGTTCCCAGAATCATTGTAAAATCGGTCTTTAGGTATTGTCAAGCATTTTTTTTAAAAAAAACGCAGTCAGACATTGATTTTCAAGTCTCGTATCGATAATGACATAGCGTCCCCTGGGACGGGAAACCGCATAAACATACAGGAAACTATAGGAAAGGCCCGGAAACAACCGGCAAATGAGCCAAAGTGACGGGCTCAAAAGAACGATGCGGACAAACCCCACAGGTGATTTGAGGCTTCTTACAGACCGTTCCCCATTCGTTAAGCCAAAAGGATATGGACTTTTCTGTTGATGACACGCTGCCGCTGCCACCTCCTGAACGCTCTGCTTCTTTTCACCGGAAATGCCTCCCTGACAAGTCCGCAGCCTGCAAGAGGGCAAGGAGTTTCTCTCTTACAGGCCGCACATCTGTGGCATTAACTTTGCTCAGGTATCCTTCTTCTTTTCTTTCAATATATTGAGCAAATCATTCAGTTCTTCCGCATCGTCTTTCCTGGCTTGCTCAAAAGTCCTGGTCGCGTAATATTCCTCCAAATCAATTCCGGTATCGTCCAGTACCGAAATATCACGGGGATTAATTTCAAGGACACGGGTGATATATGAGTAGAGATCAAAATTTGCCATTCCTGTTTCAAACAAGATCGATTCTTCGGATTGCTGTATACCCCAGCCTCCATCGTTGAATTCCCAGAAATCATCCCTGCAACCCGGACAACGGGTGCTTGCGGTTTTACACTTCTCCAGTTTACCGCAGTTTACAAAATCCTTTATCTGTTGAAGTTTATCATTGGTCAGGATTTCCCGCTTAATGACAAAACTGCACGAAGAAGAATTTGAAACAAAACCGAGCCTTACTTTCATATATTTCCCTGCGAATCAAGCATGAACACCGGACATTCGCCGCCTTTAGTATACAGCCTCATACGTCCTTCTTCAAACTTCGTGCCATTCCAAATATCCCCGATAAAATCTGAGGATAATACGTCAATTCCTTCTTCCCAGCCCGGTTCTCCCTCGCAAAACGAACAGGGAAAACAGCGGCCTTCGACGTTTATATATACCGAAAAACGTCCGAAAGATTCACAGCCTTCGGCTATCATAAGCAATTTTTCCCTGTCGGACAAGTCTTCAATAGCCTTGGAGAATTTTGGAAAGGAACAGGAATCAAACCCGATATTGATATTCATGGACAAGGCTGTTCTGATTAGTTTGCTGAATTGATCAACAGACAGTTGTTCAAACTTATTATTCATGGCCCTCCCTTTAGGCTTCAGGGACAGAAAAACGATGGCATGCATACATTTAAGACGCGGATCTTCTTTAATATCACGCAAAACAGTGAACGCGTTTTCATACGTTTCCCGGGAAATGACATAATGGATATTCACCTGCTTCATTCCCCGATCGGTGAGGCGTTTTACATTATCATAACACATGCCGTTTCCCTTATCGGAACTGAGGAAATGATTACTCACGGCACATGCTCCAAAATTATCAGCTATCCTGTCCATCGTTTTTTCTGATGCATTGGCGATAGTGCCGTTGGGAACGATATTCCGTTCCCGGAGCCAGGTACACATATCCCAAATTGCAGGGTTTTCTTCACCGGTTGCACCCAAGCCAAAAGCTGCCTGGGTGAGCTGATTATTTACATCGATTTTTTCTATTATTGTTTTAAATGTTGATAAGGACATATTCCGTCCATGTTCTGTATTGCTTTTGTAACAGTAGGGGCAAAGCTTGCCGGCAACGCCCTCACAGATAGTACTTATCTCAATATCCGCGATTTCAGGCCCAAAGGGTGAACGCTCGGGATTTTCGCCAAAGTTTCGACCCCAGCGGGCAAAGAAGCCTGTTTTACGATTAAAACGATAGTTGTATTCCGGTGATTTGAAAGATTTCCAGTCCATACTTGTTTCAGTTAGGAATAAGGTATTGGTTTTCGAATTATCAAAATGTTCATTCCTTTCACTTATAATATCGATTTAATTATATCACCCTTCCTGGGGGAGTCGCCTTCCAGCCCCCAGCATCCTGCTTCGGGCTTCCAGGCCGCCTTCGCGCTCCCGGCGCATCCATGCGCCGCCCTTGATGTGGCAAGGCTACGCCTTGACATGGTTCCAGGATCGCTCCGGTTCGACTCCCCCTAAAGCAATCAAGCTATGGAGTTTTACCTTTGGTAAAACTCCAAAAGAAAAACCGCCCGCAGGCGGTTTTTCTTCCATCTCCTGGGGGAGTCGAACCCCCGTTGTCGGGATGAAAACCCGATGTCCTAACCACTAGACGAAGGAGACAGGCATTGAAACCCGTCAAAACCTGTTTTGATACAGGAAACACGGTTTCAATAGGATATACTCAGGACGATAGCAATTTATGGCTTTATTGTCAATATAAGGGCGGTATTTCAAAATCCGGTATTCTGAAAAATCTCTTTTTAGTTCCCTCTGAGGCAAAAAAAAGACAGCCGCCGGGCTGCCTTTTTCGTGCAGGCCGCCGAAAGCTACTGACCCGAGGTAATACCCGCTTTCCGCATATCCCTCAGAACCGCCTTGGCCTTTTCTTTTACCGGGGTAATATAGTTCCCTTCCGTGATGCGGATTAGGGTACGTACCGCGGAGGAATCCTTGAGGATGCCCTTTTCGGCAAGAGTTGCATAGGCATCAACTACCGAAAGAGCGAGAAGGTTATCGGGATTAAGGACATCAAAGCGGGTTGCCACCCATGAGATCGCGTTTATCGTTTCGTCGTTGTCGTTAATGCCGATTTTGGCCAGTGATTTGACCGCTTCGGTGAGCACCATGGGTTCGGGATCCGCCATGACTATCTTGATTAGGGTGTCCTTTGCTTCCGGAGTACCCAGATCTCCGAGATAGGTGGCGGCTTTTGTTCTTACATCAGGATAATTATTGACCAGACGGCCGTTTAGGCGGGCTTTATTCATGACGCCTTCCATAACCAGATAATCGAGAGCCTGACGTACTTCTTCACCCTTATTTCCCCGGTCAATGGCATCGCTGATGTATTCCAAAGCGACCATTTTTTGATCCCTTCCCTCGGCCCGGCTTGTTTCCCGAATAATCATCATTTCCACGGATTCCTGCAGGTAAGATTCCTCAACCGACATTTCATCGTTTCTGGTATTCGAATTTTGAGCCGTCACCGGTAAAGAAACTGCCGCTACGGCAATCAGGATCAGAAAATACTTTAAACTACTCATACTTGCTCCTTCATAAATTTCAATTGATTATCTTCCATCCATCATCAGCACGTTCAAGGTCATAGATACGAAGCCTCCGGCCCTTGGCGTCTATTGTATAGGCTTTTACCCTGCTGGGGCTTACAAAATCGATGTCATCAACCCGGTCATTGGCCCTGGAAGGCACTACCACATAAAGAAAATAGTCCTGGGCGGTATTAAGAACAATCTTCTGGGTTTTCATCCTGGCAGTCTGGGAAACCTGGGCCAGATATTCCCTGGAACTCTTTTCCGCAAAGTACTCCTCTCCCAGATTGGAAACCCAGCCCTGGTAGTCCTTGGCCCTGATAATCCCGTTGAGGCTGGCAATATAATGCTGGACATCAGATTTTGTCGTTTCTCTGGCCTCCTCGGAGATAGTGCTGGGATCAAATTCCGGTGCCAGCACAGGAGCTTCGGTAACCACTTCAAGATCCGGCTCCTCTTCGTATGAAGGCTCTTCGGACTGAACCGCGGGAGTTATTGTTTCGACAGCCTGAGGCTGAGGTTCCGACGTACAGGCAAAAAAAATTGCCGTCACAGATAATAAAACAACCATCCTTTTCATTGTTATATATTACCCGCATTTTCTTTTTCAGTCAAATACCCGGACAGACTTTTCTCTCTGTCAGGCTATTGTGACTCCCATACTCTATTATCGATCTTTTCAACGGAAATTACCATAAAGATGCCTAAATTTGTTTGCAAACCTGGCTCCGGCCTGTGAATTTGTCTGTTTTAAGGCAGTTTTACCGTTTGAAGGAGGCCCGAAGGGCTTGACCGCGCGGCTGTTTGTTTCTATGGTATGTGCATATCTCCCTTTGGCCGGAGCGCGTAAGGAAGATGGTTAAATACGCCGCAAGGAGGCGGCTCATGCATGCAGAAAGCGGCCTTTCCCGGATCTTTTGATCCCTGTACCATGGGGCACCTTAATATCATCCGCCGGGCTTCGCTTATGTTCGATGAACTGGTCGTGGTCGTGGCGGAAAATCGTCAAAAAAGGTATCTTTTTTCCGCTTCCGAGCGGGTAAACATGATTCAGGAGATGATCGGGGATCTGCCGAATGTAACCGTAGTGGTCTGGGATTCCCTGATCGTCGATTTTCTCCATAGAGAAGGTATCAGAATCCTTGTTCGGGGGGTTCGGGGGATGGAAGATTTTTCCTATGAATTTGAACTCTCAATGATGAATAAGGCTCTTGACCGGAAGATTGAGACTATCTTTATGACCACAGACCCGGAATACTTCGTGCTCCGGTCTTCTTCCATCAAGGAACTGGCTTCTTTCAATGGCAATATTTCCGGCATGGTTCCCCCCCTGGTGGCGGAAGCTCTAAAAAAGAAATATGGCCGGGATTTATCTTGACATTTTTATGCATTTCTGTTATTTTCAATTATTATTGAGAGGTAGATAAATGGCTGTACCCAGATACAAAACATCGAAAGCAAGGACGAGCCGCCGGCAGTCGATTAACATGAAGCTTTCAGGGCCTACTCTGGTTGAGTGCCCGAGCTGCGGTAACATGGTCTTGTTACACAGGGCTTGTCCCCGCTGCGGTTTTTACCGCGGCAAACAGGTTATTGCACCTGAATCAAAGGCTAAATAGAGTCTGTCCATAATGCAGACACTAAATAGCTGAATACAAAGAGGAATTTGAGATGGACGAGTTGTTTGAAAAAATGAAGAAGCTGATCGCCGATAAACTTGAGGTGGATGAAAGCAAGATCACCATGGAAGCCTCTTTCCGTCAGGATCTCGGTGCCGACAGTTTGGATACCTATGAGTTGGTCTATGCCATTGAAGAAGAAATGGGCATCTCTATTCCCGATGAGAAGGCCAACGAATTCGAAACTGTCAAAGACGCTTACGAGTACATAAAATCTCAGCAGAAGTAGCTCTTTAATTGCTTTCGGACCGGAAAAAGGCATTAATGGCCTTTCAGAAGGCCGCGGGAATCAAATTCAAAAATCCGGAACTTCTCAATCTTGCCTTTGTACACAGATCTGTGTCCAATGAGGCGGGAGGGGTTTCGGGTGTGGGCCTTCCGTCTGCCGAATTTCTTCCCGGTCCCAGGCTTAACAATGAGCGGCTGGAATTTCTGGGAGATTCGATCCTGGGCGCCATTACCGCCACGCTTCTCTACAGTGATTTTTCAGATAAAAATGAGGGCGACCTTGCCAAGATAAAGGCTGTGGTGGTTTCCGAAGAGGCTCTTTCCGGTATTGCCAGGGAACTCCAGATAGACAGCCTCCTCCTCCTCGGCAAGGGTGAGGATCGTTCGGGCGGCAGGGGGAAAAAGGCCATCCTGGCCGATGCTTTCGAGGCCCTTATCGGCGCCCTATACCTTGATTCAGGCTACAGGGCGGCAAGCATCTTCGTAAGCCCCCATATACGCGCCGAGATTCGCCGGGTTCTGGAGAAGAACTACTACCGGGACTACAAATCCCTCCTGCAGGAATTATGCCAGCATGAGTTCCATTCGTATCCTGAGTATCGCATGGTGAAGCGTTCAGGCCCGGAGCATGAGCGTTTCTTCTGGATGGAGGTAACCGTGCAGGGAAAAGTTTTTGGCCCCGGCATGGGGCGGAACAAGAAGAGTGCCGAGCAGGAGGCCGCCAGGATGGCATTTGAAGCGCTGGGCAATGAAAGCCCCGCTTAACCTTCATAACGCCGGTTGATTTTTAGGGCAATATCCAGCAGGGTTTCCCGGGTGTTACACTCAGGATCGTCCAGAACCGTTTCCAGAAGTTCATTGAGTATGATGCCCATGTGTTTCCCCGCGGGGATTCCCGCTTCCATAAGATCTTTTCCTTTTATCGCCAGATCCTTCAGGCTGAAGGCCCGGCCCGCGGTCAGGGCCGCGTCTACCCGGCTTAGCAGGGGCGCCAGGGCCGTTGAAGGCGCCGCAATTCCGGTCATGCCGAAGCTGTCGGCCATCCTGAGTCTGAAAAGGTCTTCCAGGTATGTTTCTCCCACCCGAACGATGAAACGCCGTACCGCCGCGTCTGTCCAGGTATCGTCATAGTGGAACATGTGCTCCGCTGCAAGGTGGGCTGTTTCTTCGATTATCGTGTTGGGGTAGCGGAGACGGGTCAAAATCTTTTCCGTAAGCCGGGAAGATTCTTCTTCGTGGCGGTAAAAAGTCCACGCTCCGTCCTCTCCCATGCTGCGGGTAAGGGGCTTGCCAAGATCGTGGAACAACGCGGCAAGGCGCACCCGGTGGGGGAAGCCGTTTGCGGCCGCGTAATCCAGAGCCAGGAGGCTGTGATCCAGAACATCGAAGCGGTGATAGCCCTTCTGTTCAATACCCCGGCAGTCTGCCAGTTCAGGGAGGATCAGGCGCAGAAGGCCGGTTTTTTCCATCAGTAAAAATGAGACGGAAGGCTTTCCGCCATACATGACGGTCTTGTCAATTTCATCCCTGATCCGCTCCATGGCTACCGCCGAACAGGTCGCAAGGGCCCCGGGAATCGCCGCCAGGCTTGCCTCATCAATGCCGAAGCCAAGCTGAGAGGCAAAACGGATCGCCCTGAGGGGACGGAGGCCGTCTTCGCCGAAACGTTCCGCGGGGTTCCCCACACAGCGGATAAGGCGGGCCCTGATGTCCCTTTCCCCGCCGAAGGGATCGACGATTTCCCCTCCGGGAAGCTTCAGGGCAATGGCGTTCATGGTAAAATCCCGGCGGGAGAGATCTTCTTCGATGCTGGGGGCAAATTCTACCTTCCCAGGATGCCTGCCGTCCCGGTAATCCGATTCCGTACGAAACGTGGTAACTTCAATCTCTTCTCCCTTAAAAAAAACGGTTACTGTCCCGTGTTTTATGCCTGTCGGAATCACAGCGCAGCGGGGCTTCCTGTTCCCGAACATGGCGATCACTTCCTCAGGCTTTGCGTCCGTCGCAAGATCCCAGTCCTGGGCCTTCTTTCCCAGGAAAAGATCCCGCACGGCGCCTCCCACAAGATACGCCTGTTTTCCCGAGCCGGTAAAAACAGCGGCAAAATCCCGGAGCCGGGGATGTATATCGATCCTTTTCATTGTGATTACTATACTATACCTGCATGAAGGTGATAAAGATTCTGGGTGTGGCCTTTACCGGAGCCGAAGGCCCGGAAGGGGAAACGGTACAAAAGCTTCTCGAAGAGGCGGAACGCCGCTCGGAAAGACTGATCATCGCGGCGGCCGATTCCGGTCTTGAGGCAGTCGAAAGGGCGGGTATCAGGCCCGGCTGGATCGTGGGAGACATGGATTCCCTTTCCGATCCGGGTCGTCTTGATGCGTATCCACAAGACCGGGTACTTCGTTACGGGGAAGACAAGGATTATACTGATACGGAACTGGCCCTCTCCCTCCTCTGGGAGCAGGGCGCCGGGGAAGTCTGGCTGGCAGGCGGGGGAGGGGGCCGCGTGGATCATCTCTTTGCCATCCGGGCTCTTTTTGAACGGGATCGGTGTCCTGCCCGCTGGATTACCGCCGGAGAGGATATGTTTTGCATCAATGAGGGACAGAGCTTGTCCAGAAGGCTTCCTTCGGGAAGCCTGGTATCGGTTTTCCCTCTGGGTGAAGGCCCCTGGCGGGCGCTGAGCCGGAATTTGAAGTGGCCTCTGGATCGGCTAAGCTGGAACCGGGGTTTTTTCGGTGTGAGCAACCGGGTGGAAGGGCAGGCCGCCGAAGACCCATTAAATGCCGCGCAGCGGTTTCAAATACAACCATCTTCCTTACGCCCGCGGCCCGAAGGGACACCTGAGCTGAGTATCGGGATTCATGCGGAACAGGGACGTTTTTTGGCAATATTGCCGCCGGAGAGTGAAGGTGAAGACTAAACTATGACCGCAGAATATGTACTATAATTTATCCTGAGGAGGAAAACAGTGAACGATCTTGAAAAAAATGAATCCTATACACCGGCAAAGAAGCTTGAAAAATACGGGGTGAATGCCGTAATAGGCATCGCCGGCGGCGTCATCCTCCTTACCGCTACGGTACTGGGCGCAAGATTCCCCGTTGTGGGACTGGTTCTGGGAGCGGTCTCCGCATTTTTCGGCGCCGGTGCGCTTTTTTCCAAAGATCCGGATGATAAAAAGCCCGGCGCCATCCTTGCCGCCGCGGGCGCCTGCCTTATTCTCTCCCGCGTGGGCCTCCCCCTGATCCGGCCTCTGGCTTCCAGCCTCCTTAGCATAGGCGCCCTGGGCTTTTTGGCAACGGGAATCCTCAACGGCATCAGATTCCTCAAAGGTCTCAATAAAAACAGGTCTTGAAACCGGTGTTTTTTTTCTTTGAAACCCACGGATGTCAGATGAACATTGCCGAATCGGCCGCCCTGGCTCTGGCCGCCCGGGAAGAGGGCTGGGAAGCGGCGGCCGACAGCTCTGCGGCGGATTTGGTTCTGATCAATACCTGTTCGGTCCGCAAGACAGCGGAAACCCGTCTCTACGGACGCCTGGCTCATTATGCGGCCGAAAAGAAGAGGCGTCAGGCTGAAGGCCGCACCTTTGCCCTCGTGGTGGCAGGCTGTATGGCGGAACGGCTCGGGGAAGATCTGAAACGGGAAGTCCCCGCGGTGGATTATGTGATGGGAACTCAGGCCCGTTCCCGTTTTCCCCTCATCCTGAAAGCGGTGGAGGAAACTCTTCAAAACGGCACTCCCGGCGTATTTCCCGCCCCCGATACGCCCGACGAAAAACCGGTTTTTTCCTTTTCGGCATCCCATCTGGCGGAAGGCCCCTCTCCGGTCCGCAGCTTTGTTCCCATCATGCACGGCTGCAACAACTTCTGTTCCTACTGTATTGTGCCCTATGTCCGGGGCAGGGAAATTTCCCGCGATCCGGCCCTGATCCTTGAAGAAATACGGCTGCTCTCGGAAAAGGGGATACGGGAGATCACCCTTCTGGGACAAAATGTGAATTCGTATCTTTGTGAAGGAGGGGAAAGGCTGGAATTTTCCGATCTGCTTGAGCTTATAGCGGGGGCAATTGAAGGGACTCCCATCAAGAGACTGCGTTTTTTGTCCAGCCACCCCAAAGACTTTTCGGAAAAGACAATCAAGGTGATGGCGGAACATTCATGTTTCTGCCGGCATCTCCATTTGCCTGTTCAGCATGGTTCCAACAGGATTCTGGCGGCCATGAACCGGCAGTATACCCGGGAAGCCTACCTCGATCTGGTGAAGCGCCTGCGGGCCGCCATGCCGGACTTGAGTCTTTCCACCGATATACTGGTCGGCTTTCCCGGAGAAACCGGGGAGGATCTTGAAGAGACCCTTGCCCTCATGGAGGAGGTAAAATTCTTCTATGCATACACGTACCACTACAATCCAAGGGAGGGAACCAGGGCCTGCGATTTTTCCGGCCGGGTTGAAGAAAAAACCAAGCGGGAGAGACTTTCCCGTGTCATGGCCCTGCAGAAAATCCATACGGCCTCCCTGCTCGAAAAACGCATCGGCAGACGGGAAAGGGTGCTAATCGAAGAGATTTCCCGTAAAAATGCCGATGAAGTATTAGGACGTACCGAACGGGATGAAATGGTAGTTTTTCCGGGAAATGCGTCCATGATAGGTTCCTTTGCCGAATTAAGCCTTGCCGCTCTGCGGGGGAACACATTTTTTGGAAAGGATCTTTGTCTTGAGGTATCCTGAGGATACTTTTTTTAAGGAGAATATATGCCCTGGCGTTTGATTGGTTTTATCCTCATTTTTGCGATTTTTCTGGTCTTCATTGCCTTTAATCTCCAGAACAGCTGCGACATCAGTCTGATCTTCCGGGTATTTCCGGAGGTGCCTGTCTACCTTACCGCTTTTTCTTCATTCATTCTGGGAATGTTATGCGCGATACCTTTCATTCTGGGCATCGGAAAAAAGAAGGGCGGAAAGGAAGCCGCGGTCAAAGAGAAACCCAAAAAGAAATTTCCCTGGTCGGCGTCCGCGAAGAAAGAGGAAGAACTCCCTCCCGGGACCGAAGGGCCTTACGGAATCGACTGAAGGCCATGATTAGGCTCTCCTTTCCCGCATTTTTGTTTTTGCTTCTTCTTTTTTCCGGTTTTCCCCTCCGGGCCCAGGAAGGCGGCGTACCGCTGGGAGCGGAAATTCAAAGAATCGAGAAAAATCTGAAATCCGGCGCTTTTTCCCCGGCGGAAAAACATCAGGCCCTGGTTAAGCTTGCCCGCCTGCAGGAACTTTCCGGAAACCTGGAATCGGCGGCAAAAACCTGGGGCGAAGCTGCCGTCGCGGAACAGGGCAGGCGGGATGAAAAATCCCTGCTCCGTAAAGCCCGCTGCCTGGCCGCTATGGGTGACTGGGAGGGAGCCTCCGCTCTTGTATCGCCGGGCAGCGGGGATCAATCCCTGCGTCTGGAGGCCCGGTATCTGGAGGCCCAGATTGAAGCCTTCCGTTCTTCCGATACCTCCGCTCTTCTTGCCCTGCTGGATTATCCCGGTTTTGCCGAAATAAAACCCCTGATTTATTTTTCCCTCTGGAAAATTACAGGAAACGGAAGCTGGTCCTCCCGGCTCCGCTCCGAATACCCGGAAAGTCCCGAAGGGCGTATAGCCGCGGAGGAAGGCCCGGATCAGGGAAGCGGAGGCCCGGGCAAAAAGGCGGCAGTGTATATCAAACCGAGCCCGCTTTGGCTTCTCATGCCGGGCCGCGCTTCATTCGGCCTTGAACCTGTTCCTTCAGCCCCCGCGGCAAGAAACGCTCCAACCGCTTCACCGGCGGCCGGGAGGGAAACCCTGCTCCAGACAGGACTGTTCGGCAGGGAGGAAAACGCCCGTTCCCAGGCGGCCCGGCTTGCCGAAAAGGGTTTTGCCGCGGAATTGAGCCGGAGAACTGTGAATGGAAACGAATACTGGGCCGTACTGGTAAAAGCCGGGCAGGACACAAACCGCATGATACTCAGCCTCAGGGACGCAGGCTTTGAATCCTTCCCGGTGGAATGAGCCTCTCTGCCGCAAGCGCTAAACTTCTACCCGGTAGACGACTTCCGCGACCTTGTGGTTAAAAAATTCTGTGGGTCAAGAACAGCACGCGACAGACTCTATTCAATAATTCCCTTTGAGCCCAGACGCACGGGAGAGAGGCTTAAGGAACCCTCCGCGGAACTGTCATCCACCGCGTAGATCTCCCTGCCGGAACCTTCCGTCCTGTCCTGGAAACGGAGTTCCAGCAGCCTCCGGTTGTTTATCCTGAAAAAGACATAATGACCCCGCCTGACCGCGGCAGAGAGGGAATCGCCTGAATGGAGTTCAAAGGCGCCGTCCCCCGAAAAATACAGTGTACCCAGGGGGCTCTCATACACGGTGTTTGCAAAAGGTTCCACCGTGTCGCTGTTCTTTACGGCGCCCTTTTCCACCGTTCCGGCGCGGCGGTAAGAGCCGTCCCATGAATCGTTCACATTGATCCTGAGCCGTACATCCTCAAAGACCTTCACCCGTATGCTGTCCAGGGATTCAAGTTCAATATCAATGGAACGCCGCAGTGTGGAAACCGAAAGGTTTTGGCTGGAAATATAGAGGCCGTAGCGGGTGGCGTTTGAATTCTGCCAGGTAAAAACCTGCTGGGTTTCATCCCCAAAGAAGATCACTTCCCTGCTTGCGGGATCAAAAAAGATATATTGATCCCTTTCTACCGTTCCTTCGGGGCTCACATAGTACCAGAGATCGTTGATAAACTGTTCAAAAACTCCGGGAGTCCCGGAGAGCAGTTCCCGGAGCCTGTGCTGTTCTATTTGAGTTCCCGGTACCCTTGTGCTCCCCGACTGCTCATAGAGGCCGTTGACCGGGTTATACGTGTAACTTATTTCAATCTGATCCAGCAGATTTTCCGAACCATAGTCGTGCCCGTAGGCGCTTATGCTAAAACTCCGGCCCGGCGCCACACCCGCCTGATAGGCCTGAGTCCGTTCCGTTTCCTTGACGGAAATGGAGCCGTCAATCCGGATCTCCGCAATTTTATTGAAGTAGTTGTCCCGGGATGTATCCTGGGAAGTATCCCGGGGATTTCTCCGGAAGATAGTCAGGGTATGCTCCCCGGCGCCGTTCATTCCGTTTACCAGGATACAGAGACTCCGGTCTCCGATAAGATCCATCGTATAGAGAGAGAGGGTACCCGGTCTTGTAACCGCGGTAGGGGCGTTCCAGACCCGGCGGTAGGCCCGTTCCCGCGCTTCATATTCTATATATGTGATGTACAGCGGGCTTTCAATTTCCAGAAGATTCCGGTAGGCGATGATCTGCTCATCCATAGAGTCCCCGTCAAAGTCCTGTGAAAGAATCTGCACGGCCAGTTCACCGTCTTCCAGGGCAAGGCGCGGCTGGACGCTGTCCTCATAGGCCATCCGTTCCGCGTCCTGCCCGTCCGGACCCAGTTCCCGCACCGTCTCTCCGGGTAAAACTACCCGCGTCCGGCTGCTTTCGCCGCTCTTTACCGGCCGGGAAATACGATCAAGGGGCCGGATAATAAGAAAAATAATACTCAGACCCGCAAGGATAAAGACAAGAGTGGTAATAATTCTGGAGAAACGGAGATTCATGCCGGCCTTTTAACGGCCATAGGCCGCCGCGGCCTGCTGTACCCGGTCTCCGATATCCAGGGCGGCGATCATCGCCCTCCAGCCGGAAAAGATCTCCGTCTTCGAATAACGGAGCATCCGGGCCGCCGTTTCCGTCAGGGAGGGCTGAGATGAACCGCAGATCAGCACCGTATAGCTGATTTGGGCCTTTCCGGAACGGCTTTGCCGGGCCGCCGCCCTGAGAGCGCCCTCAAAATCCGCTGTTTTATCCTGGATTTTCCGCGATTGGAGAGCCTTTTTGATCTCTTCCTTCGTATTTTCATCCTTAACCGTGCCCTGATAGATGATCCGGGCCTGAGTTCCGGCATCCCAGACGCAAATCGAATCCCCGGCCTTAAGAATTCCGTCGATTAGATGACCGGAGAGCCAGCGTACCGGCTCTTCCCCAACCGGAGCGATGTACCGGGAACTGTCGATGATGACATTGACTTCCACAGGAATATCCCGCCGGTCTGCCGCAAAGGCAGAAAAGACCGCGGAAAAACAGAGGAGGATACCGGAAAACACAAGAATTTTGATGGGAAACAGTTTCATACCTCAATTTTATCATAAACCGTCTTTTTTTTACAGATATTTTCAAATAAAATGGCTTTTTATTTTCCAAAGTGTTATTATAATGAATATGAGCCTTTCAACAAATTTGAAAAGATGCTGCGCTTTTCCCTGGCAATCCCCTGTTTGAAAAAAAACCGCTTACGAACAAAGCGATAGGGGCTTTACTTTTCTATATGAATGGGTTTACTATGTGTCATAGTTGACGTAAAGTTTTTACAGATAAATCTATTTTTTAAGGAGATTAAAATGGGAGCAATGGACCTGCCCAAGAGCCCGAATGTATTCCATCCGGAGAAGCCGAGTGCTGTAGGTTCTCGGAATTCGCTAGCTCAGGAATACCGGGATCAGCAGAGTGAAGTAAATCAGCTGTTGGAAGAAGAGGTAAACAAGGTTATCCATCATCTTAACTCGAAACTGCCCAAAGACGTTCTGGAACGCCTGGATGTTATGGGTGGTATGAAAGAGAAGTTGTATAACTACTTCAACCAGAATTACCAGAACATGTTCAACCGTTACATGGTAACGACTGAAGATGAAATGGTGAAGAAAATCCGGAATTTCATCGACAAGGAAGAGACCAAGGTTTTGGTACGCTATACCCCCAAAGAGGTAGCGGATCTTCTGGATCAGGTTGGCGGCGCCGACAAGTTCAACACCGGTGAAATTGAAAAATCCATCGTAAACATGTATGGACACCTGCAAGGGCATATCCAGCGTGGTATCAACGAGCTGGAAACCCATACGAACAGCATCCTGCGGCAGAAGACCGATACCGGCGCCTTTGTCCGCGGTGAAAACGCGTACTCCATCGTGAAGTGCGCCTTCAAGGATAACCTCTTCAAACCCAAGACCGTTTCCGATGTCAAACTTTCCGTTAATATCCTGGATTCCGAGCTTATCAGCCCCATTTTCCACTACCAGGTAACGGTGGAATACCTCATTAAGGATCTTATTGCCAAGCACATCATTGATACAATCGATAAAGACATCGAAAAGTACAAGGATGAACGGATCGATCAGGGGATGGAAGAGCTGAGCGACAGCGAGATCATCTTCAAGAAGATTGGAAATATTGAAGCCTACACCGATGACAAGGGAGATGATCCCAAATCCAAGCGCTACACTATCATTGCCAAGACCCTGATGGAGAGGATCAGCGACCTGCGGGCGGAAATCGATCCCGCTACTTTTGATCAGCAGAACATCCGGGAAAACATCAAGAAGATCGTCGATATCGAGAATATCCGGAACCGCGGCTTCAATACGGCAATCAATTCGATTACCTCGATCCTCGACACCTCCAAGATGGGGTATCAGTACATCGAAAACCTCAAGAATTCCCGTGAAGTTCTCATCCGGGAATATGAGGATACCGACAAGGCTAATCTTCCCGACGAGCGTTATCAGATCCGGATGCGTTACTTCGATCAGACTCAGCTCATCGAAGAACGCAAGGCCTACGATGTGCAGATGAAGAGCTTTGAAACCGAAGTTCAGCATCTGTGGGATGTGCTCGAAGTCATCTATCAGGACGCCAAGAGCCCCTTCAAGGTTACCGACTTCCAGGATCTCGCAAAGAAAGAGAAACCCCGGATTCGCAAGCTCATCAAAGAGAAGAGCGGCGAGCCTGCATACGAAGACATCGCCAAGGTGTGGGATGAAGTCAGCTTCGTGCGGGCGGCTGAAACCGAAGTCGAGCGTTCCAACCGGACCTATATCTACGAGAAGGACAAGATCCGCCAGAAGATCATCATCATGCAGGAGCGGATGAAAGGTATGTACGATTATCAGTACCCCATCGAGCGGCGGGTCATGGAAGATCGGCTCACCTTCCTGGAGATGAAGTACTATGACTTTGAATACCTTATTAACCCCTACCATATCCAGCCGGGTCTCCTCCTGGACGTGGATATCACTTCCATCAAACGGAAGAAGGCAACCCTCGACGCAATGGCGAACGTATTGAACGAATTCCTTCATGGCGTGTCCAAGGGATTTGCAGATGCGGCTTTCGCATCCTTCAGCCGCCGGCGTTCCACTGTACGCGAGGATATCAACCAGTCCTTCGGCGCCGAAGAAGAGAAACCCGCAAGCGGAGGACAGCCTTCCAGCAGTTCTTACCTGGATCTCATCAATGCCTCCTCCGGTGACGCTTCCGGCGAAGCTCCCAAGGCAATTGCCGCTCCCAGACGGGGCAGGGCCAAGGCCGGTGTCGTAGATGCCAAACCCCGCGGACGGGGCAGGCGGGCGAGGGCTTCTTCGGGTGATGTTGAGATCAAAGAAGTATAAAGACGCCCAATCGGTTAAATAAAGCCGAAACGCCCCCGAAAACGGGGGCGTTTTTTCTGGGAGAAGGAATATATGGCAAAAGACACAATGAATCTGGAAGTACTTTCCACCAGGATGGGTTTTAACTCCGCAGTCAGGCATATCAAAAAAACCATCAGTATCAATGAAAAAGTGGGAATGAACATCAATCTGGGTGATATCCTCTACGAATCGGGAGATGAAGGTCTCTCCGGGGATCGGGCCGGGGTGCTCCTCAGAATGCTCCTGGTGGATAAATTAGGCTACAAAACCGTTTCCTCCAATCTTTCCTCGGTGGTTAGCGATTTTGCTCCCCTGGTGGAAGAATTTTCCAAATGGAATGCGGTGGATCTTATCGCGGCCTATCATCATCCTGATTTGGGGCTGCTGGTAGCAAACCCCAAAAAGCTTGAAGAATTGGTTACTTTCGGCGCTTTACGGAAGCGTGAGCTTCTCGTGATCTATGCGGGGAAAGGCAGCCAGGCTGCGGATGAACTCTGCGTCAAGGCGGCCCTTGCGGCCTCCGCTCTCTTTGAGGGAAACAAGCCCAAGATTCCCCAGGAATTTTACAAGGGAAACCTTACGGTTCAAAAGCTTAAAAAAGCGGAGCCTCCTGCTCCCCCGGCGCCGGCAAAACGGGGCCCCAAGCCCAAGGCCTCCCCCGGAAGGAAAAAGGCTGACGCCGTTCCTCCGGCCAAACCCAGGGAAAGCGCCAGGGTGGCGGCTCCTGTGGTTACCTCCACGGTTCCGGCGGTTCAGACTACAGGTCCGGTACGGATGACTCCCATGTATTCCGTGGTGGTTCAGAACGAACTTTTCCATAACGGAAACGTGGAAGCCTGGAAGCGTATTGTAGCCAGTTACAACGCAAAATATCCCGCTCTTCAGGTGTACATTTACTATGAAGGGGAAAGGATTATGGACATCAATGCCCTGTTCAAGTGGGGCAAGGTGAAGCACGGCAGTTCTATTCAGTTTGCCGTGGCGGGAAACGACATAAAGGATGTGGCAAAGCTGCAGCGGTATCTGGCTCAGGGGGCAAGTTCTCAATTTGAAGCTTTTCTTCGCGGTCCCGTGAATAACGTACTTAAATTGTTCTAAAGGAAACATGTATGGATAAGAGGATTCATTTTTTTAGCCAAAAGGATGTCATTCCCAGCACGATAGAGCCCGAACTCTTGGGCATCAGGGGGCGGCAGCTGAATGAGTTTGCGGAATTGGGTTTTCCCATTCTGCCGGGCATCATTCTGGATACCGCCCTGGCTTCCGGGATAGACGGTAAGGCCATTAAAAAGGATATTATGTTCCTGCTGGATAAATGTGCAAGTCTTGTGGGGAAGAAATACGGCGACGCGCAAAACCCCATGCTCTTGAAATTTGTCATCAGCTCCAACCTGGCCGTAACCACATATCCGGCCCTCCACAATTTCGGCCTGGTCAAACCGACCATCGAAGGTTTCGCCAACTGGGTGGGCAAGGATTTTGCCGCCCATGAAATCCTCTTTCTTGTTCGGGGTATGCTCAAGATTGAGGAGCGGATCAAGGAACTGGAAGGCAAGGATGGTGAACAGAAGGAGATTATTTCCTGCGGGAAAACCCTCAACCGGATGCTGGGCATATCGGGGCCTTCCAATGAACTGGGCGAAAAAGAAAAGCCCATCAAGATCACTAAAAGCGCCGACGAATACATGGACGAATATGCCCATTACTTCCCCCAGGGTTTCTTTGATTCCACGGAAAATCAAATCGTGCTCACCATGACGGAGATTTCCCGGATGCTGGCTATGGATGATCAGAACGATAATGATACCGCTCTGGTGATTCAGCCCATGGTTTACGGAAACTACGGTAAGGATTCCTGCTCAGGCGATTTCTTCTCCCGCAATGTGGTGACCGGCCAGAAGAAACTCCAGGGTGAATTCTTTCGGGGCAAATTCAACGAAGCGGGCGGCGCATCGGGCCAGTCCATCGAAAAAATCGGGGACAAGCACCTGAAGGATCTTCAGAAGATCGCCTGGACCCTGGAAGACAGGTTCAAGGAGATACGGCAGGTACGCTTTACCGTGGAAAACGGCAAGCTGTGGCTTATCGAACAACGGTTGATCGATCAGAAGTCCACCCAGGCGGACATCAAACTCCTCCTTGACCTTGCGGACAGAAAGATTGTTGACAAGGCCTATGTGGCGAAAGCCATTGAACCCCCGCGGCTCAATGAAATTCTCCATCCCGTTATCGATCCCGCATCGGTAAAGACCCTCAAGAGTTATTCAGGCGGTATTGCCGGCGCTCCCGGCGCCGCCATCGGCCGGGCCTACTTTACCACCGATTCACTGCTGGAAGCGAGGAAACTTGCCCTGCAGAAGGGTGAAGATGCCCGTTTTATTCTGGTAGCCATCTCTTCCTTTGCCGAGGATGTCAAGGCCATCGAGGTTTCTACCGGTGTACTCACCGCGGAAGGGGGTTATTCCGCCCACGCTTCGGTTGTTGCCCGGCAGTACGGCAAAGTGTCTCTGGTTACTCCGGGGATGAAGATTAAGAGCAAGGTTGCCAGCATCGGCAATATCACTTTTAAGGAAGGGGACTATATAACCCTCAATGTGCCCTATTACGGAGAACCATCCGTATTTCTGGGAACGGCCAAACTTATTGAGCCTGATCCCAAGGAATCCGGACTTCTGGACTTTATCGCCCTGTCCAAGAGTTTCCTCAAGAAATTTCATGTCCGGTGCAACGCGGATACGCCCAGAGACGCATCCCTTGCCCTGAGCTTCGGCGCGGAAGGCGTGGGGCTTTGCCGTACCGAGCACATGTTCTTCAAGGCGGAACGGATCATGGTCTTCCGTGACATGATCCTTTCGGATAACCCGGACGAACGGAAAAAAGCCCTGGCAAAGCTGCAGGTTATGCAGACTGAGGACTTTTACGGCATTCTCAAGGTAATGGCAGGCAAAGAGGTAACGATTAGGCTTCTCGACGCGCCTCTCCACGAGTTTATGCCCCAGAACGACGAGAGCCTTGCCGAATACATCGGGCATGTGGAAAAGACCAAAAAGCGGAAGATTTCCAAGTCCGAGGTTGTAGGCAGTATCGAGGCCCTCCATGAATTTAACCCCATGCTGGGCCACCGGGGCTGCCGTATTGCGGTGTCCTACCCCGAAATCTATGCCATGCAGGTACGGGCAATCTTTGACGCGGCTTACAAGCTCCGGGACGAAAAAGTGGATGTGCATCCGGAGATTATGGTGCCTATCGTCATGAACGCGTCGGAACTCAAGCTTATTGCCTACGGGAAGAAGATCGAGGGTTCCAGTTACACCGGTATCGTGGATATCGAAGAAGCCCTTCGGGAAGAGAAGGGGGCCGCCCCGATAGAATTCCAGATCGGTACCATGATAGAGCTGCCCGCGGCTGCCCTCGGAGCCGGGGACATCGCCAAGTACGGCCGCTTCTTCAGCTTTGGTACCAACGATCTGACTCAAACCACACTGGGTATCAGCCGGGACGACTTTACCGCGTTTATGCCGGACTACACGCTCTTTGACCTTATCCTGGGGAATCCCTTTAGTAACCTGGATCCCCGTGTCAAGGAACTTATCGCTCTGGCGGTACAGCGCGGAAGGCTAACCAGGCCCGATCTGGTATGCGGTCTCTGCGGCGAGCACGGCGCCAATCCGGGTAACGTGCGCTTCTGCATGGATGCGGGGCTCAACTATGTGTCTTGTTCACCCTACTCGGTGCCCATAGCGCTGCTTGCGGTCGCCCAGGCGGAACTGGAGAACGCGGAGTCAGCGAAATAAAAAGAAAAAAAGCCGCCTTCGGGCGGCTTTTTTGTGCTCATTATGGAAAGCTCAACTTTCTCCGAAATCGGCCTTGAATGCCATTGTCTTTTCGAGGGTGGCGGCAATCTGTTTTGCGGCCTTTTTGGCATCCGTCTGGGGAACTCCCGCATCGTTGTTTAAGGATTTTTCAAAAAACACAGCCAGGGTGGCATAAATATCCGGCGCGTCATAGAATAAAAAGGCAATATTAAAGCCGGCGGGTTTTGCCACGGTAAAGGCCGACAGGGACTCGTTGGGCTTCTTGCCGATCATGATCTTGATCTGGTTTTTTGTGATGATGGTGTCAATTTCACTGAAGCGGAGGGGAATCTGCTGGGTCTTGTCCCGCAGGTACGGCTCGGTTCCCTTATGGGGATAGGAAGCCGGTTCGATGAGCAGATGCAATTTTTTACCGGAAGACTGGAAAGTGAGTCCTTCGCCATCGGGGTAGATCGCCTTGACTCCCGAGTAGCTTATTACTTCGTATATGGAATAGCCGGTTTTCCCCTCAATAAAGGATGAGACGATATATGCCTTATCTTTGGGTAATTTATCCTGACTATACGCTTCAAAAAGATCCATTGCCTTGACTGCCATAACAGCCCCCTTCAATTTTCCTTATTCTTTCGAATGAGGTTTCTTAAGTTTCTATCAATGTTTATTTTATTCGAATACGGAAAAAAAATCCAGTATCATTTTTTAAATTTCAAGGCTCCTGGTTTAAGCCTCATTTACGGGCTGCCTTTTGGGGAGGAGGAGGCTTTTTCGGCCTGCTTCTCGTACTTTGCCGCGGCGGCCTTGTCTCCGATATTCCGGGAGAGGACTGCCATGCAGCGCCAGGGCCTTTCATCCCCGGGAGCGCGGGCAGCGGCTTCCCTGAAACAGTCAAAGGCCTTCTCCGTCTTTTTTTGCCGGGAAAGGACGAGGCCCAGGGCCATGGGTAATTCTGCCGCGGCGGGGAGCAGGGGGAGGGCGCTTTCCAGGATGGCGGCCGCATAGTCCGGCGCTCCCGCCCGTTCGAGGCAGCCTGAATATTCGAGGATCAGGTTTAGCGACCGGGGATTTTCCTTGAGGAGGGCCTTGAGGAACACGGCGGCTTCCCGATAGCGGCCTGTCTTGCGGTAACAGTAGGCGAGAACCCGGCGGAGGCTGGGATTCCGGGGTTCCCACGCGAGAAGGGTTTCGAGGTCTGCGGCCGCATCCTGATATTCAAAGGTATGAACCAGATAGAGGGCCCGTTCACGGCGGATCGTATAATTATCCGGCCAGCGTTTAAGATATTCACCGTAAGCCTCCCGGAGTTCCCGATGCGTTTGATCCAGGCCCTGTCTTTGCAATACATACTCTCCTTTTGCGAGGAGGCCGGGGGAACGCCGATCGCTTCCTTTGGAAATTGCCTGTCCGCCGCCGTTTTCGATGGTTTGTGCCTCAAGAGCCGCAATCTGACCAAGCCAGGCGCGTTCATGGCCCGGCTGAACGAGAAACACCTTCCGGAACCACTCACGGGCTTCTTCAATCAGGCCTATGCGGAGATAACGTTCCGCCAGGGCATACATGATGTCCGGATCGGGCCCCCAGCGGCGGATTGCCTCCTGCAGGCGCCCAATGACGGGAATATCATCTTCCCCTGTCCGGCCTTCCAGAAGGATGGAAAAACGGGCGATAAATTCCCTGTCGCCTCCAAGTCTCCCTGCTGTTTTTATGGCATTCCGCAGGGCTTTCCAGTTTTCGCTTTCCCAGGCCACAAGGAGTTTTTCGTAGGCAATCTGAACGGCGGAATCATCGATCTCTCCCGCCCTGTCCAGATGGTTAAGGGAGGCGGAGTAGTCCCGGAGTTTCCGCAGGGCTTCGGCATACATGGTATGGACTACCGCATCCTGGGGAGACGGCCTTATTCCCGAAGACGCGTTTCTTTTTGATTCCCGCCTGAGCCATGCCTTGCAGGCTTCCGCCGCCTGCCTCCATTCTCCCGCTCCGAGAAGGGAACGGATCATGAAGAGATCGACAATCTCACTATTCCAGGGGAGTTCTTCATCCGGCGGGAGAAGCACAGAATTTTTTGTCCCCGCCTTGCGGATAAGGTCAATCTCTTTCCTGGCTTCCGCCGCCTGGCCGAGGGCCATGAGGATCGATGCCCGGTACCAGCGTATGCTCTTGTCCGAAGGGGACGCTTTCAGGGCTTCGGTGTAGTGATCCAGGGCCTCTTTCCGCAGTCCAAGTTCCCGGCAGGCTCTGCCCAGTTCCAGACGGAGAAGAGGGCTGGACACCGCCTGGGAGCCGCCGTTTTCCAAAACAAAACGGAGCATCTGTCTTCCCAGGTCATAGTCTTCGTTCCTGCAGAGTTTGATGCCCCGGATAAAGAGGGCATTGAGATACGCGCGGTAGATCTTCGGGTTTTCGGGGGCGGCCTCTACCGCTTCCCGGAGTGTCTCAACCGCCGGCCCGGAGCGACGGGATTTCAGGTAGGCAACACCCAGAAAGGCCTGTATTTCTCCCTCATGGCCGCGGGAGAGGGAGGGAAGGGCCAGTTCGACAGCCTTGCGGAAGAAGGGAACGGCCCGCTGGGGCAGAGTCAGGGAAAGGCAGGCCCTTCCCGCGAAGAAGTAGCCTTCGCAGGATTCAGGTCTTATGCGTATGTAGTCGTTGAAACAGGCCAGGGCCCGGGCATGATCTCCTGTTGCGTGGAAAGATCTGCCCAAGTAGAGGTACGCTTCCGCGGGGGCATCGGGATTTGAAAGTATCTCCCCCAGAATGAGGATCGCTTTCTTGTAATCCCGGCTTTTACCCGCGCGGATAGCTTCTTCAAGAGAGGAATCTTTTTTACGCCGTTTCCCCGTTGAGGCCGCAAGAGCGGAACTTTTGCCTTCATTTCGTTTCGACCCGGCCGGCCTTTCGGGGTTTTTTTTCAAAACATTTATTTTGCCCGGGAAAGAGTCACCGCCGCGGTTGTGACTATATCATCTACCGAGGCGCCCCGGGAAAGGTCGCTTATAGGCTTTGCAAAGCCCTGAAGGAAGGGGCCGAATGCTTCCGCCTTGCCGAGGCGCTGTACCAGCTTGTAACCGATATTGCCTGCGCCCAGATCCGGGAAGATCAGGGTATTTACCCTGCCTTTTACCGGGCTTCCCGGAGCTTTTTTGTCGGTAACCGACGGCACCAGAGCCGCGTCCGCCTGAAGTTCTCCGTCAAAAACGAAGTTCGGCTTTCGGCCTTTAAGGATCTCTACCGCAGTCTGCACCTTTGTCACATCATCATGTTTGGCGGAACCCTTGGTGGAGAATGACATGAGGGCAACTACCGGTTCAACGCCGAGGAATTCCCGGCAGCTCTGGGCGGCGCTTTCCGCAATATCGGCCAGTTGTTCAGCCGTGGGATCGGGTATAACGGCGCAGTCGGAGAAGATGAGGTTTCCTTCCTTGCCCCAGGCAGGATCGGCGGTCTGCATGACAAAGCAGGAGGAAGCCGTCTTGAGACCCGGAACGGTACCGATAATAGCAAGGCCTGAGCGGAGCACGTCCCCGGTGGTATTTTCCGCGCCGGCCACCGAAACATCGGCGGCCCCCATACGAACCATCATGGAACCCCAGCGAAGGGGATCTGTTATATCAATTTTGGCCTGTTCTTCGGTCATTCCCTTGTGTTTGCGCAATTCAAAGTACTCATGGGCATAGGCATCCAGCTCTTTATCAATATGGGGATTGATGATGGCTATGCCCTCAAGGTGGACCCCCTGCTGTTCGGCAATGGCCTCGATTTCCGATTCTTTGCCGAGAAGGACAACGGAAGCCGCAAGGCTTTCATCCGCCAGAATTCTGGCCGCTTTAACCGTCCGCGGTTCGGTTCCTTCGGGCAGCACCAGCCGTTTCTGCATCGATCTGGCCTTGGCCCGCATATCTTTTACAAAGTCCATGATCCGCCTCCTTTACCTAAAGGTAACATTCCTATTAAGCATAAACCTATCCGGTTTATAGAGCAAGGTCTCGGGTCTTGACCTTGAACCATGCTCATGGCAGAATTTGGTATATAATTGGTATGGGGGGAGTTTTAATGACCGATGTCCATAATGATGCTCTTGAAGATGAAGATTTTGACACCGTTCTATCGGCGGACATTGAATTTAACGGAACCCTCAATTTTGAAAAATCCTTTCTGATCCGGGGAAAGATGTCCGGGAATATCATCGCCAAAGGGCTTCTCGTGATCGATGAAGACGCGGTAGTAGAGGCGAATATACAGGCCGGCCGGGTGGTGATCCGGGGGAAGGTAAAGGGAAATGTGACGGCTGCCGAAAAGGTGGAGCTTACCATCTCGGGGAAGCTTATAGGAAATGTGACGGCTCCGGAAATCCTTATGGAGACCGGTTGTACCTTCAACGGGCTCTGTACCATGACCGGTAAAATCGGCGGTTAGCATGAAGCTTTTCGGCCGTATTGTCCTGTGCGTCACGCTGGTTTCCCTGAGCGGCTATGTTTTTGCCCAGACCCGGCCCGATGCACTGGCGGAATACCGGAATGGAAACTACGAGAGGGCGGTGCTAATCTGCAGAAATGAATTGAATCTGAATCCCCGTAATCTGGAATCCCATGTGGTGATCTGCTGGGCTCTTCTGCGGCTGAACCGCTATACGGAAGCCCAAAGCTATGCCAGAGCGGCGCAGAATTTGAGCCGTTATGATGCGCGGATCATCGAGGTTTTCGGTGAGATTAACTATTTTGAAGGCCGGAATAATGAGGCGCTGCAGTATTTTCAGGAGTATATCAATCTGGCTCCCGAAGGGCAGCGCATAGAAACGGTCTACTACTATATCGGGGAGATCTATATCCGTCTGGGGCGTTTCCGTCACGCGGACATTGCCCTTTCCACGGCGGTTCATTGGCGGCCCGATAACGCGGAATGGTGGACACGGCTTGCCTATGCCAGGGAAAATGCCGGAGATCTTGGCGAAGCGGTAAAGGCCTATGAAAAGGCCCTGGAACTGAATTCCCGGCTTAACGATGCCCGGCGGGGGCTGGAACGGGTGCGGCAGGCCCTGGCCTCCCGGTAGCGGAAGAATTGTGTACTTTTTAAGGTTAGCGCTTTGACTCTTCCCTTTTCTTTTTCGATTTATACACTTGGCTGTAAACTCAATCAGCTTGAAAGCGAGGCTCTTGCCGGCGCCTTTGCCGCCGCGGGTTTCAGGGTGCTTTCCCGGCCCGAAGGAGCGCACGGAGAGGCTCCCGATATTACCGCGGTAAATACCTGTACGGTAACCGGCAAGGCTGAGCAGAAGGCCAGAAGAGTTATCCGTAAGCTGTTACGGGATTGTCCTTCCTCCTGTGTGCTGGTAACAGGCTGCTATGCGGAGCTTGACCGGGAAGAGCTTGAAACGCTTGCCCTGGAAAGCGGGGCCTTGAGTAAAACGGGGGAGCGGAGGCTTTTTATCATTCCGGGAAGAGGGAAAAAGATTCTGCAGACCCTGCCCGCTTTTCTTGCCTCTGCCCTGCCTGAAGATCGGCAGGAACTGCCCGCTTTGATTCAATCCTGGATGGATACACATGAAGGGAACAGGGAAACTCAGGATGAAGATGAGCCTGACTGGCCCGACCCTCAAGGTTCCTTCTTCCGTTCCAGGGCCTTTATAAAGATCCAGGACGGCTGCGACAAGCACTGCAGCTTTTGCCGGGTACGGCTTGCCAGGGGGAGAAGCGTAAGCCTGGAAGCGGAACAAGTGCTGGCCCGGCTCCGGGACCTTGAGGCCCGGGGTTTGGGGGAAGCGGTACTGACAGGGGTAAACATAGGCCTCTACCGGGCCGCCGCGGGAAAAACGGAACTGAACATGGCCGGACTTTTAAAGTTTCTGCTTGAGGGAACTGCCGCAATAGCCCTGCGGCTTTCTTCCCTGGAACCGGATGAAATGACAGAGGATCTCTTTGAGATTCTCAAGTCCGCACGGATACGATCCCACTTTCATATTTCGGTACAGTCGGGAAGCGCCGCGGTTTTAAAAAGGATGGGGAGAAACTACGGCCCCCACACCGTTGAGGCGGCCGCCGCCCGGCTGCGGGAACTGAAGGATGATCCCTTCCTGGCCTGCGACATCATTACCGGCTTTCCGGGGGAAGGGGAGAGGGACTTTGAAGAAACCTTTGAACTCTGCCGCCGGATCGGTTTTGCCTGGATACACGCCTTCCCCTATTCCCCGCGGCCGGGAACAGCGGCGGCCTCCATGAAGCCTTTGGTAAGCGAAAGGGAAGCGGGGAAGCGGGTAGCGGCTTTAATGGAGCTTGCCAGACAGGGGAGGGCCGCTTATGTACAACGCTGGCTGGGCCGCAGTGTAGAAGCGGTTTGCGAGAGCGGGGAAGATCCATGTCTTTTCCACGCGGTATCGGAAAATTATCTCAGGCTTCTGTGCAGAAGCGTTCCGGGAGAAGAGAGTCCCCTGCCGGGAAGGGCCTTTACATGCAGAATAAACGCACCGGAGAATTCGGGTGAAGCCGATGCCGCAGGGGAAATACTGAAGAAGAGCAGAGGCTAAGTGGCGTCTGTGCCGATCTTCGGAAGCGGGGGACATTGTCAAACCGGTTTTAATCATAGTATAATGCGATCATGTGTAAGTCTCAGGGTGATATGTTTTCCCGATTGCCCCTCATCGAGATGTCTTCCCGGTACTCGATCAGAAAATTTCCTCTCCACATATTGACTATACTCTCGGGTCACAGCAACGAAACATCCCGATATTGTCAGGACAGCAAAAATAAAGAATGTACATCCTATGTGGTCTGGCAATATACCTTGTCCGGAAAAGGCTGTATCAACTTGAACGATACCTGTTATGATCTGTTTCCCGGTTCTCTTATGATCGTATCGGTACCTGGCCCCCATATGTATTATCTTCCGGAAGATTCAACCCATTGGGAATTTGTTTTTCTTGCTATGGTGGGCAGGGAAGCGGTTCGAATAACAAAGATGATAGAACAGCATTTGGGTAATATAATTGATGCGGTAAAGATTCCAAAAACATTAGCAGTACTGTATGAATTTTTAGAAAATATTTTGTCAGAAAAAATAAACAATCCTTTTATCAATTCAAAATATTCCTACCTATTATGCATGACATTGATGGAAGAAATCGGAACAATCCGGCAGGTGGAAGGGACAAGATCATTTGAAAAAGTTATTCTTTTTTTGAAAAAAAACATCCAGCGGGATATTTCGGTAAAAGAAATGGCGGAAGTAATGCGGTTGAGCAGTTCCCATTTTACCCGTCTTTTCGGCAAAGAAATGGGATTGAGTCCCAGGAAGTACCTGGAAGATCTCCGGCTCAGAATCGCAATGGATATTCTATTTGAGGACAAGGCGACAATCAAGGAAATTGCCGCACGGTGCGGAATCTACGATGTAAACTATTTTTGCCATCTGTTCAAAAAACATTATGGTATTTCTCCAAAAAAATATAAAGCCCGCGAAGGAATATAAGCCGATAAATATCTAATGCTTTAGGCACCAGCGCAAGGCATTGAGCAGGAGTTTCCTGTACTCACCGTGTTCCCATACCGAAAGAAGATGTCCCGGTGTCATAACACAAAGCCGGCCTTTGCCAATCTGCCGAGCATAGCCGCCGATCTGATCCCCGCCGGTTTCAGACACCGTATGGAAAAGTTCAATTATTTCATCGGTGTTAACAGCTATCTGATAGTGCTCGTCCCGGATGGTAAAATTGCTTACCCCCTGTACCACTGGATGATTCCCGATAATCTCAACATCAACCTTGCAGCGCGGGGGATGTCCGATGAAGGAATTGCCTGCGAAAGCCGCATAGGGAGAACCTTCCGCCGCGGTATTAGCTGAATGGATAGAGAGGAAGCCGCCGCCGCCTGCTACATAGTCCTCAAATTCCCTTACGCCTACTTCGGTAACCCCGTCCTCAAACCAGGGTGCTTTATTTGCGGCGTTAATATAATCTCCCTTACAGCAGATGACGGCGGGATATCCGGCTAACAACTCAGGACTAAGAATATCCTTCGCATCCATAATAAAATCAAACGTAAATTCATCTCTGCCCAATCCACAGAATCCCCGCATGATCACTTCTCCGGGATGCCATAGGTCGTCACACAAAACCATAATATTAGTCATCTATACCTCCTGTATGCTTTTTCCCTTAAGGGTCAAAGGCAAAAGCGGAACAAAAGCCGGTCTTAATAGCGTTGTAAATTCTACCGGCCTTCTGCGCGTCCCCGATAAGCAGGGTGTTTTGAACCTTCCCGTACAGCGCATCTATCTGCACTGTATCGCTTACGGCCCCCAGGGCAAGCACCACCGAATCGACAGCGATTTTTATTGTATCGGAACCGTTATGTTTTATCAATGTTACAGCGGTATTGTCAATAGTTGCAAGCTGCCATCCTAAATAAAATTCCGGAGAATAGTTTTTGAGGATGCCCCTTATTTCCCCCAGGATTGGTTCGTATATTCCCGCCCCTAATTCGGGAATCATATCGGCGATTATAACTTCCCTGCCGTTCCGCAGAAGTATTTCCGCTGCCTCAAGCCCTGTCAAACCCGCACCGGCGATAAGAATCCTGCCTTTGGGCAATAGATTATGGCAAATCATATCTTCCGCCCGGATCACATGAGGTAATTGTATGCCCTCGATTTTAGGGATAATGGGAACCGCTCCCAGGGCAATAAACAAACCGCAGGGTTTTAGAGATTCTATCAGTTCAGGCGTAATTTTGATATTAAGATATACTTCCGCACCAGATTTTTCCAGATGTACCTGAAGGGTCCTGTTTAAAGCGCCTATCTTTTCCTTGTGAAGCATCTTATCAATAAGATTTAGCTTTCCTCCGAGGCTGCCCGACTGTTCGTAAAGGGAAACCTTAAATCCCCGCTCCGCAAGAACTGCCGCCGCCCGCATTCCTGCGGGGCCTCCGCCGACTACAACTACCGGGCGATTTTCGCCGTTCCGCCGCAATGACGCATAACTCTCCTCGTATCCTATGGCGGGATTTACAGAACAGAGTGTACCGCCTCCTCCCATGGACTCCCGGCACACGAGGCATCCAATGCAGTTCCATATTTCCTTTTCCTGGCGCCGCGCTGTTTTCCACAGGAAAAAAGGATCCGCAAAAAAAGCCCGGGCCATTGCTACAAAATCACTTACCCCCTCTGCGAGCTGACGTTCCGCCTGTTCGGGGGTCTTTATAGTATTCGTAGCGATTACCGGCAGGGATACTGCCTCTTTAATGGCTCTGGCAATATGCTGTTTCCACCCTGTTTCGTAAAAATATGGTTCACAGTTTGCGTTAGGCGTTAACCGGTTACAGTTTGAAACATTCAGTACATCCACCATGCCTGATTGATCCAATTTTTTTGCCAGTTGAAGCCCATCGTCTATATTCATGTGATCAGCGCTCCATGCAGAGGCCATTTCATCAGCGCTGAAACGGACGGAAACAGGAAACTGCGCGCCCACGGCCTGACGAACGGCGGTAAGAATTTCATGCAAAAAGCGGAACCGGTTTTCAAAGGAGCCGCCATATTCATCGACTCGCTTATTGAAGTACCGGCTTAAAAACTGAGCGATAAGGTACCCATGGGCGGCGTGAATTTCCACGCCATCATAACCTGCCTTTTTACATAAGGCGGCTGCCTGCGCATAACGTTCCACAAGAGTTTTGATTTCATCTTTTCTTAAAGGTCTCGGAACATTGCCGGGAATAACGGGAACATCGCTTGCCGAGACAGTTTGTTTGCCAATTAGTGCCGGATCACAGGTATTGCCGCCATGCCAAAGCTGCGCGAATATTCTGGCATCATAACGATGTACCGTTTCACAGAGGCGTTCCAGGCCGGAGGCAGAACGAAGGGTGTAGTACAGCTGGTTATGCCTTCCCAGGCTGTAATTTTCGTCTATCGTACCTGCTTCGGTTATGATCAATCCGGCTCCGCCCCGGGCACGTTCCCCGTAGTACCGGACGACCCGGTCTCCGGTTTCCCCGTCCAATCCGGGAAAGCCGGTCATGGCCGGTGCCATAACCGCCCGGTTTTTCAGTACAAGAGAGCCAATTTTTCCCTGCTTAAAAAGCCACAGGCAGGTTTTATCCATTTCTCCTTATTCCCCTGCTAGATTATTTTATTGGTTCGTGTCCAGAGTCTGAGCTTTTCCGCTTCCTTGACCAGATTGTCCCGAAAATCAGGATGAGCAATGCCGATGATCCGCTCTACTCTTTCCCACATGGAGGCGCCTTTTATGTTAGTTATACCATATTCAGTGCAAAGGTAATGAATGCACATGCGCGGATCCGTTACGCCAACGCCGGGACTGAGGGTTGGAACTATCCGGGAAGCAGTACTGCCGTCTTTTTTCTTATACGTAGAAGGACATGTGACAATAGACTTGCCGCCTTTTGAACGGTAAGACCCCATTATGAAATCCAACTGTCCTCCGGTACCGGAAATTTGCCGTGTTCCGATGGTTTCAGCACTGACATGACCGGTTAAATCAAATTCAAGGCACGAATTGATCGAAACAACATTATCATTGGAACCAATTAAGCATAAATCGTTCACATAGTCTACCGGTGCGGCGTACATATCTTTGCAGGAAGTTACAAATTCATATAGTTCATGTGAGCCGGCTGCGATGGTATACACTGTCTGCCCTTTATTAATCGTCTTACAGCGGTTTGTAACAAGCCCGGCATTGTACAATTTCATCAAACTGTCACTCATTAATTCTGTATGAATTCCCAGATCGTGCAAATCCGATTCGGCAATAAGGGACGTTACCGCCATGGGTACTTTTCCAAAACCAACCTGCAGGCAGCTGCCATTATGCAATTCGCCTAAAATGTACTTCGCTATTTTTTTATCTATTTCGGTTGGTACAGGGTCGGGCTGTTCAACCGGAACGGGGTTGTTTCCTTCTACAATATAATCAATCTGGGATATATGTATCCTCCGGTCTTCATGTCCAAATGACAGCGGAGGCAGGCTGGTATTTATTTCGGCAATAAAGATTTTAGATGCTTCCACCAGCGCCTTGCTGTAGGCAATTGAAGAAGAAAAACTGAAATACCCTTCGTTGTCCATAGGAGAAACCTGCCGTGAACCCACATGTACCGGCAAGTCCCCCCGGCGGTACATGTGAGGATACTCGTAAAACAGAGCGGGAATAGGCGCCTGATTAATCTGGTTAACCTGCCGCGTCTCTACAGGACCAAGAAAGATAGGGATATTGATAAAAGCCTTATTCTGATTGTCCGCCTCCAGAAATGCCCAATTCCCGTTATGTTTGCTCATGGTACGTATTTTTACATTCTGTATTTCGTGAACCCTGGCCGCTAAAGCCTGATCCATGGTGTCTCCTGCGGCATAATAGCCGTATAAGTCTATGTAGTCACCGGAGTTAACCAGGGCTCCGGCCTGTTTTGAGCTGATCAGCTTGTTTTTATATTCATCCATGTAGGACATAGCAGCCTCCTTCTTCAATCCTTGGCAAGAATAGTAATTGTCATTGTAGCGGCATTAAAACCAATGGTTCCACCACCGTTTTCGCATATTCCGTAATGAGCGTCTTTTACCTGCCGATCCCCCGCTTCGTTCCGTAATTGGGTTACCAGCTCGTTTATCATGTTAAGTCCTGTGGCGGACACCGGATGGCCCCGGGATATAAGTCCTCCTGAAGTGTTCACCGGAATTAAGCCTCCAAGACGGGTGGCGCCGCTTGCTTCAAAGGGGCCTCCCTCTCCGGGTGCACAAAATCCCAAATTCTCTATTTGCATTATCTCTCCGATTATGCAGGCATCGTGTACTTCGGCTACATCTATATCATCCGGTTTAAGGCCCGCATCCTCATAGGCGCGTAATGCGGCCTTCTGTACATAATTCGGCGAATAGTCCAAATCGTGATCATCGCCGCTGCAATAAACGCTCGACGCTATGCGGACCGCCCGATTGTGAATATCAGCCGGCAGCTGATTCAGAAATTTCCGGGAACAGATAATCGCCGATGCGGCGCCATCACCCATGGGGGAACACATGGATCGGGTTAAGGGCCAGACAACAGGGATATCCTTGAGCACCTCTTCTGTGGAAAGGGGAAAGCGGTATTGGGCCAGGGGATTCATGGTTGAATGATAGTGATTTTTAGATGCCGCCGCAGCAAGCTGTTCAATGGTTGTTCCATATTTCCCCATATGCCACCGAACTTGATACGCATAGATGTCCATAAAGGGACTTCGGATTTTTTCATCCGCACCGGCGGGAGGTTTGACTTTAACATTCTTTTCACACCACTTGTTCCAGGATTCGAAAAAGGCATCCCGATTTTCAATATCAATATATGAATTAAATGAATCAAAGGCTTTGCGCTTATCTTCGTTAACCTGTTTCTCCACGCCGACAGCCAGGACGCAATCATAAAGGCCGCTGAGAATATCCTTACAGGCATTATGCAGACAGATGGTTCCGGTAGCGCACGCGCCCTCAACGTTATTGACCGGAACGCTGTCTATACCCATGGAACGCATGACCAGCTGCCCCCGGATTCCATGCTGTCCACTGTAATAACCCCAAAGACCGTTTCCAAAATGAATTGATTGGATATCGGTTTTATTAAGTTTTGCGTCTTCAAGGCAGCCTTCTACCGTTTTTGAGGTAAGATCCCGCACTGAAACATCAAGATGTTTTCCTACGGGAAGCGCGTTAGAACCAATAATGTAAATGTCTTTCATGTTTGTTTCCTTTGTTTATTTTTGTCCATAAGCGATTTATAGTAAGGCAGATAAACTTCAGCGTCTCTTACAATGCAGCCCGCAGGCATTCCTCCGCGTCCCAGTGAAGAACACTTGCTGCAGGCGATACAAGCCTTTTCTGGTTCCAGAAAACCTGATTCTTTTATATCTCTGGGGAAACAGGGATTTGCAAATGCCAGACGGCCGAAACAGACTTGATCGCAGGCGCCTGCTTGTATTGCCCCTGCCGCAAGGTTTGGCGCAAACTGATGAAGATAGCTTGGCGCTGAAGCGGAAACAACCAGCTCCGGAAAATTCCGCTTTATCACTGCGCTGCCATTGTACATTCTTGCCAGCCCCGCAAGGGGATCTTCCATCTGTAAAAATTTGTCATCCCTTAGAAACGGACGGGTGATATAAGGACGAATATGCGGATCCCCCATGGTGATGTTTATGAAAGATACACCCAGTTCCCTGTGCAGAATCCGTACTGCTTCAAGAGGTTCACTGTAATCAGTATTCAGGCTGCCATCCCGGACTACTCCATACCCGTAGGGATATGGAAAGCCGTCAAAAATATTAAGGCGGACTGTTATCATAAATGAATCGCTTTGTACGCATTGGGCATGACGCAGAGAATTAAAGAGCAGGCGGAAACGGTTCTCAAAATTGCCGCCATAAATGCCGGGACGATTAAAAGCGCCTGCAAGTTCGCCCAGCAAATAACCATGGCAGGATTTAATATCGATCCCGTCAAAGCCTGCTTTCCTGCAGAGTTTCGCCGATTCACCGAATTTATCTTCCAGTGACGCGAGATAATCGTCGCTTGCTATACACGATGAATCCAGCGGCCTGTCCCCTTCAATGACAGGATTGTGGAAAGCCGCAATGGGCTGCGGCGTTTGAGGATTAGGATGCGAATAACGTCCACTGTGGTTCGCCTGCATGACAAGAAACGGAGCGTAACCGTTTTCTTTAAGTCCTGTCTCTTTTATTTCTTCGACAAAGCGCTGGAATTGCGGCAGTGTCTCCTTGGTCAACACAAGCTGCCGCGGGGAAGAGCGTCCTTCCGGCACTATGGTAACTGATTCAAACCAGATAAGCGCCGCCCCGCCCCGGGCATATCTTAAATATCGGCGTCTGGTTAATTCCGAGGGAGTACCGTCAGGACAGGCATCAAAGCCCTCCATCGGCGCAATGCCTATTCTGTTCTGCAGGAGCCTTTTGTTCAGCATCAGAGGTTTAAAAAGAATATCTGTTTCTTCCGACAGCGGCAGGCAGATCGTCAGATCTTTCAGCCTCTCACGGATATCTTCCAGCGTTTTGTAGCTAAAATCGTACTGTTTCATTGTTTATACCTTTTCCCGCCGGGGCAGCCAATATAGCTCTTCAACGGGGCCAATTTTTTTAGCCTGTGATTGATTTCTGTTAAGCCGGCAGCAGAATCCCTGAATATAGTGAACAATTCCTGGTAAAGAGCCGCATTTTCCGTATGTGGTTCGGTAATTGAGACCACCCGCTGGAATTGCCGGATTACAGCGGTATTTTGAAACATCCCGACAGCTACACCTGCCAGTACCGCCATTCCCAGCGTGGCGGCGTGATCCGGGCAGGCGACGGAACTGACCGGCAGATCGTACACATCGGCAAATATTTGTGTCCAAAGGGGACTGCGGCCGCCGCCGCCGATCAGTTTCATGGAAACGAGGCCCGCCGGTTTGTTCAGCTCCCGGATTATATCCAGAATTATCCGCATGTGAAAGGCAACCCCTTCCATAACGCTTCTGCACATATCCTGCCTGGTCGTGCCGCTGTGTAAGCCGATAAATGCCCCCAGCATGGCGGAATCCCAGAAGGGCGCCCGTTCACCAAGTAAATAGGGCAGGAAGAGGAGCCCCCGTGCGCCGGGTGGAGAATCCGCGGTATATTGATCTATCTGCCTGTAGCCGTCAAGCAGGGATAGTTCCCGGGCGTATAACATTTTACATATCCAGTGGTAGGCATATCCGCCGGCCTGCATTGTACCGGAATCCCGCTGGGTGTTAAAATAACTAATTTTTGAAATGCGCCGTTCTGCATCCGTCTTGCCTCCTGCGCTTACCGCACAAACCCAGCTCGAAGTACCGATGCTGGTATAGGCTTCACCTGTTTCGGTTACCCCGGAGCCAAAGGTCGCCGCTCCACCGTCCCCGGGTCCCATCACTATGGGAATACCGGCAACGAGGCCCGACTCCTTCGCAGCCACAGGGAGCAGTGTGCCGATAATCGAACCCGCGGGAATCAAACAAGGCATTTTCTCCTGATCCACCCCTGCCGCCTCGAGCAGGTTTCGGGACCAGCCGTTTGTCCGGCGGTCAAAACAATGCATATAAGCCGCTGTTTCCGCATCTACGGCAAAACAACCGGTAAGTTTTCCATTGATAAAATCCTTTGGGGATACAAACACCGAAGCCTTTCGGTAGATTTCGTTTTTGTGTTTTTTAAGCCACATAATTTTCGGCAGCGTATATCCTGCAGCCGACCGCATGCCGGTTATTTCATAATACTCATCTTTTCCCAGCATTTGTTCCAGATATGCCGCTTCTTCTTCCGCACGGATATCTGCCCATGTAATGGCGGCATAAAGGGGTTCGCCTTTTTTATCCAAAGGAAGACAGCACATCATCTGCCCGGTAAGAATGACTGCAACGATATCTTCTAAAGCAATATCTTCCAGAAGAACGGCGTTATTTACGCAAAATGCTTTCCACCACTCTTCCGGATCCTGCTCCGTCCTGCCGTCACGGAAAAAGACATCCCCGTAGGATGCGGTATGGGTCCTGATAATCCGTCCTTCCTGGTCTACCAGGGCAGCCTTGTCGCCTGAGGTTCCGATGTCATGGGTTAGGATTAATTTTTTCATCTATGGTTAGCCATTTCACAAATATATTTTGCGGAACGATAATTTATTCCCAGACGGGCGACACCCAGGTCGATTAAACGATCGACCGTAGGAAGATCCCGTATGCCTCCCGCAGCCTTAATCCATACCCGTCCCTTTGCGATTGAAGAAATTATTTCAATGTGCCGCATGGCAAAAGGACCTTCCATTCCGGTGCAGGTTTTGATACAGTCCGCCCCCGCATCAATAATGATTTCCGCCGCCTTACGGATTCTTTCTTCGTCATGCAGAGGGCATTCAATAATAACCTTAAGGGCATGAGAACCTATCGCCTTTTTTACGTGCCGTATATCTTCTTCCGCCTCTTTATACAGACCTGATACCAGATAGCTTTGATTCATCACCATATCAATTTCTTTTGCTCCAAGACTTACAGCCCATTTTGCGGCATAGGCTTTACATGCTGTCGGATCGGCGCCTGACCAGCGGGTACATCCGAAACCAGGATTAACATCAGATCCTTCAAGCTGTTCCACAAGATAGGGAAAATAACAAGCGGGCCCGTTTACCGCAAAGAAATGCATCTCCTTTGCCTGCAGGATCGCTTCATCCAGTTCTTCTTTTTTAGCCAGAGTCGCAATGTGGGTACTGTCAATCATTCTGGCCAGCTGCTTTCCGTTAAGCGGCATTCGTAAACCCTTCCTTCCCGGTGGTTTTGCGGGTATGTTATTGGCTTATAACGCTTATATAACTGCTTTTTTGCACATTGTTCTGCCTGGATATGCTGTTATACCAGGCGTCAGGATTATTAACCGGATTTTCCATATAATCATAATGCGCCGCCTCCATTAATAAAAAAAACGACTGACCGTTTGCAGATATTCCGGTTTGATCATTGTTTGGAACACCGCAGACTCCGTATAAAAAACCGTAGGGATCAACTTTTCCATGCTGGCATAAACGCAGATGATCCGCCGTTTTCCTGTACTCTTCAGTCAAATATCCGGCGGCTAATGCACGGTATATGCTGTAAACGACCATACTCACTGCGTTAATGCCGATGATACTGTTTGGATCATCCAGAGTATCATGGCAGACACCGTAATCGTCAATAAATTTAAGGATGCCGTCTATCACAACTTTCGTCTTTTCCATAAAATCATCTTTTTCGCGTTTCATGGACTGTGGCAGATTAAGCGCCGTCTTTACTATCCCTGCCGCCGCATAGCCGGTACAGATGCCCCGGTGATTGGTACGGAAAAATTTTTTCTCCCCGTCATCCCATATCCAGTTAAGCATTTTGCTTTGTGGATCGTAAAAAATGTCCCAGTATCCGTTTATCTGCTTTACCGCTTCCCGGCAGTATCCCGCCGCGGCAAGAAATGGAGGCATCATATAAATCGAGTCCACCCAGAACTGGGGACTGTCTTTTATATGATATAAAATCCCATTGTCATTCCGTTCCGCCTTATTCAGTGTATAATCAATCAGTCTTTCGTAAGTATCCCGTATTAATTGATCGTTGGATATTTTTGCCGCCGCCATCAAGGCTTCGCCGCAGGCGCAGGTATCCGTCACGGTGTTTTTTTCCCACGCCGTGGTTAGCGTAGTACGGCCGTCTTCCAGGCGGATGTATGATACTTCTCTCGCCATGGTAAGGAGCGTATCATAATCCCGAAGTTCCAGCATAGCCTGCATGGCTTCGCCCTGTTCCCAGCTGCGGCGCTGAATGCTCATGAGCGCATTTTTTACTTTTTTTACAATCTCAGTATCCGGTGTCATGGTTGACTTCTCCTTTACATTTTTAAGAGAACACTAAAAACCTCAGCTTTTAGCGGCAGCCTTAAGCCTTAAAGCCGCCTTAAATGGAAACCGCCGTCAGCATTAATAATCTGTCCGGTAGCAAAATCCAACAGGCCGCTGCATAGGGCGAGTACCGCGTCGCCTACATCCTGAGGCAGGCCGAAACGTTTAATCGGTGTAATGCCCTGATCGATAAGACTGCCGAATTTATCTTTTGAGGGGCCTATCATATCGGTCATAATAAAGCCGGGCCGAATTTCAAAAACCGGGATACCATACTCCGCCAGTTTATCGGCAAACAGCATGGTGGTCATAGAAATGGCCGCCTTGGAAATGCAATATTCCCCCCTGTTTAGTGATGACGTATAGGCGGAAATAGAAGATATATTGATTATCCGGGGCATATAATCGTTCAGGCCCAAATTTTTAAAAGCTATCATCTTTTTTGCCGCAAGCTGACACATAAAAAACAATGAACGGGAGTTTATTCCCAAAACCCGATCATAGCTTTCCGCGGTAACTTCCAGGAGGTCCCGGCGCTGCTCCGGGGCGACACCGGCATTATTAACCACAACATCAATACGACCATAATTCGAACAAACATCGTCAAAGAGACGCCTGCGGTCGTCAGTGTCCGATACATTGCATTTTATATATTCGCAGTCGATATTATCCCGGCGCATTTCGTCGACAACATCATCAGCAGTATCTTTTGTGGCGCTCAATATGACAAAATATCCATTTTTTCCCAGGGTTTTGGCAATGCCTTTTCCGATTCCCCTGCGCGAACCGGTAACGATAGCAACTTTCTTTTCCATCGTTTTACCAGGGCAAAATATCGCCGATATGGCTCATAAACATCTGATCCCGGGGAATAGAATCGATATTCCCTACAATTTCCACAATGTTTTTCGCACTCTCTTCCGGCAGGACAGACTTGCTGCTTCTCAGGGCTTCAGGTCCTCCCATTTTTGTTTTAAGCCAGCCGGGGTATATACACATAACCCGGGCATCTTTTTCCCAAAGCTGATTGGAAAGAATTTTAGAACCCATGTTCATTGCGGCCTTGGACATGCAATACCCGTACATCGCGCTACGGCGCGCAGCTCCTATGCTGCCGGCTTCAGAGGATATGTTCATTACCAGGCTGCCCTTTTCTATCAAAGGCCACAAAACCCTGCAAACCCGCAGTGCCCCAAGAGCATTTACATTATACATTTCCAGGCAGTCATCCATATTTGTTTTATCAATACCGGCCCTGCCTCCTGCCTTCGCAATTCCCGCTACATTATATATGACATCGACTTGCTTCCCCTCCCGAAGCACATCCTTTAGCGATTCTTCTACCTCTTTATCCGATGAAACATCACACTGATAAACCTTCAATGATGAATACTCCTTTGCCAGACTTTCGATTTCTGTGGTAATGTTACAATCCAGAGCATAGACGGTATCATGTAAATCGGCATGGCATCGAACAATATGATACCCCAGTCCTTGTCCTGCGCCTGTTACGACAACTATCTTTTTCATTCAGCATATTCTCCTTCACGTGGACGAAACCGATATCTGCCCACTGCTTATTTTATTAAACGGCGGTATTATTTTACCGTCAAAATTGAATTGCGTATCAACCTGACGGACGGCAATTAACAATGTGCAGGAACGGGATATTTCTCCGTATAGAACAGGATCCCTCTGCAAAAATTCAAGAAAAACATACGGCCCGTTTTCTTTTTCCTCTCCGTATTCCCCGGTTTGGTTTACATAAACCCTGGCTATTCCGCAGCAGGGAACCACGAAGTTTTCCGGCTTGAGAACACCGATTCCAATATTTCCCATGTATTTTATACGCAGCGCCTTAATTGCTATTCCCGATTCTGTTGTTACCCCGATGGTGTAAATACAGCATGGTACAATGAATTTTTCCCGATCGCAAAAATCCGGTGAAGCAAGGTAATGCCAGCTGATGTCTTCAACCGTCCTTGCCCCCGCCGTCGCTCCGGCAGGCATCCCCCATACACCCACATGGAGAGGGGCAATTTTTGGGGCCGGAACATTGGAACCGGTTCCCGTTTGCAGCAGCGTTTCTTTCAGCGGAGGCATCTTTAGAGCCGGCTGATGCAGGCGATGCTGAAAAAGCCATCTACGGATTGCTGCGTTCTCAAAACTTGCCCGGTGGCTTAAATGAGGTATATCTACTATCGTGCCCTTCATATACTCAACATAGATCATATTCGCTTTCTGCTCCTCAGCCGCGGCAATACAGCTATGGGCATCGTTTTCAGCATCTTTGCCCCTAAGGATTCCATTCCATGCATTAGCCCCGGTAAAACGGCAGAGTTTTACGCCCAGCCTTTCCAGCTGATCCATCATAATCGGCATATTGATATTTATTATATCGTAGCCTTCATCCCCGGCAACTGTAAAAAACACAGGTTTGTCTATTATGCGTTTAAGCATTTCATCGGCAAACATCCCGGCGGATGAAAATGACACTGCGGCTGCGAATATATCGGGTCTTTCTATCAGCGCCGCCAGTACACCGCCGGCGCCCATAGAATGTCCTGCCGCATAGATCCTTTGGCTGTCAATATTGTAATTCGGTATGATGTTATGCAGTAGCGCGCTAATTACCGCCTTCAGGCTTTTTGACGGGTGGGTGTAACAGGTCTGTCCATTTGAACCGGTGATATAGGTATACCATCCATATTCTTCAAATACGCCGCGGCTTCGTTCTTCGGTCAGGGGACACTGGGGCATAAACACAAAGGATGGATTTTCCGCCTGTATGGCGGGCTTGAGATATTCCTGTACCTGCCTGTAGGAACTCACCTGGGATCGATTGTCAAACCCTGATTCACCGGCGCCATGCAGAAAAAGGATCAGGGGCAGATCCGCCAGGCCTTCCTGTTTCTTCATATAACTCGGGGGAACAAAGAGATTGTATTTAATGGTGATGTGTGTTTCTGAATCCGTGTATTCATCACGAATAAATTCATCAATCACCTCAATATACTGATCATCATTAGCCCGGCTGTAAGGCGGGATCTTTCTTCCATCGACACTGTATCCGGTTTTTATCTGCCGTAGGGTTGCTATCAATGGCAGTTCGATTGTCCAGCTTTCACCACGAGGGTCAAATTTAAAAGCGCCGGGGATCTCTTTAAACTCATTGGAATCGGGAGCCTCATTGATGAGGAGCTCCACAAATGCATATACCCCCTTTTGAGCGCTATGATGCCTTTTCCCGGAATTATTGACGTATGTGTGAATAACCTTGCGGCCAGGCACCTGAAAATATCCGGGAGTCAGCATCCCGGCGTCTATTTCACCGGAATATAAAATCCTCATCGCCGCAAGAGTCAATCCGTCTTCCATGATTATACCGACAGCGGTAATATTTTCAGGAAGAACAAATTGAGCCGAATCGGAAAAATCAGGTGAATCACGATGAACCGGTATTGATCCTGATCTGTCTTCAGATCTACCTGGCTGCTTACTCATTTGTTAATCCTTTGCCCATTTTTTTTATCCCTGCAAGCGGAGGAAACTCCGGAAAACCCGGCCGGGGCTTCCGGAGCTTCCTCCGGAGAAAATTGCTGACCTTTGATGTTTTCCCCTATTTCAAGCCTGCCAAATATGCATCAAGCTGGGCCTGAATCACTGTCCGTACCCGATCAATGCCGGCAGCCTGCATCTTTTCCCTGTATTCCGCCAGTCCTCTGACCTGATCTACATAACCAAGTTCCAGAGGCCACCAGTACTGTTGATGCACATTAACACAATTGGCATATTCGGTTTCAACAGAAGTTGTATCAATAGTAAAGGATCGGAATTTTTGAGACTTAACTCCGTCCTTTATATATGAATCGTAGGCGTCTTTATGCTGCTGGAGATCCGGCGGAGCACCGACTTCGGGCATAAAAAACTGTCTGGTTCTTGAGGCCCAGCAGCTGGAAAATTCATAGTCCTGGGGATTCAGGGCTTTGACATACTGCCGTCCGTTTACAGTCTCTATGTCATAGCTCTTTCCCTGTATTCCATAAAAGAAGGCGCGGAACATTTCCTCATCGGTAGTGATAAGTTCGTACAACGCAACGGCCCTTTCCGGGTTTCTGCTTGTTCTGGAAATTACAAGCGCGTCCTGGGTAAAGGCAAGGTTGGATATGTCTGATACATAGTTCGAATACCGGATATTCCATTCCGGATGCAGCCGGTAATTAGATTCATAATTATCGATATTGTGAATCATGGCCGCGGTTTTTCCATTCCTGAATTTCAGGCTATCCGTATCGGAAAGGGCCGATTTCGAGAAATATCCCGCCTGGTTCCAGCGGGCCATCATAGAAAGGAATTCCGGCGTTTTATCCCATTCGTAATAAGTCATCAGTTTTGGATTTGATTGCGCGGGATCGAAGAACAAAAAATCGTTGCTTGCGGAACCGGTACTGTAATAATAACCGTGATTATAAAGGAAAATATCGTCCATGTATGAACCGGAAGAATAAATATCCAAAGGTTCAATGGAGGGATTGTTTTTCTTAACAATCTCCAGATAGTTTTCCATATCGGCAAAGGTTTCCATCCTCCCGTTCCAGCCGTATGGCAAGGCAAGATCGGTGCGATAAAGGATACCATAGGCGGAATAGGTAGCCAGCAATGTTGGAATCGTGTAAAGATGATCCGTCACAGTGGCCTGCCTGATAGCAGTGGGCGACTGCATGGCGTAATTTTTGGGCGCGTATTTTGGCCACAAGTCATCAAGTTCCAGGAAAGCGCCGCGCTGGGCGAGCTGGTTGAAATTCAGCCATGTACCTGCATAGGCCATGTCAAAAATTTCACCCGACGAGAAGATCAAAGGATATTTGGTCCAAAATTCGGAATAGCTGATATATTGGGTCTTCAGTGTACAGTTCAGTTTTTCCAGGGCCATCTTGTTGAAATTCTCGAATAGTTCATGCTGTTTTGGCGGCTCCGCTCCCAATACATACATTGTAAGCTCTACTCTTCTTGAAGTATCCAGGGCTCCGCCTGAATCCCTTGCCTGCTTTCCTCCCGCGAATACCGGCGTTGTCAACAAAAATACCAGCACCGCCGCCATACCGTACATAAAAACCGAATACGATTTCTTCATAGTTTTTCCTCCGGACAAATATTTAGTGTCTATCCATAAAGCCGGTTGCTTTATGGACAGACTCTATTTAAGCCTGACAATATGTCAGCCTTTTACCGACCCAATGGTTATACCCTTAACAAAATACTTCTGCACAAAAGGATACACCAGAACAACAGGACCCGTAGCAACCAGTACCATTGCCATTTTAAGGGAATTAGCGGGGACTTCTTCCACCCGGATCCCTATTTGATTTGCCATTAATGCCAGGGCCTGTGATTGCATCATCATGTCATAGAGCATATACTGCAGGGGAAATTTTGACGGTGAATTGATATAAAGCATGGCATTGTACCAGTCATTCCAGTAATACAACACCATAAAAAGCCCGATGGTAGCAAGCGCCGAAGGCAGCAGCGGCACTATAATTTTTATAAAGATGGAAAACTCCTCCGCTCCGTCTATTTTTGCCGATTCAATCAGCGCGGGAGGTATGGCGGCAATAAAACTGCGCATAATAAGCAAATAAAATACGTTGAACAATCCCGGCAGTATCAGCGACAAAAGACTGTCTTTTAAATGAAGATATTGAATATAAAATATATAAGTTGAAACCATGCCGCCGCTGAACAGGGTCGTAAAATAAAAAAAGAAAGAAAGTACGTTTCGGTATTTAAATGATTTACGGCTTATCACATAGGCGGTCATGGTTATCAGAAACAAACCGGCGATGGAGCCGGATGCGGTGATAAATGCGGACACCCCGTAGCCATGCAAAATTTTTACCGGGTATTTGAATATCATTTTGTACGCTTCTGTATTGAAATCCCGGGGAAAGACAGAGTAGCCTGAAAAACGTATGGCGTTATCCGAAGAAAAGGAACCGGAAATCAAAAGGATAAACGGAAAAAGACAGCCAAGGGCGACAAGGATAATGATAACATAGCCAAAAAACAGAAAAAGCATCATGCTCCGTGTTTTTCTTATTCCGCCAAATGTCTTTTCTTTGGTCATAATTGTTCCATCCATAGCATCCTAAAACAATGAATAATCAGATTCAATTTTTTTGACGGCATGATTAACTATCATGATGATAAGAAAACATAACACCGATTGATACAAAGTCGTAGCCGCTGTCATGCCGATATTTCCACTGGTAATCAATGAGCGGAACACAAACACATCTATTACATCGGTGGTGTTGTAGAGCTGTCCGTTTCTTCCGACTATTTGATAGAACATTTCAAAATCACCGCGTAAAACACGACCCATATGAAGAAGAAATATAATAATTATGGTAGGACGTATCGACGTAAGCGTAATGTGCCGGATCTTTTGAAAAATATTCGCCCCGTCTATATCGGCAGCTTCAAAACATTCGATGTCAATCGCCGTTATGGCGGCAATATAGACGACGGAATTATAACCGCACCATTTCCAGGAGTTAAAAATGCAGATGATAAAAGGCCAGACATACGGTTTGTCGTAGACATTTACCGGATCCGCGCCCAAGCCTTTGAGGATATTGTTCATTACACCGGTTTCATAATTAAAAATATTAAAAACAAAAGTGCCTACGATTACCCATGATATAAAGTAAGGCAGAAAGATCACCGACTGGCAGGTTCTCTTAAAAAGAGTACCCGGAATTTCTGTTATTATGATTGCTATAACTATTGCCAGAAACTGTGAAGTGATCAGATTAAGGACATTATACAAAAAGGTATTGCGGGTAATGAGGAACCCGGTACCGGCGGAAAAAAGAAAACGGAAGTTTTCCAGACCGTTCCAGGCGCTGCCGAAAACACCGCGGTCATACCGGTAGTTTTTGAACGCCAGGACCAATCCTATCATGGGGATATACTGGAAGATAAATACAAACAGCACTGCCGGAGCAGCCATAAAAAACAAGGCTCTGTTTTTGGTGAATTCGTGGACAAAACCTTTGTTATTTTTCATACAGCTCGCCTTCTCACTACAATATGGTATCATCATATCGAATAAAAAGGAATATAAATTTTATGCTTTTTGTAGTAAAATTCGACTGAATACGTTAAAGCAGATTGACCTCATCCAGGAGGAGGACTTATATTTATCTCTATGAAAAGCACTCTTGACGATTTAATAGCACGAAGAAGCATCCGCTCCTATACGGGGGAACAAATAACGGATGAAGATCTGAATCTTATCCTTGAAGCCGGTACTTATGCCCCTTCGGGCCAGGGCCATCAATCGGCGGTTATTGTGGTAGTGCAAAACAAGGCGGTTATCACAAAGCTTTCGAAGCTCAATGCGGATGCGCTTAATATGCGTGATGTGGATCCTTTTTATGGAGCGCCTACGGTCCTGGCAGTCCTGGCGGATAAAACCAAGGCTACTCCCTATGAGGATGGCTGTCTGATATTGGGCAATTTGATGAACGCTGCCTACGCAGTAGGATTGGGATCGTGCTGGATCCATCGGGGGAAAGAGGTCTTTGAAATGGAAGAGGGCAAAGAACTTTTACGAAAATGGGGCCTGGATAACGGGAATTATATGGGCATCGCCTTTTGCCTTTTAGGGTATCCCGCGGAAAATCCCGGGGCAAAACCCCGTAAAAAAGGTTTTATCATTCGGGATACCGCCGCATAGTCAAGCGCCGAATACCTTTCCAAACCGCCGGCTTTTGGAAGAAATTTTACCCAAAGAAAAAATCGAAAAAGTAAAAGAAGGAGGGAATTATGGTATCTCCAAAACTTCTTTTACTTCTCCGGTGTAGCGGTTAAAAAAATCCGTGGGTCAAGTTTAGCCCTTCGGCCCCCCCAAAAAATTGGGGCAAAATGTATAAAAAAATATACAAAACATGCTTGACATAATAAAAAAAATGGGATAAAATTTAAATATGGAGCTTAATATTCCTTCAAAATACCGGAAAGATATTGAAACCGCAACAAATTTACTCAAAAATGAAGGTTGCCAATCTGTTTTTCTCTTTGGTTCATTAGTTTCAGGAAAGATACATGAGGATTCTGATATAGATATTGGTATTAAAGGACTCCCCAAAGGCAAATTTTTTGAAGTATATTCAAGGTTATATTTTGACATAGAAAATAAAATTGATTTAGTGGATTTTGACATAAATTCGGATTTTTATTCAATGCTCAACAGAATAGGTGAGGTTGTTCAAATTGGATGAGAATGTAAAAATAAAAATTAATCATGAAATTTCACGGATAGAAAAATTATTAGAGGATGTAAAACCTTTATTGGATTTATGTAAGATAAAGGCCCCTGATATTATAGAAATGACGGCGGCGGCTCAGGTATTACATTCATTTTACAACGGTGTGGAAAGTGTTATTGTATTATTTTTTAAATACTTGGATGAAAAATTACCCAATGACTTTAAATGGCATAAAACATTATTTGAGATGGCGTTTGGAAACAATTCAAAGAATATAAAAATTATCAGAGATGACATAAAAAATAATTTGGAAAAATATTTATTGTTTAGACATTTCATAAGACATTCGTATAGTTCAGAATTAGATTGGAATGAAATGGGGCCATTAATAAAAGAAATTGAGGATATATGGAAAATGATAAAAAATGATTTTGAA
>JAISCR010000080.1 GCA_031265435.1 Treponema sp.
CCTTCAGATTCCACCTCACGATGGACACCCTTGCTCTTGGCTAATGCTTCCTGCTACCGAGCGCATAGCGGACTTTCACCGCCGAGTTACCGCCCATGCTGGGCACACCTAAATCGAATGAGGGGGGTGAAACCGCACCCTCCTTCATTCCCAGTTAAGGCTTGATATCAGAGTCAGTTTCAAAATCTCAAGTTTTGAAACTGACTCATCATATATCCAAGGCGAACTATTTATCCGTGAAAAGGAAGGATATCACCAAGGGGAGAGAATCCGAAACAGTAGTTCAAAATTAGACGCTATGTGGGGAGAAATAGAATCCGCTGAAAATCCATGTTCAGTGTAAAATTAACGGGTTGTGATATTGAGCATAACATATATGAAGCCGGAATTGTCCTGTTCCCGCTTTTGGAGCTTGACGAACGGCATAATTTATGAGTCAATTTAGTGCATCCTTGTGGGTTGTATTGTATTTTTTCTTAAAGTTAACGGTGGTTGATCACAATTTTGAAGGAGATCTTTTATGTTTATATCGGAAATTGCCGCCAGCCTGTATCCATGGGATTTGGCCGATGAAGGGATGTCCCATATTGCGGACGAGCTTATTAGCCGTTGCAAGGTAAACAGCCTCTATCTGGTAGGGGTCATGCACTTTGAAAAGAGGCCGCTTACCAGTCTTTTTTATACCCACAACAAGGCGCGGAAGTATTACCTCCCGGAGAATAGCCGGGTGTATTACAAAGCGGACGAGGCGAATTTCAAAAACACCAAACTGAAGCCCCGGTATTCCGAACGGGAATTCTTAAAGGGCAAGGACTGGCTGGATATCCTGACCAGGGAAGGCAGAGCGAGGGGAACCAAAACGGGTATCGAGCTTTCCCATACTATTTTTGACACCGATGTCGCGAGAAACGAACATCCCGAAATGCTTCAGCGTAACGTTCTGGGGAATCTCATCAATGATACCCAGGGCCTGCTCTGTTCAAACCACCCTGATGTACACGAGTACCAGCGGGCCATGTTCTACGATGTGGTAAAAAACCACGATGTTGATTTTATCCAGACCTGTCTTTTGACTTTTTCCCAGGGCGGCAGTGTCAAGGCGCCCTGGTTCTACGATACCTGGATGGATATAAACAAGGCTAATTTGGCGCATTTGCTGGGGGTCGCCCTGGGCGGCTGTTTCTGCGATAGTTGTAAGGCCAAGGCAAAAGGCTGGGGTTTTGACTGGGAACTTATTTTGCGGGATATGACTACCCTTCACAAGATTGCCTTGGCCAGCGCGTACCGGTATCAGGATTATCTGATGGAGAACAACCTTACCCTGGGGAGTAATGTAACGGAGAGCATGCTCCTCTTTGAATACCCGGGCCTTGCGGAATTCTTAAAGTTCCGCATTAAAAGTATCACCGAACTCTTTAAAGATATTTACAAGAGCGTACACGAGGCCAAAGATGATATTGATTTCCGGTACAACAACCATGTGCGTTTCCCCGAATATTCGGGGATCTCGTTTAAGGATATAGCTCCTTATGTGGATTCTATCCGCGATTCGGACTATACCGAACAAACCGGAGCGAAGGATGATTTTTTCTACAAACGGAATACGCTGCTTAAGATTCGGCGGGGTATCGGTTTTGACAAGCGGCTTATCGCGGCTTTGGCTGTCCGGCCCAACGCGACGCCGGAACTCATCAGGCGTTCTATCGCGGTTGTCGGGGAGTTGGGCGTGGACGGGCTTTCTCTGGGGCATTATGATTGTTCGCATATTGAACATCTGGATGCGTTCAGGGAAGCCATCGAGGCGATCAATGTACAGCTTGTTTAACCCGCCCCAATGAGCGCTAAGGGGCTGGTGTTTGACATTGACCGGTTTTCAACTCATGACGGCCCCGGTATCAGGACGGCGGTTTTTCTAAAGGGCTGTCCTCTTTCCTGCCGATGGTGTCATTCACCGGAATCCCAGTCTCCCGGGACGGAACTCCTGTACCAACGGATGCGCTGTACAGGTTGCGGCAACTGCGCCGCAGCCTGTCCCCAAAAAGCCATAAGCCGTGACGGTGAAATAATCGAAGGGGTTGCCGGGGTAAGGGTTCGCCGGGAAAAGTGTGTCAGATGTTACGTATGTGTCGACGCCTGTCATTTCAGGGCCATTCGGAAGGCCGGGACAGAGTACAGCGCCGCCGAGTTGATAGATTCCATAAAACCCGATATTCCGTTCTTTAAGAATTCCGGCGGCGGGATTACCGTTACAGGCGGGGAGCCTCTTGCCCAGGCGGACTTTGCTTTTGAGCTGCTTTCCGGCTGCCGGGATCTGGGGATTCATACGGCGCTGGAAACCAGCGGGCAGGGTTCAGGCGAAAAGATCAGGGAAATAGCCGCCCTCTGTTCCCTTATCTACTTTGATCTAAAAATAATGGACAGGGATATGCACCGGAACTGGACCGGTGTTTCCAATGATACAATTCTGGACAATCTCCGGGGGCTCTGTATGTCGGCGGCTACCGCCCGAAGAATCACTATCCGGATTCCCTGCATACCCGGGGTGAACGATTCCCCCGAAAATATACGGGAAACCGCCGAATTTGTGAGGGTGCTGGGAATACCCGCCATACAGCTTATGCCGTACAATGCCATGGCGGGAGAAAAATACCGCTGGATCGGTAAGCCCTATGCGTTGGAAAAAACGGAAGCCCGGGGTAAAATGTACTATGAGGAATTGAACAAGCTTATTGAAGTCCTTGGCTTAAGGGCGGTACGTGAATAGGAGGAACAAACGATGTTATCGGTAATTGAAGGGACGGATACGGAGATTTTAGTAAAATCGGCTATTGAAGGTGCGCGGACCGACATCTCCCTGAGAGGGATGTCGGCCCATATCCGGCGTCATTTTGATACTATCGAACGGCGGATGCGTAAACGCCAGCGTATGTGGGGCGGTAATTTAACGATCCTGAACCAGGAAACGGTTAAGCGGAGCAACGTGATCCGCCGTTCTCTGGCGTTCGAGAAGATCATGACCGGGATGCCCATAGCCATTGAAGATCACGATCTGCTGGTGGGCTGCTGCCTGCTGGACGATACGGTGGTGCGATGCGCCTTTCCCCATTATATCCTTAACGAGGAACTGGGGCTTTGTTCCATACAGATGTCCCATAAATGCCCTGATTACGACAGATTGCTTGGCCGGGGGCTGCGGGATATTATCAACGAACTGAAAAGCCGGATACCCGAGGCGGAAGCTTCGGAATTTGAAGACCGGCGGAGATCCGGGCTGGAATTTATTGAAGCCTGTATTCGGGAGGCGGAAAGTGTTATCGCCATGGCGCGGCGCTACGCGGCGCTGGCGGAAGAGATTGCGGAGGGAGAGGCCGATTCCTGCCGCCGGGAAGAGTTATGGGAGATAGCCGCAGTGTGCCGTCATGTGCCGGAATACCCCGCCCGGAGTTTCCACGAGGCGGCCCAGTCGGTCTGGTTCTTTAATTACGCTCTCTTTGAGACTATTACGAATATTTCTATCGGGCGTATCGATCAGATACTCAATCCGTATTTTGAGACGGACTGGAAAGCCGGTAGAATAACTTTGCCCCGTGCCCAGGAAATCGTGGACAGTTTTGTACTCCGCTGCAACGACCGTGCCCAGATAGATCCGAAAGTTTACTTTCTCGAAGACCAGCGGAAACTTGAGGGCGCTCCCGGGCAGTGCCGTATCGGCTACGGCTACGGTTTTGTTACCGCCCTGGAGACTGATCATACCGATGCTATCAATCACTGGGGTCAGAACATCCTCCTTAGCGGACTGCTTCCCGATGGGACAGACGCTACCGGCGTAGTGACTTATCTTTTCTTGAACTCCCACGAAAAGTTTTCCATGACCGCCCCGGTGCTGACGGTGCGTATGCATAAGGGTACGCCGCCGGAATTGCTGGAACGGGCTGCGGAGGTACTCAAAACCGGCGGCGGTATGCCCTACATCAACAATGATGATGTGATCGTTTCCGCATGGGAAGCCCTGGGAGTTCCCCGGGAAGACGCCTGTAAATACGCCAATTCCAACTGCTGGGAAACCTTGATCCAGGGGATGAGCAACCAGGAAATGATCCGAGGGCTTAATTTCTTATACTTTCTGGAATTGGCCCTGAATTCAGGTAAACCATTTATTTATGGTGATACGGTAAAAAAGGAAAAGAAGCCGGATCGCCGCGATCCGATTAGTTTTGGCAGCGGTATCAGCATCGGGTACCAGATAATCGACGGGGTAGACACCGGAGACCCGGCAGGATTCGCGACCTTTGAAGATCTGATATACGCGTGGAAGATGCAGTTAGACTGTGTTATGCAGAAGGCCATGGAACATGTAAACCGGGAATTGATGCGGGATGGGAGCCACGGGCCCTATAGCTCTAACTCTATCCTGTCGCTGCTTACCCAGGGCTGTGTGGAAGATCTGACGGACATTGCCCACCGGGGGGCTAAATACGACATGTGGCATCTTATGGGGGAGGCCGTGGCCAATGCCGCGGATGCGGCGGCGGCAATAAAAAAGTTTGTTTTTGAGGAGAAAATTGTTACCCTGCCCCGGCTGGTGGAACTGCTCAAGGCTAACTGGGCCGGAGAGGAGGGGAAGCTTCTGCGTCAGAGGTTTGCCAATGACGGGCCGAAATTCGGTAATAACAACGACTATGTGGACAATATAGCGCGGGAAATGGTTGATTACTTTGTAGAGCGGGGAAGATGCCATGCGGAAAAGTACCCGGAGATTATTTTTTCTCCCTGTATCGGTACTTATTCGTGGATCATCTCCATTGGCAAGAAGATCGGGGCTTCCGCCGACGGGCGGGAAAGCCGGGAACCGATTGCCTCGAATATGTCCCCCGTTCCGGGCAAAGACGTTTCGGGGCCGACCGCCGCGATTCACTCGTATTTGAAGCTGAACACCCGGCCAATGGCGGCGGGGGCCCCCATCGATCTGCGGCTTTCCAGTAACGGACTTGAAGGGGAAGAGGGGACGGGGAGGATAGCGGCGCTTATCAAAACCTTTCTGGAAGAGGGGGGGAATATGATGACCCTTACGGTAACCAGCGCGGAAGAACTGCGGAAGGCTATGGAAAACCCGGAGAAGTACCGGGGGCTGCGGGTACGGATGGGCGGCTGGTCCGCCTATTACGTACTTTTGAGCAAAGCGTCCCAAAAGATTCATCTGAAGCGGGTTGAACACGGGTTTGTTTAGGTGATAAATGATGATTAAGAAGGAAGAAGGAGGCGAATTATGATATGGCGGGAACTGACTACGGGAATCTATCCCTGGGATATCCATGACGAGGGAATTGAAAAGATCCTGGACAACCTCCAGGAATATGCGGGTAACAATGCCGCCTATATGCTGGCCTTGATGCACCACGAAAAGCGGCCTCTTCACGCTAATTACTATCCTCATAACCCGGTACGGAAAAGGTACCTGGCCGAAGACAGCCGGGTGTATTTTACTATCCACCCGGAGATGTACAAGAATAGTAGAATTAAGCCCCTGCCCACCGAAAGGGAATTTCTTAAAGATACGGACTGGCTTGCTGTTTTTATCAAAGCCTTGCGCAAGCGGGGAATGAAGACAGGTGCGGAAATCTCCCATACCCCGCTGGACTCGGAACGGGGACGCAAGGAATTCGGCGATTGCATACAGCGGGATGTCTATGGAAATCCGCCGCCTTATGATCGTTTCACTTATCAGCAGCTCTGCTGGAACAGTCCGGATGCCCGGGAATACGTTTACTCCCTGGCCCGGGATCTGGCCGCTCATTACGACCTTGACATGATCCAGACCTGTTCTTTCCTGTATAACCCCGGCAGGCTGGATCTGCATCCTTTCCTGGGGGTGAGCCTGGGGGGATGTTTCTGTGACAACTGCAAGCGGGAAGCGGAAGCCCAGGGTATTGATTTTGAGGCCATGAGAAGTGCGATAAAAAAATGGGCGGATCTCTTAACAGGCCATGAGCTTGAGAACATCGAAGACCGGCTTATGCTTAGGCAGGGAAATTCCACTTCCGCCATGTTCCTGCTGGAAGATCCGCTTTTGTACCAGTGGCTGAGGTTCCGCTGTGGTACTGTAACGCGGTATCTTAAAGGTCTTTCCGAGGCGATCCACAGCGTAAACAAGAAAATTGATTTTCGTTTTAATACCTGCTGGCAGGAACAGGAACTTATCGGTCAGAACCTCCGGGAGATTGCCCCTTATGTGGATTCTATCCGCATGATGGACTATTCGGAGCAGACAGGCAGCGACGAGATTGTAAGCCGCAAAGGGCTGTGGCTGGCAAATGTCCGCAGGCAGGCCGGGGAGGGTAAGACCATTATCGGCGGTATTGCCCCTCGGGCAAAGGCAAGCCCGGAGCTGATCAGGAAAGGCATCCGTATTGTAGCCCTGGGCGGTGCGGACGGGCTCTCTTATGGATTCTACGATGGGGCCAAATTTGAGAACCTCAAGGCCATCCGGGAAGCTATGGAGGAATGTGAAATAATCCTTTCCGGTTCGAAGGAGGAGAAAACATGAAAGAGTTGAGTATTGGCGGTGAGACCTTACAGGTTCCGGATTCCGCTCTTATTGCGGCGGCCCCTGTTCCCTGTACTCCCGGTTCCTTTAATGAACTGGTCTGCAAGGCTATGGATAACCCTCTGGATAAGAAACCTTTGGGCCAATGGGATTTTAAAGGCAAGAAGGTGGCCATCCTGGTGGACGACTGGGGCCGTCCTACCCCCTGCTCTGAATTTCTGCCCTCCGTAGTTGCGCGTATCAAGGATGCGGTCGATATTACCATTGTTACCGCCAGCGGTATGCACGATCCTATGTCTGATGAAGAAATGGAACGTAAAGTGGGAAAAGACATGATGCGCCGTTTCCGTTGCGTTTCCCACGACGCGGGCGATCACACCCGTCTTTCTTTCCTGGGAATAACTCCTCTGGGTACGCCGGTCTGGGTGAATAAATACGCCGCCGAGGCGGATATCAGGCTTTGTTTCGGCCGGATTTTCCAACATTCAAATTACGGCTATGAGGGCGGTTACAAGATGATTGTCCCCGGGATAGCCTCGTTTGAGACCATTATGCGGGATCACTCTCTCAATTTTTCAGATTTGTCGAATTACGGCATTCTTAAAAAGAACCCCAGCCGGGACGAGGCCGATGCGGTCGGGCGTCTTGTAGGGATAGATTTCTGCGTAAATTTTGTAATGGATTTTGACGCTCGCCCGGTTGCCGCTTTTGGCGGCAGCGTGGAAGAGGTGTTTGCCAGGGGTGTGGATTTCGGGCAGCGGAACGTGTGGGGCGCGGTTACCGGCAGGCCGGCGGATATAACGCTGATAAGCGGTGTTATCACCGGGCAGGAGAGATATCTGAACAATCCTACCTGCTATCTTGGTCTGGCTTTTTCTGTAACAAAGCCCCAGGGCACGGTGATCGCGGCGGCGGATTATAAAAATCGCAAACGACGTCTTTTGGATGGTTTCGATCTGGATCTTATCCCCCTGGGGGAGCTTGTCCGCCTCCATGAAAAACGGGATTGGAATAAAGATCCCCGGGAAATACAATGGGCGATAAAAAATATACGGGGGACTTTTTATGAACGGCGGGTGCTGGAGGCGCATAAGCAAAAACTCTTCCTGGCTTCCTCAACATATCCCCGCGAGACGGTTGAACGCTGGAACGCTGTGGCTTATCCGTCTGTTGCCGAAGCTCTTGACACCGCCTTGAAGCTTTACTCCGATCCCTATGTAGTGGTCATCCCCGATCCGGATCACGCCATACCGCTTCTGGAGTATGATTATTCATGTGGAACACAGCCGGCGCCGTAGTCTGGTCAATTCCCTGGTCAACCTGCCGGCGGCGTTATCGGCCTATTTATCGCCTGGTATAGACTGCGCCACACGGAAACCAAAGAACCGCCCCGCAATATACGGTATAGTCCCGTATCACGCCCGATGGGGGGCTGTCTGCGACAATAGGGGGTACTCCCCATACCAGTCCCGGCACCACTCCCATACGTTCCCGCGCATATCGTACAAACCCCACCTGTTAGGCGCATAACTTCCCGCTTTCCTGGCTATGGTTGCCCAAGTTGTACTGGTAATCCCCTATATAATTTGCCTGCTCGGGCCTGATGTTATCCCCCATGGTAAACGGCTTCGCTGAATCAGCCCGGCAAGCGTACTCCCATTCACCCCCGGTCTGCTTCTCTATCCGGTATGCGGGACGGAGCCCTTCCATTTCGCTCCTCATGCTACAGTACTTAACAGCTTCGTAACAGCATGTTTCAACAGAATAACCTCAGTAAAGAATAGACTTGTGGAATTATTCGGAAATCTCAAGCTTCCGGTTTTGCCCGAATTACGCTCCGGTATTCTATGGGCGAACCTGCGATCCGAAGACAGCGTAACAAACCGCTATATGTTTTTCGGTATGGCAAAATCTATCCGGGTCTTCGCGTCCGCCTCCAGCTTGGAGATCCAGATGTTGTATTTTTTCCGTACCACGTCCAGTTCGTCCCGTTCGC
>JAISCR010000151.1 GCA_031265435.1 Treponema sp.
ATACTCCTTATGAAAAAAACGGATTATGCACATAACCCGGCTATAAATACGTATCTTATTTAAGTTTACAATGAGTCGACCGGGTTACGCAAGCCACCGTAAAAAGCGGCATACTTTGAAAAAAAATCACCTCGAAGAAAATATTTCTCTATCCATTGAAGCGCCTTGCAGGACAATACCCTATATATGGCATGGAATATCTTCACCCTCATGAACATGAAAAACAGCCTCCGGGCGAACCCCGTATCGCGTGGCATGCCGCCTTCGTCGAGGCTATCCAGATGGAACTGGATCAGTACCGGGATCTCCTGGAATTTAAGCCCGAATATCCCCTCACCGCCGAACCCCTCAAAATCGATGTCGTCATCATTAAAAAAACCTCAAACGTTCTCATAGACAAAAACATCGCCGCCATCTTCCGCACACACAATATCCTGGAGTTCAAGAGCCCTACCGATTACCTCTCCCTCGCCGATTTTTACAAGGTCTATGGCTACGCATGCCTCTATGCCTCCCTGGAACACATCCCCATAACCGATCTTAGCATCACCCTTATCGAAAGCCGCCGTCCCAGAGAACTGCTGTCTCACCTGCGGAAAACCCGCTCGTATACGGTTGAAGAACGGGGTGCGGGGATTTATACTGTGACAGGAGACATCATGCCCATCCAGATTATCGACAGCCGGGAGTTATCGGAGGGAGAGAACCTGTGGCTGAGGAACCTGGACAACGAACTGAACGCGGAGGGGATACGGCGGATAACGGGGGAGATAGCGAAGGCAGGGAAAGGGGCGCGGATACAGGCGTATCTGGATGCGATAGTGAGAGCGAACGCGGATGCGTTGGAGGAGGCGATACGAATGAGTGATTTGACACTGGAACAGGTACTTGAACGGACAGGGCTTATCGCCAAATGGGAGGCCAGATACAAGGCGGAAGCGGCCATGGCTGAAGAGCGAGGCAGGGCGGAAGGTGAGGCTATAGGTGAAGAACGAGGCAGGGCGGGAACTGAAGAGCGGGTCAAGCGTGAAGTAGCCAGGAAACTTATAAACATAGGGCTGTCTCTTGAACAGGTTGCTCAGGGTACCGGGCTGGACATTGAAACCCTTACACAATATAGAGAATCATACCATTGACAAAGAAAAGTGCCTGCCGTACCGTTAAAAAATGCCGTCCGGTATGGGTGTTTTTTCTATTTTGCCCGGAAATTTTTTCTCTCCTCTGGCGCGAGTGAACCGGCAGCATTACGCGGCCCTTCTGGTGCTCTATTACCGTCTTTTTCAGGAAAATACACGGGGTCTTGAACGGGAACTGGTAATCCGGGAATTCATGAATTACCTTGGCTTACACCAGGACAGTCTTGCGGAAGAGGAGGACGAAGCCTCCGAGAATCCGGAAAGCGCCGGGGCAGGGGAAGATGAGGAAACTCCGGAACTGGATTTCGGGAATCCCGGGCCGTCTGCGGGGCAGGGACAGAGTTCCCCGGAGGAAACTGTTTCCCCGCAATACTCAGCCGAGAACCTGCGCACCCTGGCGGGACGTTTTTTAAGGCGCCTCATCAGCGCCGGCTGGCTTGGCGAAGAAAGGCTGGCGGACTTTACCAGAGTCATCAATATCACCGCCTGGGGCAAACCTTTTTTTGAATCCCTGGTTCGTGTTGATGAGGGTCTTAAAACCGAATACGAAAGCCATGTGGTCAATGTGTATTCCTCTCTCTGCGGAGACGCCGTGATGGAGAACGGCCATTTCATGGTACTCAAGGCCAGGGAAGAATCCCGCGCCCTCATCGACTCTCTCAAGGTCTTATCCCAGAGCATCAAGGGATATTACGACAAACTGAATGCCGAGGCGGTGAGATCAAAGGCCGCTTCGGTTTTGCATGAGCATTACGATCTCTACGCCGGGGAAGTTCTGGATAAAGCCTATAAACGGCTCAAGACCTCGGACAATGTTTCCCGTTACCGCCAGATCATTTTTCGTCAGGTGACGGATCTGCTCCACAACGACGAATGGCTCGATGCCAGCGCGGGCAAGTACCTGAGGATACTTCAGACCAGCCGGGAAGAATGCCGAAAAAAACTGGAATTCATGCTGGAGGAAACACGGGACGATCTCCGGTCTGTGGACCCGCTGGAGGATGAAATAGACAGGCGCAATGCCGATTATTCCCGGTCAAGCACCGAAATAATCAAGGCTTATATAGAGCCGGACAGTACCGTGGCCGGGAAGCTGGGCAATGTGATAAAGGCCCTTTCCTCAGGCGACGAGGATCTGCGGGAGTACCTTGCCCACAGGCTTCACCGGATTAACTTTCTTTCCCCTTCTACGCTTCTGCTGCGCCGCCAGCGGGAGGAAGGTGATTTCGCCGTTCCGGTTTCAACGGCGGACATGGAAGCCCTGACCAAAAACGAGGCCGAGTTTTTCGAGCGTATGAGGCGCCGTCTTTCGCTCAAGCGTGTCAGGGCCTGGCTTGACGAACAGGGTGGGAAGGAGCGCGTCCTGTTTCCGGCGGAACTTATCAGGGATGAGGATTCTTTTATCCGCTTTGTCTATTCCCTGCTCTACGGAGATTCCAGAAATGATTTTGACTACAAGATAGAGGAAAATGAAAACGATCCGGACAACACCGTGAGCGCCGCCGGTTATGTAGTTCCGGACATACGGTTAAGAAGGGAAATGCCTAAAAATGAATCAGGATCTTGATGCCCTCTCCCAAATACGGGAATTGTCGACCGATGAATTCGAACGATTCAGGCTGGCCGTCCGCACCCTCACTTCGAAAACTTTTATCATCCGCGGCATCGAAAAAGAGAGGGAACTCTACAATTTTACTACGCGGAACATCGCCCTTTTTGAAGCGTGGTTTTCCTGCATGGACGCGTCCCTGGTTCGGGACGAAAGTCTCGGGGTCATAGCCTTCCGGGGCCAGGGAAATACCAGGCTGCATTTTTCCCGGGAAGAGATCTGCGCCGTTCTGGTTCTGCGCCTTTTGTATGAGGACAAAAAAATCGAAGTCTCCCTGACCGGTTTCCCCGTGGTGACCATTTCAGATTTTCAGCAGAAATACAACGCGATGACCGGGAATGAAATCAGAAAGACCGCGCTCATCAATGTGATACGCCGGCTTTCCTCCTGCAAACTAATCGCCGTGGATACCCAGGATTGCGCCGATCCCGAAGGGCTCATCGTGCTCTACCCGAGTATTCCCCTCAGCATAGACCGGGACGGCATAGACGAGGCCGTCTCCTATCTGCAAAACAAAACCGGAAACAGTGAAAATGAAGATGAAGGAGACGAATCGTGATCACCCTGGAACGGCTCCGTCTGGTTAACTGGCACAATTTTGAAGATACGGTGATCGAAATAGGAAACCGCTGTCTCCTGGCGGGGGACAACGGTTCCGGCAAGTCCACGATCATCGATGCCATACAGTATGTGCTTGCCGCCAATCTGCGGATGGCCCGGTTCAATTCCGCCGCGGAGGAGAGGCGGGGCGGAGGCCGTGACCTTATGGGCTATGTGCGCTGCAAGCTGGGCAGCGATACCACCGAGTACCGCCGGGGTGATACGGTGGCCCATGTGATGCTGGAATGGAGGCAGGACGCCGGCGCACAAAAAGACGACAGTTTTGCCTGTGGGGTTTGCATCGAAGCCTACAAGGACAATCATTATACCGAACACTTCTGGGTGGGAGGAAATGTTTCCATCGGGGACATAACGGTCCGTTCGGGGGAAGCGCCCGCCGCCGTACCCCTGCTGTTCCGTCAGTTCAAAGACGTTCTTGCCGCCCTGAAAATCGAAGCCTACGATGTGAAGCGGCTCTATGTCCGGGACATAACCAACAGGCTTGGCGTGTTCAAACGGCAGGCCGATATAAACCCCTATCTTGATTCCCTCACCCGTTCAATCAGCTTTAAGCCCCTGGATTCCATCGATCAGTTTGTCTGCGATTTTATTCTTGAGGAAAATCCCGTATCCATTCAGGATATGAAACAGAATCTTGAAAATTACAAGGAAGCGGATCGCCAGGCAAAAGGAGCCATCGCAAAAATCGCCTTCCTGAAAAAAATCTGCGCCAAGGCTGCCGAGTGGCGGAAACACGACGGCCTCATCCTGAAACAGGAATACCTGAAACTCAAAATAGAACATGAAAACGAAAAGCAGAAAAAGGAAAACGCTTCCCGGGAACTGACAGAAACCGAAACCAAACTTGATTTTGTTAACCGCCAGATTGTTTCCCTGAATCAGAAGCGCATCGATCTCGAACAGGAACTCCGGGCCGTCGATGTGAGCCTTGCCGCCAATGACGCCCACCGGCTTTACGAGGAAATCAGCCGCCGAATTGGCCGGATAAAAAACGACCTTGCCAAAGAAGAAGAGCGGGGTGAACGTTACAGGAATTTGAAGGCTCAGTGTGAAGCCCTGCTTAATCGTCCCCTTTCCGAAAAGTTCGACGATGAAACCGAAACGATTTCCGCTGAGGCCAAACAATATCAGGACACGCGATACGCCGCCGGGAAAAGAAAGGAAGAGGCCGCCGAAAGGCTGCGGGATATACGCTCCGAACTGGCGGATCTGGAACGGGGCATACTCCGTTATCCCGACGCGCCTCGGGAACTCAGGGCCGCCCTGGAAAAGGCCGGCATCGAGGCCTTCTTTCTGGCGGAGGCCGCGGAAATCACCGAGGCGGCCTGGGTGGATGCGGTGGAAGGCTGGCTCAATACCCGCCGCTTTGCCATACTGGTAAACCCCCTGGAATTTCAGAAAGCCCTGGAAGTGTACGACCGCCTTCCCCGTTCTGTGGCGGGGGCCTTTATCCCCAACATCGAAAAAATGCGGCCACATTCCGGCGCGGGCACTTCAGTAAAAAAGGGATCCCTTGCGGAACTGGTCAAGGCCGACGGCTACGCCCGCGTATATATTGATTTTATTTTGGGAAAGGTAATGCGGGCCGACCTTTCCAGCCTCAAGCAATACGATTCGGCCATTACAAAAGAATGTATGACCTACACAAGCCATACCGCTTCCCGCATTAAAGAAGATGTGTATAGAAGACATTATCTGGGAAGGTCGGCCCTGGAGGAAAGGCGGAAGTTTCTTGCCGCCGAGGCGGAACAGGTTGAGGCGGAAGCGGCCGGGGCCGAAAGGGAAGAAAAGGAAGCCGCGGGCCGTGAGGATTGCTGCAGCCGGGTCATACGTTTCCTGCCGGAACTGAAATACCTGTTCCCCTCCATTGCCGCAGCCGCGGCCCTCCGGGATGATCTTGCCGGGGCGGAGAGGGAACTTGGCGCGGTGGATACTCAGTCCTTCCGGGAACTGGAAGAAAAACGCACAGAACTGGAAGAGCGGCTTTCTTTGATAAAGGAAGACAACGACAGATTCCAGAAAAACTGGGGCAGCCTGAATAATAAACTTTCCAACTGCCGGGATGATGTTGAGTTGTTTACCCGTACCCGGGAAGAAAAAGAAGATGCCATAAAAGCCTTCGGAGGAGATCATCCCCTCATGATTGGCGAGTGCGAAATTTACGCGGCGGATAAACTTTCCAAAAACAGCGTTGAGGAGCTTAGTGCCACCTATGATTCTACACTGAAAAATTTTAAAACCCGGACAGACTCCCTCAAGAAAGAATACAACAAACTTGTGGCCGACTATGAACATGAATTCCATTATCTCCTGGGGATGGAACCTGCGGAAAACGCCGAAGCGGAAAACCTGCTGAAACGGCTTGAGACTTCGGAGCTTCCGGAGTATAGGGAGAAGATCGCCAAAGCCTATCAGGACGCGGAAAAAGAATTCAAGGAGCATTTTATTTCCCGCCTGAATGAGCACATTGAGGAAGCAAAGGAAAGTTTCAAGGAGATCAACGAAATACTCCGCACCCTGCATTTTGGACGGGATCAGTATTATTTCACTTTGGAAGAACTGAGCGACAGGAAAGGGCAGATCAAAGTCATACACCAGGCGGCAGAAATTCCCTCCATGAATGACGGGCTCTTTTCACAATTTGCCGATCCCGACGAACGCAAGGCAGTCCAGGATCTTTTCGACAGAATACTTACCTCTCCCCTGGACTCGAAGGAGCTGCGGGACATCTGCGATTATCGCAGCTATTTTCATTATGACATCAAGATCAAAGAAACCGATACCATCGATGAAAAAACCGGAGCCATGGTGGAACTTTCCCTTTCCAGAGTATTGAAGGAAAAATCCGGCGGCGAATCCCAGACTCCTTACTATGTTGCCATTGCCGCCAGTTTCTACCGCTTCTTCAAGGCACGTCCGGAAAGTACCGTGAGGCTTGTCATTTTTGACGAAGCCTTTAACCGCATGGACGATGAACGGATCGGTAAGATACTTTCGTTTTACAACGACCTTAATCTCCAGATTATTACCTCCGTTCCGCCGGAAAAAATCGAAGCCATCGGCCCCTACATGGACAGGATCAATGTGATAAGCCGTTTCGGCAGCGCGGTAAAAGTACGGGACTGTCATATTGACGCCATGGATCTGAGCGACATTGAAATTGGCGGCACCGGAAAAGCGGAATGAAATGACTGACGGGGAATTAAAAATCATCAATGCGTTTATCAGCCGCTACTTTGTTTCCGCTGCCAGGGCCGGGGGGATGGAGAAGAATACCCTGCGTCTTCAGTCCGCCTCACTATTTCCGGATTTTGATTCGGCGCCTCCTGATGAAAAAGAATCATGGCTTGAAGCCGCCGAAGAGCTGGAACGAAAAGGCCTGCTGATTCTGAACTGGGAAAAACGGAGCAAGGGCGAACGGCTCAAGACGCTTAACTGCCCGGATATCGGGAAACTCTTTGAGGAATCGGGCAGAAAAAGCCCAAAGGCCGAGGCCGAAAAAATCAGGGCGTTGTTTAAGGATAAAATCCGGGATCTGTCGCAGAATTATCATCCCTTCCTGAATTACCTTTCCCACCATTTTAGTCCCGCGGAAATCGGGCGGGGAATAGATCTTGAGGCGGCCGGAGATCTTGTCCGCCTCCTTGAGGTTTTTACTTCCGCCAAACCGGCAAACCTGACCACGAGGGCTCTGTCTATTTCCCTTTACAGGGATTCCAAGCGGCTGGAACGTCTGCTGGATCTTTTCAGTTCCCTTTTGTCCCAGGTTCAAAAAGAGGAGAGCCCGGTTCAGCCTCCCGCCGAAACCGGCCATGGCAGGCCTTCCCCTCCGGATCTTTCGTTTCTGCGGCGTTCTTTTCCCGAAACCATGATTTCAGGAAAAATTATTTTTGAATACGGAGACAATTCCGGCCCGCCTCTTGTTAATGCGAAGGGTTTAATTCTGGGCTTTCCATTGCAGAGTATCCTGAAATTCGGAACCATTAAGACGATAGACGCACAAGACGCGCCCGCCGTTTTAACGATAGAGAATCTGGAAACTTTTTATGTGCTGGGAGATCCGGATAAATTCGGGCAGGACATAGATGTCTTTCTTTATGTCGGAGGCTATCTCAACCAGGCCGCCGCGGCCATGATCAAAATTCTCTCCGCATCCGGTTTTCGCTTTTATCATGCCGGCGATCTTGATCCCGACGGTATCCTCATCCTTCAGAATGTCAGGGACATTGCGGAAAAACCGGTATCTCCCATAGCGATGAACGCCGCCGTATTTGACCGCTATCTTCCCTGGGCCAGACCGCTTACCGGGAACATGCTGGATCAGACAAAAAAGATCCGGGAGGATACAAAAACAATTCCCGGCCTTGAGGATTTGATATGCCGTATAGTAAAAACCGGCCGCGGAGTGGAACAGGAGATTATTGATTACCGGGAAGAGGGGAAATTTTCCCCGGCAGGATAATGACAATCTTTGTCCCGTAATCCGGACGGGACTCGATGCTGAATTCCATTGTCCGGCCGTATTCCAGATACAGCCGCTGATATACATTGGGAATGCCTATATGGGGGCTGTCCGAGGGCGTCCCCTGTCGTATCGCCGCCAGATTTTTTTCTATATCCGCAAGATCCCCGGCATCAATGCCTGAACCGTTATCCATGACAACAAGCTCAGTCCTTTCTCCCCTCACGGCGATTCTGATGGCAAGACACGCGTCCTCCTGCCTTGAACGAAGTCCGTGCCGTACCGCGTTTTCCACCAAAGGCTGAAGAATCAGTTTAAGAAAATCCGTTTTCAATGCCTCTTCATCAACTTCCCATACTACCGTCAGATTATTCATCTTGTATTTCAGGATGTTCAAATATTTTTTTACATATTCACATTCTTCGCCAAGGCTTACCCATTTGCGATTCATAAGATTATAGTGGTATATCTTCCCCAGAAGTTCGCATACCTGTACCGCGTCTCCGCTCTGTCCCCCGAGGATAAGGGCATTGATGATTTCCAGGGTATTGTACAAAAAATGAGGGTTCACTTTCTGCTGGAGCATATCTATTTCCGCTTCGCGGCGAAGCGCGTTAATCTCCGCGTTCTCCCTGAGAAGCAGAGCCAGATCTCCCGACATGTCATTGAACCCGGAAATAAGCTCCCCTATTTCATCCTGATAGTGATTCTCCAGAGTAAGGCCGAAATTTTTGTTCCGTATTTCCAGCATGGCGTTTTTGCACTTCACAATCGGAATGGTAAGATACCGGGAAAAGGCCGCGATGATCATGACAAATAAAATAATGATGGGAATGAGAAGCAGGAATATCAGATTGAGGCTTCCAAGGCCGCTGAAGGGATTAACATTGCTCCTGATGTATACATTGAAGGTCCAGCGGCCGTCCATCAGGGGTTCGCTTAAGGAAGACCAGCCGGAGCCTGAGGGGAAAGGCCGGTCTTTGGTCTCTGTTGAGGGCATGTTGGAAAGAATGGGGATGCCTTCACGGTCATCAATTATAATCCATTCTTCCCCGCTGTCCCCGTTGCCTGTATGAAAGGTGGTTTTATGATCAGTTGAATTGTTGGAGTTGGCAAGCAGAAAATTTAAATTCTCCCCGGTTATGTTGATGGCAAGATAACCGAGAGGAGAAAAGTTATAATAGCTAATCACGGTGTAATAAAATGTCATAGACCACCGGTCTCCAAGGCCGGCAAACAGTTCGCTTTTCCCGTATTCAATATACTTGTTCCGGCCTGCCAGTTCATTAAACCAGGGCTGCTTCGTTATATCATATTGAAGATTATAATGAAGGCTGTTATTGCTCCATACCATGGCGCTGCCCGAGAGAAGTACAAAGGAAAGATCATCGTTAACGCTGGAAAGGCTGGTAAGAAAATGGATCACATTTCTTTGATACTCCTGGAATTCCGCAAGGGACGCTACCCTGTCGATAACCATGAGCCTCTGTACCCAATTACTGAACATAACCGAATACGCCGTATAATCGATACGGGAAAGATACGAATTGAGCTGCTCTTTTTTCAGAAAGTAACTGTTCCATAAATAGTTATCAAGATCCCTCCTTGAGTTCTTGTAACTGGTAATGACGAATACCATAAAACAGTAGAGAAGAATCACCGTCACGGTAAACGAAATGAGAACAATCAGCTTCCGCCTTAAATTTGCCTTGCGGATTTTATCCAAAAAATACCAGCCGTGCATCATTCCGCTTCAACTTCATACAAATTTTTACCCTGCCGCTTTCGAGTTTTTCCCACTCATCGGCGCCTGAAACTGAAGGTATCGTGTCCAGGGCCTGGGTACAGTATACCACATCAACAGGCTCTCCGGTAAAGAAGGCCACAAGACCCATGCCGGTTTCCGGATTTATTTTTTCATGGATCTCCGGGCTGGCGCCGATAAAACCCGAAACTACAGGATACGCTTCTGTTACATCACGGGCAACCCTCTTATAGCTATTGACGCAGAAAGAGATTTCTTCAATGTCCGCGCCGGAAAGCGAATGAAGATCTCCCCAGATTCCGTTACCCCCAAGGCACAGGGATGCGAGGGCATTCTGCCGGGCCCAGGACGGGCCATCGGGGAGAAAATGTGTCAGGAAGAGCAGCGACGGAATAATGGCGTCATAGGCCAGGGATTGACGGCATACATGGTTGCGCGCCGAACCGGGATAAAAAAAGACATTCCAGTTTTCCCGGTAGGTATCCCTGGCATTGGGAATATCAAAATCGTGATAATAGGGGCCGTTATTCATGTGGAAGAATTTTCCCGCCGCAAGGAAACCCAGGCCCACATAACGGCGGCCTTCGGTTACGTCGAGATCCACAATGGCGCCCGGCAGTCTCCGGCTCAGTTCCGACGCGATACGGGTCAGGGACAGGCCGCACCGGAAGCGGAAATTCTTTTCCCTCTCTTCCGGACTTACCCCTTCCCCTCCGTGATTGTGATGCGGCGCCGTACAACCGCTCATGTCCACCGCGTCCCATTTGAAGTAACGAACCCCGTAACGTTCCCCTATGCCGGCCAGCTTTTCAATAAGCCAATCGGCATAAGGGCTTGCCAGGCACATGCTGTAACTCTCTTCTGTTTCCCACACGGGCCCGACGTTCACATCCTTTCCTTCAAGCTGTTTCCGGTATTCAGGATGTTCCCGGCTGATTTGGGAACTTACCGCGGCAGCCGAAGGATTGAACCAGAGCCCCAGTTTCATTCCGTAACTTTCAAGACGGCTGCGTATTTCTCCAAGGTCATCGGGAAAGCGGTCAAGATCCACCTCCCAGTCCCCGGTGTTTTTATACCATCCTGTATCAATGACAAAGACATCAATGCCGATGCGGTGGGCAAGATCGATTTCTTTAAGCATCCTTTCGGTATTCATATCCTGAAGATACCTGCGTCCCCGGAAAGCCCGGTTCCGTTCCTGATTGTTCCATGTATTGTAAAACACATAGGGAGTTCTCGCGGACAATGTTTCGCCCATGTCATGGAGCATAAAATTTCTGTAGGCCCTGAGCATGTCTTCCCTGCCGCCTTCGCGGAATCCTATCTGGAACCAGGGTGTAACATAGGGCTTTGCATCGCTGAAACAGGTTTTGTTGCAATAGGTTCCGTCGCCGCATTCCAGGCTCACATTGAAAACATCATCCCCGCGCCGTAAATTGAATTTAAGAAAATCATCGGTGTATTGGCCGCCGTGTTCATAGGCACAGAGCAGCGTATGTTTCTTTCCCGGCCGGGGAATCCATTCCGCCAGGAGGATTGGCCCCGCAAGAGAGAGTTCCCCAAGCCATTCAGCCTCGGGGCGTTCCAGTATCTGGGGAAGATAGGCATGCCGGGTAGCGTCATACTGATTGATCTGCACCTCGGTTATTTTGCTGTCCCCCGGAATTTCAAAACCGGTGTAGGAGAAGTTGTCCTTCCCTTTCGATTTGGTAAGCTCCGCGCCCTCTCCTTTCAGCAGGTAACGGAGCCGGGCAAAACCGGGATAAGACCTCATCTCCATGAGGGCTTCGGCCTTTTCGGAAAGGATGTAACGGTAGACCCCCGCTTCTTCGGTTTGCCGTAAGTCCGGCCGGGCATTCAGCGGAACGCCGTCAATCTCAACGCAGGGTGGAGCAAGGGCAAAAGAAAATCCGCCGCTGCTGAATTCCGCTTTTTCCGCCCACGTAAAGCGCAGAACCGCCTTTCCATTCAGGTTTTTCAAAATGATGCCTCCTGTGTTTTGTGTTTATTGATCCATTTTCGCATTTTCGTGATATAATTATATTCGGTATGGAGGAAGATTCTTTGTACGATGTATGTATTGCCGATGATGAGATCCTGATACAGCAGAGTATTATGGTACGCCTGCGGAGTTCCGGTGTTCCTGTCCGGGTACTGGGCTGCGCCGGTAATGCCGAAAGCGCAATCGTTCTCTACTGGTCGGCAAAGCCCGATGTGTTTTTTGTGGATATTAACATGCCCGGCGCCGACGGCCTCAGCCTGGTACGCAGAATCCGGGAAGAAGATCCGGGCTGTTCCACCAAATTCATTATCATAACCGGTTACGACGATTTCGCCCACATGAGGGAAGCCATTCAGAGCGGCGTAATGGATTATCTCAAAAAGCCCATATCTACCGAAGAATTCAACGCGGTGCTTGCCTCCGCGGTCAAACAGATTCGGCAGGAACACAGAAAAAATTTCCCGGAGAAAGACGGTTCGGCCCTTTATGACGAATATATCACAGGGGGAAGACGTATCCTCAGCGGAGGTACGCTTTTGGCTGCCTATGCCCCGTCGGCCGACATTCTTAACGAACATGAAAAGAAAGGGAAAAATCTCCATGTCTTTCTTAAAGGTTCCCGGGAAGAAGAAAAGGGGAACAGGCTTTCCCTCAGCTTTCAGAATGTCGGAAACATCAGGCTCTATTACTGTCCGGATTGTGTAATGCTCCGGAAGGATCTGTATCCTGTCCTCCATCCCCTGACAGTCCGGGCCGGTATGTCCTTTGTCTATGCCTATCCCAGGGCGGAGGCCCTGGAACTTCTCACGGAGCGTCTTGAACAGTCCCTGAACAGCCGTTTCCTCCATCCCGCCCTGATTGAGTGTTCCGGAAAAGCCGCCGGCTTCTCTACCGATACGGGAATGCTGGATTATACGATAGAAAACGGACAACAGGATTCCTGCCGCGTTGCGATTGGAATTCTCCTTGACCAGATAAGCGCCGGAGCCGAAACAATCGGAGAAGTAAGTTCCTTTTACCGGCATATAATCCTTCTTCTCATCAATAAATATGTAACCCATAATATATCCATGCCCGGCCCGCTAAAACTGGAATTGTCTCCCTTTGCGTTATGCCGCTACCCAAACCTGGAAACCCTAAAGGCTTTTCTCAGCGGAACCGCCTCTTCACTGGCCCGCATCATCGGCGCCGAAGGCAGAAACAGGGAACTCATCCCGGGTGTTATCGAATACCTGAAACAGAATTACCGGAACAACATCACCCTGAATGATCTATCCGGCCACTTCTATGTAACCCCTTCCTACCTGTGCCGCCGCTTCAGGGAAAAAACAGGACTTACCCTTGTGGAATACCTGGAAGAGATGCGTCTGGAAAAAGCGGAAGAATACCTTACTTCTTCGGATACAAAAATAACGGATATATCCGAACAGGTGGGCTACATGGATCCGAATTACTTTTCCAAAATTTTCAAAAGAAAATACCACCTTTCCCCCAGAGATTACCGCATGGCCCACCTTCAATAGTTACCCCGTCTATCCCTTTAAGCCGGAGAAGGTAATCCCTTCAATAAAGTAACGCTGGGCAAAGAAGAATATCACAATCATGGGCAGGATAGCTACGCTGGAGGCTGCCATCATCAGATTCATCTGACCGGTGTATTGTCCGATAAAAATCTGCAATCCCAGGGAAACGGTTTTAAGGTTCGGTTTGTCCAGATACAACAGCGGGCCGATAAAATCGTTCCAGCAGCTCATGAATGTAAAGACGCCGACCGAACAGAGTACCGGGGTCGCCATGGGCATGACAATACGGCGGTAGATCATAAAATAATCCGCCCCGTCCGCCAGCGCCGCTTCGTCATAATCCCTGGGGATCCCCATATAGAACTGTCGTACCAGGAACACGTTAAAGGCATGGCCGAAAAAAGCGGGAAGCATCAGGGGAATAAACGTGTTATAGGCGCCCAGGGTTTTCCAGAAAATAAACTGGGGGATCATCACCACCGTATAGGGAATCATCATGGTAGAGAGGAGCAGGGCAAACCAGAAGTCTCTGCCCTTGAAGCGGAGCCGGGCGAAGCCAAAGGCAACGTAACTTGAACTCAGTATCTGCCCTGCCATGTTCACCACCGCAAGCAGAATCGAATTGAAGAAGTATACCCCAAAGGGCGCGGCCTTAAAGGCGTTTTTGAAATTGTTAAGGTTAAAGCTGCCGGGTATCCATTTAATCGGAATGGTCATGATCTCCCTCTGGGTCATAAATGCGCTCCGTACCAGCCAGACAAAGGGGAATACCATGACAAGAGAGAGAAATATCAGCAGAACCAGATTGATCACATAACTCATCCGTATTTTCATAAAAGACCGCCCCTATTTGTTTTCATAAAAAACCCATTTTCGGGAGCTGTGGAATACCAGCGCGGTCAGCAGGGCGACAATGATAAAAAGCACCCACGAAAGGGCCGAAGCATAACCCATTTTTTGATATTTGAAAGCCTGCTGATAGAGGTACAGTGAATAGAAGAGGCTTGCGTTACTTGGCCCCCCGGAGGTCATAATAAAAGCCTGGGTAAAAGTCTGCATGGCGCCGATAAGGGCCATAAGCATATTGTAAAAAATAATCGGCGTCATCACGGGAACCGTAATATGGAAAAAGCGCTGAACCGCGTTTGCCCCGTCAAGATCCGCGGCTTCGTAGAGGCTCCGGGAAATTCCCTGAAGCCCCGCCAGATAGATGACCACCGTATTACCCGCCATCCATACCGCCATGATGGCGAGCCCCGGTACGGCTCCTTCGGGACTAAAAATAAAATTCTGTGGCGGCAGCCCGAGGGATCTGAACAGGGAATTTAAAAGCCCGAACATGGGATTGTATATATAGAGCCACAGGGCGGAAGAGGCCACAACCGGTACTATCGAAGGGATATAGAAAATGGTGCGGAATACCGAAATACCCTTTACGCCGGAACTCAAAAGAACCGCTATCAAAAACGTAATAACCGTTATGAGGGGAACCGTAAGAAGGGCGTAATAAAGCGTTACCCGGATAGAAACCCCCACCAGGGGTTCCCGGAGCAGTTCCGCATAATTTCCCAAGTCGGTAAATCGCGCGGGGGTGATCATGTCCCACCGGGTAAAGCTGATAAAAAGACTGTACAACATGGGCCCAAAATGAAAAACTAAAAGCCCCAGGATACAGGGAGCAAGAAAGATATAGCCCCACCGGAGTTGGGAATGTTCGACACTGTTTTTATGTACCCGATTATTCAAAACAGCCATGCCGGCTCCTCCATAACAAGATACACCCCGCCGGCTAAGGCGGGGCACGGGCGTTTTACCTTAATCCCAGACACCCTGGAGCTTGCCCTGCAGTACCTGATTCAGAGGCGGCAAGGCCTGCTGGGCGGTCTCGGATCCAAGCCAGACTTTATCCAGCACAGGCGCGATGGTTTGATCCATGATTTCGGAGAAATTCTTCAGGTTGATGCTCTCGCTGGGCCGGCAGGCCTTCTGAATTATGTCCCCGGCAACCTTGGCCAGATTGGCATCGAACTGGGCAATCCAGGCGGCGTTCAGGGCCGGATCGGTATAGGTGGACCGGGTATCGGGAAGCTGCGTAAGGGCCGCTTTGGAACTTTTGGACGCGGTTACCCAGTTATTGTAATTTGAAATAAAATACGCAAGGCTGAAGGCGTCATTTTCCGCGCCTTTACCCAATACAAACCCGCCGGGCAGGGTCATGCTGTCCCCCCTGCCGGAGAATGACGGAATTTGGGCAATGCCCACATCGTATCCTTCATTTTTGAAATCCGGAAACTGGAAGGTTCCGCCGATGAACATACCCAGCTGACCGTTCATCAGCATGGTGGGAAGACTTGAGAACGCGTTGGTGTTGGTCATGGCAACCGTGGGGGCAACCTTGTCTACCAGAGCCAGGTTGGCAATGCTCTGGACAATCTTTATGCCCGTGGGGCTGGTTATCTCCAGGGCGGTGCCGGTGGAATTGGCAACCGAACTGTTACCGGTATACAGCAGGGGAAGGACATAGATCCAGGAAGTCGGCATCACCGTTCCGTACTGTATCAGGTTGTCGTAATTGAAACCCGCATCATTTGGGGTTCTGCCGTTTGCGTCTTTGGTGAGTTTCTTCGCGGCCGCTATGTACTGATCCCAAGTCCAGGGCTTTGTAACATCTTCGGGCGGGGGAGTTATGCCCGCTTCTCTCAGCATATCCCTGTTGTAAAACAGAGCAATGGTGGTTACCCCATAGGAAATGGCCCAGAGTTTCTGACCGGTAGAAAAGGTGCCGCTGGAGAGGGAAAATTCTTCGGGATTAATGCCCGCGGCAAGGTAATAGGGACGCTGATCCTGAATAACGTCTTTGCTTCCCCATTCCTTTATCAGAAATTCGTTAAGCTGAAACACATCGGCGGGAACCCCCGATGCCATGACGGTATTCAGCTTGCTGTGATAATCATTGTACGCCACATAATTCTGCTCCACCCTTAAATTCGGATTTGCCTTTTCAAATTCCGCAACTATTGCCTCTCCCATAGCCCGTTCGGCATCCGCCCACCAGGTATAAAAGGTGATGGGTTTCTTTCCCGCCGCACCGCCGCCGCTTTGACTTTGCTGCTTCCCGCCTCCGGCAAATGCCGGGGCGCAGCCCAGAACCAGAACAAAAACCGTTACGATAAATCTCTTCATTCTTTGTTTCCTCCTGCCTTATGGCTTGATTATGCAGGCAGGATAACACGGCCTCCGATAACGGAGACACAACTATTTTTACCTTTTACCAGAATTATTTTGGCCTGATGCCTAAGTAATAGCGCTCCCGGTACCGGCACGCCTCCGGCCTTCAGGGACAAAGAAACCGGCGGGATCTTCGGATCTCCTCCAGGATGTCCGGGGGAAACTTGATGTCCGAAGCGGCTAATCCCTCGTCAAGCTGGGCAAGGGAACTAAAGGAAGCGATAGGCACCGCGGGGAAGGGCCCGGCCATGATGTAGGCCAATACTATGGAGGCGGTACTACTCCGGAGGGCCGCTTCCCAGGCGGGGAAGCCCTCGAGGAGAACATCGTTTGAGGGGTTGCCATACATGGCCTCTAAATCGGGGGCAACCGGCAACCCCCGGCGTTTTTTGGTAAAATAGCCTTTGCAGGCGGACATATAGGCCATGGCGGATTTTCCGGTCCCGGCATGATAGGCAAAGGTTTCTTTATCCATGGCTGCCAGGGTTTTATCCCCTATCCCCGAAACATTGAGATCCGCGATGCACCATAAAAGCTGGTTGCTGATGAACCCCTCGTATCCCAGCCGGTGGGCCTCCCGGTCGGCGGCTTCAATGCGTTCCGGCTTCCAGTTGGAACAGCCGTAGTGGCGTATTTTTCCTTCTTTCCTGAATTCCTCAAGCATACCGAGGATCTCCGTCACCGGGACGGCGGGATCATCCCGGTGGAGGAAGTAGAGATCGATCCACTCGGTTCCCAGCGCGGCAAGGCTCTCCTCCAGATCCCGGCGAACCTGGGATTTTCCCATCCTGGGTACGTCCATGGTCTTTAGATCCGGATGGGCGCCCTTGGTGGAAATAACGATTTTATCCCGGAGCTTCCGTTCCTTCATCCAGGCGCCTATGGTTTTCTCGCTGGCCTGATCTCCTCCGGGAATCCATGCGGCGTACACCCGGGCGGTGTCCAGAAAGGTACCCCCCTGTTCGTAAAAATGATCCATTTGTTCAAAGGCCGCGGCCCTGGAAAGGCCGGTCCCGAAAGAACCGGTTCCCAGGCAGAGCTTGGACACTGAAGGTCCCTTTTGGGATAATAAGACATAGTGCATAAGCGCCTCCTTTCATAAACTATAGTATCTTTTTTGAATTCGGAATTACTAGACTTCATTCAAGGTACCCCTTTACACAGACCGATGCGGATTATATGCTTCTCTATTATGGAAATTACAGTAAAAGGAAGCGGTTTTTACGCCGGGGGGTTGAAAAACATCGATGCATGTCTGCGGCGTATGGTTGACCGGGGGGAAGTTGCCGGTGTGGGAGCCCTGGTAATACGACATGGAGTGGCGGCCTATCAACAGAGTTTCGGAATGCGGGATGTGGAGCGTCTAATCCCCATGGAAAACGATTCCATCTACCGGATTTTTTCCATGACTAAGACCTTCACCATCGTGGCGGCCATGACCCTCTACGAAAAAGGGCTCTTCAGGCTGACCGAACCGATTCAGGAATACCTGCCCGCCTTCAAAAATATACAGGTGGCCGAAAGCGATGAACGGGGCGCGGTCAATCTTGTCCCGGCAAGGAGTCCTATAACCTTTGAACACCTCTTTACCATGACATCGGGTATCCCCTATCCGGGATCGGACAGCTATGGCGGAAGGGAGTTCACCGAAATCCATGCGGACATGGCCGCCGATGCGGTTCTGGGAAGATTCTGGAACACCGCCCAACTGGTCGATGTCGCCGCCTCCGCAGTCCCCCTCTGTTTCCATCCCGGACAATACTGGCTCTACGGTTTTTCCCATGATGTTCTGGGCAGGCTGATCGAAGTTCTTTCGGGGAAATCTCTGGGCGTCTATATAAAGGAAACGATCCTTGATCCCCTGGGTCTGGAGGATACTTCCTTTTACCTTCCGCCGGAAAAATATTCCCGGCTGGTAAAACCCTATGCGTATGTCGGGGCCAGACTCACGGAAATTCGTGAATTATCCCTCCCTCCGGATGAGGATCCCGAATTGGAGGAACGCAGATTCAATCCGCCGGATTATGTCCTGGAGTACGGCAGGCAAATATTCCGGGCGCCCCCTCATTTTGAGAGCGGCGGAGCCGGACTGGTTTCCACGCTGGACGATATGGGAAAATACGCGCAGATGCTGCTGAACTGTGGCAAATCAGGGAACGCCAGGATTCTCTCCCGCAAAACAATCGACCTGATACGGAAGAATCATGTCCGCTCTTCACAGATGAAAAATTTCGCCTTCCCGCAGATAAACGGTTACGGGTACGGCCTCGGAGTCCGCACCATGGATGATACCGCCGCCGCCGGACTCAACGGTTCTGCCGGGGAATGGGCCTGGGACGGCGCGCTGGGCACCTGGTACTGTGTCGACCCCGCGGAGGATCTGACGGCGGTTTTTATGATTCAACGGTCGCCCGGGGGCCATGATGATCTGTGCAGACGTTTTGCCCAAACGGTCTATGGGGCGATAGACGACTGAGAAGGTTTCCGGCCTTTCCAGATGCGCCCGGCTATATCAAATCCATAATCAAAGAAGGAATAAAATGAATATGGCAAAATATGATGATTTCCAGAAGCTGGACATTCGTGTTGGAAAAATTATCGAAGCGGAAAACTTTCCGGAAGCGCGTAACCCATCCTATAAATTAAAAATTGATCTTGGTGAAAATATAGGCATAAAAAAATCGTGCGCGCAATTAACACAAAATTATAGAATTGATGATTTAATAGGAAAGCAGGTTCTGTGTGTGGTAAATTTTCCCCCAAGGCAGATTGGTCCCGCAATTTCTGAAGTTTTAACCCTGGGTGTTCCTGATGATAAAAATGAATGTGTTTTAATAACACCCGATGCAATTGTCCCGCCCGGCGGACGGTTATATTAACGGGGAAATATCGGATCATGTCTGGACAAAGCGGGCTTCTCTGTGCCATAATCGGCTATGGAAGCCCCGATAATATCCAGAAGTATTTTTCAAAACATCTCTCCGGTAGATCACCGGTATTCAATTTCAGAAAAGGAAGTTTTTGATTCCCTTTCCCCCTGGATCTCCGAAGAAGCTTCAATCAGGGCCTGCGTCAGGGCGGAACTCTCCCTGGTCATTGCCCACCTCAAGATGCGCGGCAGGCTGACTGAGTCTGTCCGTCTGGAACTGGAAAAGGCCGCTTCTCTGGTGAGTCCCGCCCAGGTCTACGCCGAGGAAGAAAAAACTCATCACAATATCCGGGCGCTGGTGAATGTGCTTAAAACCAGGGTGCCGGAAGAAACGGCTCCGCTGGTGCACCTGGGGGCTACCAGTGTGGATATTCTGGACACGAGTCTTGCGTGGCGGATGAAGGGGGCGGCGCTGCAGGCTGCACTCCCGCTGCTGGCAAGGCTGGAAATGCTGCTCTGCGATTTTGCCGAAAAAGAGGCGGAGACTCCCCAGGTGGGACGCACTCACGGTCAGCATGCGGTGCCCATCACCCTGGGTTTTGCCATGGCGGAGTATGTTGCCCGGCTGGGTAAATCAATTTTGGAGATTGAAAGACTCGCGGGATTGCTGAAAGGGAAACTTTCGGGGGCTGTGGGAGCCTATAACGCTACAAGCATGATCGTAAAAGATCCTGAGGAACTGGAGAGGCTCTACCTTGGTGAACTGGGTCTTGAGCCCTCCGAATATTCAAACCAGCTTGCCGAACCGGAGTATCTTTTGCGGCTCCTTTTGGAATACAATGTTGCCTTCGGTATCATTGCCAATCTTGCCGATGATCTGCGTAACCTTCAGCGCAGCGAAATAGCCGAAGTCCGGGAAGGTTTCTCCGCCTCCCAGGTGGGTTCTTCCACCATGCCCCAGAAACGGAATCCCTGGAATTCTGAACACGTAAAGAGTCTGTGGAAGGCCTTTATGCCGCGGGTAACAAGTTTCTTCATGGATCAGATAAGTGAACATCAGCGGGATCTTACCAATTCGGCAAGTCAGCGTTTTATTGCCGACTATGTGGCGGGTTTCTGCATGGCGGTAAGCCGCATGAAAAGTGTCATCGAAGGTTTGAGTGCGGACAGGGAAAGGCTTGCGGCAAATCTGCGGGGCGGGAATATTCCCGGCGGCATTTTCGCGGAGCCCGCGTATATACTGTTGGCGGAAAGCGGTGTTTCGGACGCTCATGAACTGATACGGAAGATCACATTGAAGGCGGAGAAGGAGAGGCTCTCGTTTGCGGCGGCCCTGTCCGGTGAGCCTGAAGCATTGACGCGTATCGGAGCCAAGATGCTGGAACTGGGATTGATCGATTCAATGGCGGAAAAATTGTCTTTCTTTGAGCATCCCGAAAATTATTCGGGCCTTGCCGCAAAGAAGGCAAAGAGTCTTGCCCGGAAATACCGGGAATTGATGGAAAGGAGAACTTATGTTTAATGAAGCTTTATCTTACGATGACGTACTGTTACTGCCGGGTTATTCCGATATTCTTCCGCGGGACTGCGATATCAGGACTACTCTCTGTGCCGGTGTAAGTCTCAACGCGCCCATCATATCCGCGGCAATGGACACGGTAACCGAGGAAAAGCTCGCTATCGCCATCGCCCTGGAGGGAGGCGCGGGGGTTATCCACCGGAATCTTTCGCCGGAAGAGCAGGCCCGGCAGGTTGCCGCGGTGAAACGCTACCTTAACTGGATCATTGATTCGCCGGTTACCGTTACGGTGGACGCGCATATACGTGATGTACTGGCCCTGAAAGAAAAATACGGTGTGTCCGGAATGCCGGTGCTTGACGCGGCGGGGCATCTTGCGGGCATCATTACCGGCCGGGATCTCCGTTTCTGCGGGGATGACAGTCTTTCTGTTGCCGAAGTGATGACCAGGACTCCGTTTACCATTACCGGCGTACCCACCGTGGAGGACGCCAGGGAAAAATTCGACAAACACCGGATCGAAAAACTTCCCATCGTGGACGGGGAGGGGAGGCTTACGGGCCTTGTTACCGTGAAGGACATGGAGAAGAACGCCAGTTTTCCCAATGCCGCCACGGATAAAACCGGAAAGCTTATCGTAGGAGCGGCGGTTTCCCCCCAGGATTACAGACAGAGGCTTTCCCTCCTCAAAAATGCCAGAGTTGATTTTGTGGTGCTGGATACCGCCCACGGGGATTCAAAGAATGTGATGGAATCGGTGAAGGGGATAAAGAAGGAATTCGGTATTCCCGTAATCGGAGGAAATGTCGCCACCAGAGAAGGCACACGAAGGCTCATTGATGCCGGCGCGGACGCGGTAAAGATCGGTATAGGCCCCGGTTCCATCTGTACCACCCGTATCGTAGCGGGAACCGGAGTTCCCCAGTTTACCGCGGTGTGGGAATGTGCCGAAGAAGCCGAGTCTTCAAACATCCCGGTGATTGCCGACGGGGGAATCAAATTCAGCGGAGACATTGCAAAGGCTGTCGGCGCGGGCGCTTCGGTGGTGATGATCGGTAACCTCTTTGCGGGGCTCAGGGAAGCGCCGGGAAACGAGATCATCTATGACGGCAGGATATACAAGGAGTACCGGGGTATGGGCAGCATGGGCGCCATCGCCGGCGGCTCCGCGGACCG
>JAISCR010000166.1 GCA_031265435.1 Treponema sp.
GGGTCCGCCAGTTTCATATCCGAAACGCTTCCGTCTCGTTGTATGACAAATACTACCGTAATATCCCCCTCAATGCCCCGTTTGCGCACCGACAGGGGATATATCTTGTATTGTTCCAACCGGCCCATAACCAGGGCCAGATATTCGGTGTCGGTCATGGGGCTTTTTCCCGTCGGCCCGGAACGGAGACGGACGGATGAGGCCGCATACCCGGTATCTGCTGCTCTTTCGGTGGGCGTGTTTTCGGCGGACGCGGAAGCAGACGTCCCGGTAGTTGCTTCCGGTTCCGCCAGAGACGCAACACCGGCGACCGGTTGTTTTTCAGGAACCGGAATCTCCTTAACGGCAGGTTCCTGAAGAGGAGCATCCTCCCGCGGTAGGGGTACCGCAGGAATCGCTACTGTCTGCGTCACTTCTTGTGCCACTTCCTGCGCAGACTGGGGCGTTGCTTCGGGTACTAACTTTCCAGGGCTGCTGTCTGCAAGGTCAAAGATGAGGGATAAATCCATTGAGTCTTCGAAGGGCTTCTCGCCTTGATCAAAAAAGTCAAACGCTGAAAAAAGGGCGGCATGCAGGGCCGCGATAACGGTAAAACAGCCCAGGGTAAGTAGCCGGTTGACTCGGCGTATCTCCGACCCGTTCCCGCTACCGGGGGAGTTCATGGCGAATTGCCACATTGCGTACCCCCGCGGCACTAAGAATATCCATAATTTCAGTTACCCGTTGAAAAGCCAAGCGTCCGTCGCAGTCCAGGGCTACCCTAAGATCCGGGTCCTCCTGGCGGTAACCTGCCAGCCGTTGTTTCAACCCGTCTTCCCCGATTCGTTCCCCCTCCAGGTAAAGGAGTCCCTGGTCGTCCAGGGTAACGGTATGCATCTGACGCCGTATAACTTCCCCGGACGCCGCGGTGGGCAGGGAAACTGCCAGGGCCGGTTTTTCAAACGTGGAACCTATCATAAAAAAAATGACCAGCATAAAGGTCACATCAATAAGGGAAGTGATGTTGATCTCCGTATGCCGGGGGACGTTCCGTCCAAAGGTTTTCATCTCAGGCGCTTTCCTTTTCCCGCCTCCGGCTTTCAGCCTGCGTTGTGGCCGCAGCTTCCCCGGAGGTTTTTTTCGCAGCGGTCAGCATATCCTGGCGGATTTTTTCGCTGAGAATCGACACCACGAAACTCATATCCTGAAGCCGGGAGGCCGCCTGATGTTCAAACCACTTGCAGCAGCTTACGGCGCAGATGGCGGTAACCAGTCCTGTTGCGGTGGTGATCATGGCTTCCCAGATGCCGCCGGAGAGAAAGGTTATATCCACCGATGATCCTCGTTTTTCTATCTGGCTAAAGGCATTCATAAGCCCGGTAATGGTTCCCAAAAGGCCCAAAAGAGGCGCAACGGTTCCGGTAAAAGACAAAACGCCGAGTCCCCGTTCCATTTCTCCCCGGATGATTGCCGCCTCCCGGTCAAGGATTTCAGACAGAACCGGCCCTGGTTCCCCCTGGTGTTTGAGAAAGCAACGGGCCATCCTCACCGGCTGGCTATCCTTCGCCGCACCGGGAAAAACCAGCGGCCCGGAATCGCGGAACAGGTCCGCGCCAGATTCGAGGGCCCGGAAAACCCGATCCTTCCGATAACGGGTACGAAAAAAATAGATGAGCCGTTCCGAAAACAGCGCAAGCGTCGCAATATACAAACCCGCGATAACCCAGTTCACCGGTCCGCCGGTATGCATAAACTGTACAAATGCCAGCAAGCGTTTCATCCGCGCTCTATGCCTCCGGTCTCACGTACTTTTTAACTTCCCCGTATAATTCCCAAAGGCTTTCTACGATCCGGGGAGACGTGCGCAGAAACAATGACGACGGTACAATACTGATGTTTTTCTCAATCCCCGCCCTGGTCTTTCCCATCACCGAATCCGCGGTCAGAATGTCTTCAGGTTTTGCTATGGCCATAGCGCCGAAAAGAAAATCCGGATTTTGGGAGAGGATATATTCCGCCGAGAGTATGGGCTGGGCGGCGTTTAATCCGGCGGCGATATTCTCAACCCCCAGGATGTCGAGAATTTCTCCCGGCAGGGATTGGGCGGTAAAGGCCATAATGGGATTAGCGGAGTAGAGGAAGGCACCTTTCAGATGGAGTGGCTCTTGTTTCAATTCCACTTTAAGGGAATCAAGCTGGGCCTCTTTTTCCGCAACCACCGCCGCGGCTTCCGCCTCCTTCCCGGTGAGGGTCCCCAGGATACGGGCGCTGTTAAAGATATCCGCCAGGGAATCGGCGTTGTGAAGAAGCACGGCGTACCCCCTGGCCGCGAGATCCGCCATAAGGGCGGCGGTCATGCCATTCCCGATAACAAGGTCCGGCTCCAGGGCGATAATGGCCTCAAGGCTGGGCCGCGCCGTGTTCCCGACGCTGGGGAGGAGAACGGTTTTGTCTTCCGGCCAGACCGGTTCCCGGCCGGAAGTAATTCCGGCAATGGCGGATTCCGCGCCAATCATATAGAGGACTTCTACCGCTCCCGGCGACATAACGACAAGCCGC
>JAISCR010000046.1 GCA_031265435.1 Treponema sp.
CCATAATGGCCTGTGGCCTGTGGCCTGTGGCCTGTGGCCTGTGGCCTGTGGCCTGTGGCCTGTGGCCTGTGGCCTGTGGCCTGTGGCCTGTGGCCTGTGGCCTGTGGCCTGTGGCCTGAATTCTGCCTGTATGCTTACTGTTGTCCGAAGCATAGAAATATTATAGCCAGTACGGAAAATTTGTGCAAGCGATGGAATGTCAAGCTCAGGGTATCGGCGTTTACTTTTCAGCATCAAAATTTTCTCAAAAACAGTATGCGTTGAAGAAAAAATTCACCTCAAAGTCGTCTATGACCTTGCGGTAAATTTCTCTTTGCGGCACAGAATAATCATTTCCCGCTCATAAGGCTTCCGCATAGCTACCGGACATATCGTACCCATTCGTCGCCGTGGGCGCCGGTAAGGCGTTGATTGACTACATCAACCATCAAATCCATTTCCTCAAGGGGATAGACGCCCAAAAGCACTTCGTCGGTTTCGCCAGAGAGGACTATGGGCCTGCTGATTGTGTCACGGTCGTTCCAGATGATCTCCACGGGATCGGCGACGGCGCAGATTTCATGTTTACCGCCGGCAAGCGTAACGGCGCCTGTTTTTTCAATATCCAGGCCCAGTCTAAGGCGGAGCTTTTCCGGTATAACCAGCGGGGTAGCGCCTGTGTCCACTACCGCTTCAACCTCAACTTTACGGATCTGCGATTCTTTGAGAAGCCCGCGTTTTACCATTCCCTGGTCGATAGTATTCACCAGCGTAAGTTTTGCCCTGGTTTCACCCATACTGCCTCCACTATGCCAATGCTAAAACAACGGAGCGGAGGTGTCAATATAACGAATTATTCTACTCTAATCTTATCCCATATTCCCGGTGAACAGTTACAAGATAAGTATATGTTACGAGTTACCGGACTACCTGTCGTTGCCGGGTCGAACTTATATACTTATTTTGAAACTGGCTCATCATTCCGGCGGACGGGATTCATCTCCTCTATCCGGAACTGTATGCGTTTTGCCGTTTCCTCTCCGCTCCTGCCGCTTTCGAAGAGGGCCATGAGTTCCTCCCGTATCGCCGCATCCACGGAAGCGGAGAATTCGTTCCCTTCAAAAACATCCGAGGCTTCGTAAATGGACCATGCCTTCTCGTAGAGGGGATCTTCTTCAGGATCATGGAAGCGCAGCCCCGCCCCGGGAACCGCCCCGGACTTTTCCGAAAGAATAATACTTTTTTCTTTAAGAAAACCGATAAATTCCCGGGCCTCTTCCGGATGTACAGAGTCCGAAGAGATGCCCACATGCCAGACCGAAGGGGCAAGGCCGGGCTTTCCGAAATCGGCCTGTCCCGGGATCAGGGTAAGGCCGAGTTTGTCTCCCATCCTCGCGCGGAGATAGCGCAGGTTTCCCGCGTTTGCCGTGAGCATTGCGGTTTTGCCCGCGATAAAATCCTCAAGCCGTTCCGATCCGGTCTGCAAAAAAATTCCCGGCAGGAGGAAACCTTCCCTGTTGAGCCGGCTCAAAAAATCGAAAACATCGGCTGTTCTTTTTTCATCAAAGCCGTTTTTTTCCGGGTTGCTGCCCGCTGCCCGGATCCAGGAGTAGATATCCCGGCGCAGGGCTTCAGGATCTCCGCTTCCCAGGCTGATGGCGAGAGCGGGTACAGACTGGTTTTCCTTCAGCGTCAGGGCGGCGGAGAGGAATTCCGTCCGGTTGGCAGGCGGTCTGTCCAGACCCGCGAACGAGAGTATATCGATATTGTAATAGAGGAGATTCATAAAAGAGATCAGCGGTACGGTCCACTGCGGAGAACCGCTGTCATCATCAGGCCCGGTGAGGGCCTTGAGTTTTCCCGCGGAAAGGAGTTCCGGAATCCAGGCGCCGTCCAGTGCCGCAATGTCGAACGCGGCGCTGAGGGTATTCCCTTCAAACTCTGTCTTGTCCCGGAAAAGAAGTTCCCGTTCTTCGGTATAGGAGAGGTTCTGGAGCCGTATCCTTATGCCCCGGTGTTCTTTTTCAAATTCCTTTACCAGTTCCGCAAGTGTATTCCTGCCGAGGGCATTGTCCCAGTAGTGTACAAAGACCAGGTTTGCCCGGCCTGTTTCCCCGCCTTCGCGCTGCCTTCGGGGTATGACCCGCCAGAGGATGACAAAAGCCAGGAGCGCCAGCGCGGCATAGAAAACCCGCTTTTCATATTTATGTAATTCCATTCAAGCCTCTTTTGCTGTAATATACCGGTATGCCCCGCTTTCTTAACCGGTTACTGCTTTTTTTACTCCGAAGAAAAACTACGGCTCCTCCTGGCACATACAGGGAGGAATTCTGGAAGCCTCAATTTACCAAAGCTTCCAAAACCGGTTTTAATCTTACAGAAGAAAACGATGAAGAAAAAGTCTACGATGCCAGGCTTCTGGACGGCGCCCTGGTACTTTCGCTTAAAAAAACCGTTTCCCTTGCCTGGATCGATGCTCCCGCAAAGCGTTACCGGGACATGGTCATAGACAGCCGTTTCACTCTGGAGGCTTCGGGAGGCTATGCGGCCGCGGGGTTTATGTTCCGTATGGTGGATCATGCCACCTATTATCTTGTCCTGGTTTCAAGCAAGGGCTACTTCCGTCTGGACGCGGTACGCAACGGCATGCCTTTCCCCCTGGCGGGCTGGACGGAGCTGCCTTCGGAAGCCGAATCCGCCGGAGAGGCCGCCTTAAACGGCCCGGTAAACCTGGGGATTATCGTTTCGGGTACCCATATCCTTATTACGGTCAACGGCCTGTGGGCGGCGGAACTGAACGACACGAGTATCGACGCGGGGAGTATCGCCTTTGCCCTGGCCTCTTACGAGGCTCCTCCTTCCGCGGAAAACTCTTTCATTGCCGGCGCCCGGCTGGAAGCCCTTACGGTCGATTCCCGCATGTTCCAGGCCGCGTCTGAGCGGGAACGGCTGAGTACAACCGCAAGCCCCCGGAGCCGTTACTTTCTGGCGGAAACCTTTGCGGCCATGGGCCGGTTTGACGCCGCCCTCATCCAGATACGGCAGGCCTGGGAAGACCGGGATGCCGCCTCTGCCGGGGGCCTCGGGAACCGGACTCAGCGAGAACTGCTTCTGGCGGCCCGGCTTGCGCTTCAGTTGGGAATGACTACGGAAGCGGAAACCTGGATAGACGCGTGCGTTGCCCTGGGTACGGAAAGTTCCGAAGGCCGGAACGCCCTCACCGAGAAGGCTAAACTCCTCTACGAGCGTGAACAGTTTGCCGCTCTCCGGGACTTTGCGGCCACAGCGGTTGAGTCCAGCCCCGCAGATCCGGTACTGGGAACCCTGCTGGGTCATGCCTACTGGAATCTGGAAGAGTATGAGGCTGCCGCCGCGGCCTACGATAAAGCCTTTGAGCAGGACAGGGAAAACGGTCTCCTGATAAAAAACGCCGCCAATGTTTACGAAGTGTTGGGAAACAGAGAGGAAGCCCTTTCACGCTATATCACCGCCGGAAATTGTTTTCTCAATGATGACAACTACGAGGATCTCAGCGTTCTGGTGCCCACATTCCTTTCACTTGGAGATAAAAACTATGAGGCCAGGGCACTGGTAGGAAAGTGGGCCTTTAGCATCGAAAATGTTACCCTGGCGGAAAGGGAATTTGAAACGGCGGAGGCCCTGCGGAGGAAGGCGGCGGAACCCATTCCTCCCGACCCTTCCGTGCTGCTTCTGCGGGCTCTGCTCTTTATCCGGCGGGGGAAACGGAAGACGGCCCTGCCCCTGCTTGAGGAAGCCGCCTCTCTTGCCGGTGAACACGGTATCTTTCATTTCAGGCTTGCCGAATGTCGTTTCCTTCTTTCGGGAAATGCCGCCGATCCGGCACTCAGGGCGGATCTGGATCGGGCTCTGCGGCTTTTGAACGCGGATGCGGAAGAAAGGAAGCGCGCCGGAAAACCGGCAGACGAAACCTGGGCCTGGGCCCACAATCTGGCGGCCCAGATAAGTCTCCAGAACAACAATCTTGAAGAAGCCGCGGAACATCTGGAAAAAGCGGCACATCTTTTGGGTGAAGTTCCCGCCATCAAGGTAAACCGGGCGTTGTACTATTACCTTTCCGGTTTTCCGGATCAGGGCCTGCAGCTTCTCAAAACCGACCGGACAAGCGATGATCCTGAGGGGATTATGGCAAACTGCGCGGGGAACCTCCTCTATCGTTCAAAACGTTACGAAGAGGCCGACGACTGTTACCGAAAAGCCAGAACCCTCGATCCGGGTAATATTGATTTTATCTGTAACCGGGCTTCCTGCCTTATTGATCTGGGCCGTTACGGAGAGGCCGATGCCCTCCTCGCCCTGGCTCACGAAAAAAGCCCTTCTCCCGCGATACTGGAACTTATCGCGTATGTGGCGGTCAAGCAGGGGGAGTATCAACGGGCCGAAACAGCTTCCGCCGAAGCGCTCAGGATGGATGAGTATTACAGTCCCTCCCTCTTTTCGCTGGGTTGGCTCTACTGCAATACTCACCGCTGGGAAGAAGCCGGGGCCATGCTGCAGAGGCTCGATGATCTGGAATTAAAGAGAGAAGATGCGGAACACCGGGAAGAACTGCGCGGGAGACTTGAGGAAGGCACCACCCGGCTCATCGCCTGCGCAGGCAGTTGTGAGCGTTCCTGGAGAGTGAAGCTGGATCCCCCCCCGGCCCCTGCCTTGCGGCTCTATGCCATGCCTCCCGATGAACTTCCCGCGGGAACCTGTACCGGATGCGGGAAAACCTACTGTATCGGATGCGCAAAAAATAACCTGGACAGCTCAGACCGCTTTACCTGTCCCGACTGCGGAAAGACGCTCAAACTAATCAACGAAGGACTCAAAAAATTGGTGGCCGATTGGGCTGCCCAAAACACCGGCGAGGATCACTGAACGTATATCCGGTCTCCGCCTTCGGCCCTGGCCTTTGCGGCCCCCTCTCCTGCCGAGGCAAGAACGGCGTCAGCCTTTTCATCCCCGGTTTTTACTTCCTCCAGAACGATACTGAAACTTATCGAATATTCTTTGCCCGAATAATGAAAACGGTAGGCATGGCTTGCCTCCAGCAGCCTTTGGGCCACCCGCATGGCGTCTTCTCCGGTACAACTGCGGATCAAAAGTACAAAACCTTCATCGGAAAACCGTGCCGCGATGTCCCGGCGCTGAATATTCGACCGAAACAGTACCGCCATTTGCCGTATAAGCTCATCCACCGCCTGGGACCCTGCTTCATCATTTATGCTGCTATATTGATCGATCTGCAGTCCGATCACCGTATTGCCGCCGCCTTCCCGCTTAAGAAGATCGATACTCTCCTGGAGCTTGCGGGCAAAGGTGTCAATATTGTTGAGCCCTGTCTGTGCGTCATGGCTGGCATTGAAATCCATGACCGCGGACATTTTCCTCACTTCGCTGATGTCCCGGAAAATAAGAATAAAACCCGGAGGTTCCCCCTCCGCGGTCTGAATCTTGGTAATCGACCCGTCAATGATAGAAATATCCCCTTCCTGGTTTTTCAGAATCACATCCCGGAAAAACCGCGGCACATCGTCAAACGGGAGAACATTGGGAATAATGCTGCTTAGATCCACGGAATTGGTGAGAGACAGCACCTTCTGTACCGGCTTCTTCCTGGCCGCTTCTTCATCCCAACCGCACATCCGCCCTGCCGCGGGGTTTATGAACATCACCTGCAATTCCGGATCTATTGCCACAATCCCGTCGCTGACATTGCGCAAGATAGCGGAAAACAGCTTTTCCTGCTGAAGGGAATTTCTATCCATAATATTGATAATAGAGCCGAACTTAACTGTCCGTCAAGCTTTCGCCTCCGGGCGCTGCCGGCGCCATCCTGGCGCCTTTTCCTCCCGCTGGTCGGCGCACCCTTCGGAAGTTCAAGTCTTCTTCTGTTCCGATTAAAAAGGAAAAAGCCTCCCGCTTAACAGCGGAAGGCTTTTTCTTGTGCCCAGAAGAAGACTTGAACTTCCATGCTTTTGAAGGCACTGGTACCTGAAACCAGCGTGTCTACCAATTCCACCATCTGGGCCGGTTGGAAAACTATACAATGACGGCGGCCTGAACGTCAATTCCCCGCAATGCCTCAAAATTAATCTACCCGAAAACGGCCCCGGCTTCCTTCTGTAAAACCAGTTACAAAAAAACCCGGGGGCAGTTTTCGGGCATGTCTCTGCCTGCGAATCAGGAAACAGCCGTTTCCAGAGCCACTTCCATCATGTTTGTGAAGGTTTTCTGCCTCTCTTCAGCAGTGGTAACTTCATGGGTTATCAGGCTGTCCGAAATGGTGGTAATGCAGAGGGCTTCCCGGCCGTATTTTGCCGCCAGGGTATAGAGTTCGGCACATTCCATTTCCAGAGCAAGGCAGCCGTAACGGGCCCAGAGTTTCCACTCTTCAGGATCTTCTGTGTAAAACATGTCCGAAGACACCAGAGAACCTACCCAGGGCTTCCAGCCTTTGGCAATTGCCGTGTCGTAGGCGGTTTTGAGGAGGCTGAATGTGGCTGTAGGGGCGAAATTTCTCCCCCCAAAGCGGATCTTGTTGGCTCCCGAGTCGGTACAGGCCGACATGGCGATGACCATGTCCCGGATCTTCACTTCCTTTTGAATGGAACCGGCTGTTCCGATGCGAATCGCCCGTTTGACTCCATAATCCCTAAAAAGTTCGTTTACATAGATGGAAATTGAAGGAATTCCCATACCGGTACCCTGAACGGACACTTTTTTACCCTTGTAAGTCCCTGTATAGCCTAAAATATTCCTTACATCAGTATAGAGAACTGCCTTTTCAAGGAAATTTTCCGCTACATGTTTGGCCCTCAAGGGGTCTCCCGGCAATAGTATCGCCTCGGCGATTTCTCCTTCTTGTGCGGCAATATGGGTTGACATGCTAAACTCCTTAGACTTTGAATCTTTTTACAAAGTATAGTATATACCTGTTGAAAATTCTCCCCCGCATGCGTCAGGGTCGGCAATTCCGATTTCAACCGTCAGAAGGGCGGCGATTTCCGAGGCTATTTGTTCCGGGCTTTTCCCCTCTCCCCGGATATGAATTTGAGCGAGTGAATGGTACGCGGCGGAACGGCGTTCATGGAGAAGACGGTGGGTTTCCCGAGGATTTTCGGTATCCAGGAAGGGAGGGAGCCCGCCGGCCGCCTCTTCGATGCGGTTCCAGGCTGTCTCCGCGGAAGTCTCAAGAGAAACGACGCTGAGGCCGGGACTTTTCAGGAGTTCCGGGGCCGCCGGGTTGTCGCAGAGCCCGCCTCCCGCGGCCAGAACGATGCAGGCTTTTTCGGGGGGAAGGAGGCTTTGCAGCGCGGCCGCTTCCGCCACGCGAAAGGCCTCGGGCCCTTTCCGGTAGAGTTCCCGGGGACTTTTTCCTTCCCTCTTCGCTATCAGTTCATCCAGATCGATAAAGGGGCTCTTCATAAGCGCGGCCAGGGCCCGCCCCGTGCTGGTTTTCCCCGAATGTTTCGGCCCTGTAAGAAGAATAATTCCCATGGGTAGAGATTAGGTTTTTTTCCTGTATAATGGAAGCGGTATGAATGCCCTTTTCCTCATGCTGATCCTTATCCTCATTGCCGCCCTGCCGCTTCTTGCCGCGTGGCTTGCAATCCGGCATTTCCGCGTTGCCATGCCTCCGCTCCTCTTTGCCGGCTGTATTCTTTCGGGTATGGTATCCCTGTTCATCGCCGTACTTTTCCAGAGCCTTTTTCCTTCGGGCCTTGGAGGAGTCCAGCCGGATCGGCTGAGGGGTATTCTCCTTCGTTTTTTCTTTAGAATAGCTTTTACCGAAGAGTTGAGCCGCCTCCTGGCGCTTCTGGTGTTTTTTGCCCTCATAAAAAAATTCCATTTCCCGGTTCTGCCGCCGGCTCTTGCCGGACTCCTCTCCGGTCTGGGTTTTGCCGTTCTGGAAGCCGCCACATACGGCGCCGCCGATATACGCATTGCGCTTCTGCGGGCCTTTACCGCCGCGCCCCTTCACGGCGCCTGTGCGGCCCGGACAGGCTCTGCCGCCGCGTCCTTCCGCGAAGATCCCCCGCGGGCCTTTTTCCGCTTCCTTTCCGCCGTGGTTATTCACGGCATGTATAATTTTATTATCATCATTCCCGGCCCTCCGGCCCTTATCGGCATCCTTATCGTCTTTTCCGCCCTGGCCTCTTCCCTCATATCCATCCGCTCCGGGCTGGAGGACGGCGCCCCGCCGGCGCGGGGCCGGCAGGATTCGGGACTTTAAACGGTGTCGGTGATCTTGTGCGTTTTTCGCGGGGAGTTCCCTCCCCGCTAAGACTGAAAGTCCTCGATTGCGTCTTTTATGGCGTCAAGGGCGGTTTTGATGTTTTCCACCCGGGTTCTGAGGCGAAACTCGTGAAAAAGGGAGCTTCCGTCGCGGGCGCAGGAGGCCAGGCGCTTGAGAAGCTCGATTTTGTTGACCGAAAACCGCATTGCCGCAAAAAGGGTGGTCATTTTTTCGTCTTTGTCGTCATCGGTACCGCCCAAAGCGAAAACTGCTATCTCGGCTGTTGTCCCATTCGTTCCGTTTTCTTCCCATCTTATAGTGTAGGAGCTTCCGGAAGTAGCGTTGAAACTATACCAGTGAACGTCTGTGACACCGGACAGAGTGCCGCCGGCCGAACTGGTGGTGAGGGGTGTTGGAGAGGAGGGCGGAAACGCGGTAACGGTGGCAGTAGGGGCGCTTTCTTTATAGCCGGTAAAGCCGGCTGCATAGACGCGGCAGAAAATGGTTTTTCCTACATCAGCTGATGTGAGGGTGTAGGTTAAGGTTGGTGCGTTTAGGTAAGTCCCGTCCCCATAATACCACCCGTAAAACAAGGACACATATACTTCTTCATCATAGTCCTCCTTAAATACAGGAAAAATTACGGCCCACGCGCGGGCATATAGCCGCAATAAAAGCGTACAGCCCGTATTTTGTTTTGTCATTGGAGAAAAACTCCCGATTTTAGGCGAATTTTTGAGGTTTTGAGGCCATTTGGGGGAATTTCCGGGAGTTTTCCGGCAGCAATTCCGAATTCGAAAAAACACAGGACATAGTATAGTATGAGGCATGGGACGGGGAATAATAAAGAGGCTGTTGGACGGCCTCAAGGATACGGCGGCAGGGCTGCCGGATAAACGGGGCGCCAGTAACGGGCGAAAATACCGAATAGCGGATTTTGTGCTGGGGGCCTTTGCGGTGTTTTACTTTCAGCATCCATCAATGCTTAACTTCCAGGAATCGATGGAACAACGAGAGAAACGGAACAACCTGCGCTCCTTGTTTGGGGTGGAAAAGATACCGGGGGCCGACCAAATCAGGAATGTGCTGGATGGGATAGAGCCGGGTGGGCTGTATGGAGCGTTTGACCAGGCCCTTGAAGTAGTGCGGGAAGAGGGGGCGTTGGAAAGCTACCGGGTGCTGAACGGGACGATTCCGGTCGTGTTGGACGGGACATGGTATTTTTCATCGGAGGAGATACACTGCGACCATTGTCTGACGATGGAGAAGAAGAACCGGGAAGGGGAAACACGGACCCTGTATTATCACGATATGGTAGCGGCAACCATCGTGAAGCCCGGTAAGCCTGAGGTGGTACTCCCGCTCATACCGGAGTTTATCCGGAATGAAGACGGGAAGGAGAAGCAGGATTGTGAGCGGAATGCGGCGAAACGGTGGATCAAGAAGCAGCGGGAGCGGTATGCGGCCTTGAAACTGACCATAATGGGAGATGATCTGTACTGCTGCCACCAGATATGCACGGAACTGCTTGAGGCGGGGATGAGTTTTCTGCTGACCTGCAAGGAAGAAAGCCATCCGTGGATAGCCGAGCAGGTGCGGTTTGGGGAGGGAGAGACGCTGGAAGTGCGGGAATGGAACGGGCGGGTTCATCTGAGGCATCGGTATAGCTGGGTGAACGGGATAGAGAACCGGGCTGAGGGGGAAAAACTATTAGTCAATTATGTGCGATATGAACTATACAACGAGCGGAAAGGGGAAGTGACGTACCGGAACAGTTGGATAACCAACCATGGAGTGAATAGCGGGACGGTGAGGAACCTGGTAGACTGTGGCCGTGCGCGGTGGAAGATAGAGAATGAGCACAACAATGTATTAAAACACCACGGGTATAATCTGGAGCACAACTTCGGGCACGGGAAGGAATATGCGAACGAAATATTTTGCCTGCTTAACCTGGTGGCGTTTCTGTTTCACGGGATCCAGGTATTAGTGGAAGATGAATACCGGAAAGCGTATACGTCATTCGGCAGGAAGGACGATTTCTTCTGGGCATTACGTTACGAAACCGCCCGCTACTTCCATGAAAACTGGCATGACCTGTTCCTGACGGTCTCCGGTATTGTCCCGGACGGTTGAATTCGGAATTGCTG
>JAISCR010000197.1 GCA_031265435.1 Treponema sp.
ATCTTTTTCTTTAACATAATATCCCCAAAACATTATTTTCGACTAAAAATAACGTCTTTTAAATATTTTGTCAACCATGTTTTATATTATTTGCAGAAAATTTGGGCTGGTATGTCGTATAACCCCCAATCCCCGAATCTTCCATATATCCCCCTGCCCTGTAATTAAAACGGTGGCACTTTATACCCCAATGGCTGAATTAACCTGCAAAAACTTGCGTGTTATAGCGAAAATTGACCGAATATATGATAAGGGGGGCAATAACCTGGACACAATCCAAAGGTGTAGGTGCATACCTGGGGCGGATAAACGCCTATGTATCTTTTTCAGAGAGGTTGTCCAGGGGGCTTTGTATTCTGAGGGCATCCTTACGGGCAACGTGGGTGTAACGCTCGGTGGTACGGAGGGTGGCATGGCCGAGGAGGGACTGGATATAACGGATATCGGTGCCGCTTTCAAGGAGGTGGGTTGCAAAGGTGTGGCGGAGGCTGTGTATTGAAGCCTGTTTGGGAATGTGGGCGGACTGGAGGGCTTTGTCAAAGATGTTTTGGGCGGAACGGATTGACAGGTGCTGTCCGGCTGGCTGGCCGGGAAAGAGCCAGTCTTCAATCTTATAAAGCTGGCAGTACTGTTCAACAAACGCGGCGGCTCTGTCGGATAAAAGGGTATACCTGTCCTTGCGTCCTTTCCCAAGCCGTACAAGGATTGTCTTTCTTGTCAGGTCTATGTGATCCTTCTTCAGCGCCACAACTTCACTCACCCGCAGTCCCGATGAGTAGGCCAGCATCAAAAGAAGCCGGTGTTTCGGATTTTTTTCACTATCCAAAAGAAGTTTTATTTCCGATCTTGAGAGTACGCCGGGAAGTTTTTTGTCCTGCCGCGGTCTCTTCTGCTTATCCGTAATATTCCGCTTCATCACATTGATATAAAAAAATTTGATTGAGCTGATGGCGAGGTTCATTGAAGAGGCTGAAAGATCCAGTGTCTTGTCCAGATAGGAAAGGTAATTCCTGAAATCTTCAAGTTCTGTTTCTTCGGGACGTTTCTGTATGTGCCGGCAAAAAGCCTTATTATAGTATATATACGATCGTATGGTTTGTCCTGCATATTTACGGGAACGGAGTTCTGCTTCAAGTCTGTCTTTCCATTCTGCGGAAAATTTTTCAGGCAGTGAAAGTGATTCGCTTAAACACTCTGCGTCATTTAAGGGAAGCTGCCGGGGTTTTATTCCCGAAGAGGTTCCGTGCGGAGGAGTTTCCGGCAATGGCAAGGCGGCAGACGCCGGAGCGGCATTCCGGTCATTCCAGGGTCTTTTGAAAAACCCGGAAACAGTGGTCTCGCCTTCCTCTCCGGCATTGACTTCCACAATGGGCTTATCCGCAAGGAGACGGCGCAGAACACCGGAGCTGATGCGTTCTTCAAAAAAGACAAAGCATCTGGAAAGAGGCGCCCAGTCACCGATACCGGCAAACCTTTTGAAGAGAACCGGATCAAAACCATAAAAAGGCATTTCGATCCTGTCCCGATGGTAAAAAAGATACACAAGATCCATGAACACCTCTCCCAGTATCATACTACATAACAGAAAAAATGAAAATAGAGACTGAAGGTGATCCAAAACATCTTCAAAATAACCGGTTTTTTTAATATTTCACATTTTCATTGAAGCAACTCACATCCGAATACCCTCTATAAAGTACAGATGATCTTACGGAGGTATGTATGAAAAAATCCCCGGTTCTTGCAATGCGTATATGGTTCACGGTTTTGCTTCCTGTAACCGGCTTTTCGATCCTTGTTTCAGGATGCGAAGTGGCCCCTGAACCTGATGAGGAGTTGTATGAGCCGCATCAAAAAACACTCTCGGTTCTTACCTGGAATATCCAAGCCCTCTTTGATGGGGAAGAAACAGGGAATGAGTATGAGGAATATCTGTCTTCTTCGGGCTGGGTCGAAGAGAAGTATCTGGGGCGGATAAACGCCATAGCCCAGGCTTTTGAAAAAATCGAAGCGGGTCTTCCGGATATTATTGCGTTTGAAGAAGTAGAAAATGCCGGAATTCTCACAGATATAGCCGAAGGCCCTCTGAAAGACCAGGATTTGAAATGGTCTTTCTTTGCCTCAATTCCAGATTCGTCGCTGGGGCTGGGCGTTTTGAGTCGTTTCGAAATTCTCAAGGCCCGCTCTCATGCGGTTTATGATTCAGGTGAATTTACTCCCCGGCCCGTGGCGGAAGTTGAGATTGCCCCTGAAGGCAAGCCTCTGGTTCTCTTTATCTGCCACTGGAAATCAAAACTGGGGGGCGACGATGCTACCGAATCCCTGCGCCGTTCCTCTGCCAGAATCCTTCTGCGGAGGATGCGTGAAATATGGTCTGCCGATCCGTCGATGCCTGTACTTATTATGGGAGATCTCAACGAAAATCATGATGAATTCTACCGCCGTTACGGTGAGGCGATCAGCGCCCTCCTGCCGGATGATCCCCGGGCGGCATATATAAGTGGTTTCGAGGGCTTCGGGGACAGTGAAAATTCCGACGCGGTGGCTCTGCCGCCTGAAAAAATTCAGGCCGATTATCTTGTTCTCTGTAAAACCAAGCCCCCTCTGGCAGAATATTTCCCTCCCGAGGCGATCTGTCTCTATTCTCCATGGGGAACTGAACTTCAGAACGGCTCCTACTACTATAAAAACAACTGGGAGACTATCGACCATTTCCTGCTTTCCGCAGGGCTCTTTGACGATTCAGGCTGGGATTTTTCTTCCTGCAGAGTCTTGGACATCGAACCTTTTACCAATTCACGGGGCTACCCCAATGCCTATAACCCCAGAAACGGCGCGGGCTTAAGCGATCATTTGCCGCTTCTGTTAACCTTAAAGTTCATTTCCGGGGGCTGAATGAATCTTATGGCTGTCCATAAGAGCCGGTGAAAAACCAAGCTCGTTTAACCGGCTCTGCTGATAAAGCGTATGTCAGGCTCAGGCGTCCGTGACGTAACAATAATATATTTCCGTGTTTAATGAAGCCGGGCTTATAACATACTCCGCCCTGGATACCGTAACAGTGATAGTCCCGCTTTCGGCAATCCCGCTTACTGCCAGTTCATACACTCCCGAACTCCTGATGCTCAGCGTCTCCCCGGTTAACCCGGTAGTTCCGGCGTCAATCGTTATATCTTCCAGCGTTAAGCCCTCAATATCCTTATCAAAAGCCAAGGTCAGCACACTTGTGGTTCTCTGTTCCCAGCCGTCTTGAGTCAGACTGTAGAAGCTTACTTCAATAACTTCGCTCTGCCCCGGTTCCGCGGGACAGCCTGTAATGATCAGGGTGACCATAAGCAGTATAAGCGGCAAAAGACGCGGCGGCAAAAAGTACTTTTTCATACTATACTCTACGATCACCATACAGCTTCCGGCCTCAATTATCAATAGAGCGCATTGCCTCACGTTAAATCTTGCCCTGGCGCGGCGAGGCTGTTCTAAAATGTCAGATTTTGGAGCAAGCTCAATATACCTGCCATTTATGGCTTCAGGATATATTGATAATCTTCACCTTTTTTGTTATATTAATAAAAAGGAGAGCGTAATGTTGGAAGAAAAAGTTAAAAGCGCTTTGGATAATGTACGGCCTTCCCTCCAGGCGGACGGCGGGGATGTGGAATTTGTATCTGTAGCTGACGATGGAACGGTTTCAGTTAAGCTCACCGGCGCCTGCGGCGGCTGCCCTATGGCGCAGATGACCCTCAAGATGGGTATTGAAAACTACCTTAAAAAGGAAATTCCCCAGGTTACTTCTGTCGTAGGTGTCTAATTCGCACGGACATTCAAATACTACCGCCCTGCGGCGGGAAAGCCGTTTCATTCCCCTAAGCCCTGCCGATCTTGAACAACGGGGCCGGCTTTCTGTTGTTGATTTTGTCTTTGTTTCAGGCGACGCGTATGTCGACCATCCTTCCTTTGCCGCGGCCCTTCTTTGCCGTGTCCTTGAAGACTCAGGTTTCAGTGTGGGCCTCATTCCCCAGCCCGACTGGCAAAATCCCTCATCCTATACAGTTTTTGGCCGTCCCCGTCTGGCTTTTCTGGTAAGCTCGGGGAACATGGATTCCATGGTCGCCCACTATACGGCTGCCAGGCGGAAACGCAGTGAAGACGCCTTCTCTCCCGGCGGCAAGCCGGGTCTCCGTCCGGACAGGGCGCTTCTCAAATATGTTGAAGGCATACGCCGGGCATACAAGGAAGTACCGGTCATCATCGGAGGCATTGAAGCCAGCCTTCGCCGTTTTACCCATTACGATTACTGGTCGGATACGGTACGCCGTTCGATTCTTCTTGATTCCAAGGCGGATATTCTTGTATACGGCATGGGAGAGAAACCGCTTCTGGAAATTGCGGGGCGTCTTGCCGCCAATGAGCCTTTGGATCGTATCGTGACTGTACGGGGTACCTGTATTGCCCTTTCAACGCGGAAGAAGCTTGAGGAACTGGGGATAAACCCGGTTTTTCTGCCTTCCCGGGATGAAATTAAGGGCAGGGATCCTGTTTCCCTGCGCCGCTATGCGGAACATTTTCTGCTGCAAAAACAAAATGCCGACCCCGAAACAGGGAAAATACTTGCTGAAGAAAATGACGGCGGACGCTGGGTCATTCAGAATCCTCCTGCCTTCCCCCTGTCATCCGCGGAACTGGATCACATCTACGAACTTCCCTTTATGAGGAAGGCCCATCCCCGCTATGAAAGCGCGGGAGGAGTGCCGGCTTTGAAAGAAGTTGAATTTTCCCTTGTTTCAAGCAGGGGCTGTTTCGGAGGCTGTTCCTTCTGCGCCATCGGTTTTCACCAGGGCAGGGCGGTTACCGGAAGGAGTGGGAAGAGCCTTGCGCGGGAGGCGGCCCGGCTTGCGGCCCTGCCGGGTTTCAAGGGCTATATCCATGATGTGGGAGGCCCGACAGCCAACTTCTGCCGGCCGGCCTGCACACGGCAGGAAAAGGGTGGTTTCTGCACTCACCGGGAATGTCTGTATCCTGAACCCTGTGCCGGCCTGAAGGCGGATCACGGCCCCTATCTGGAACTACTCGCCGCGGTTCGTTCGGTACCGGGAGTAAAAAAGGCCTTTATCCGTTCGGGAATCCGTTTCGACTATATCGGCCTGGACAGGAAGCTGGGGAGCCGTTTTCTGGAGACAATCTGCCGCAGCCATCTGAGCGGCCAACTCAAGGTCGCCCCGGAACATGTTTCCGATACGGTACTGGCTGCCATGGGAAAGACGGGAAGCAGGGCCTGGGAACGTTTCGGCAGGGATTTTACGGAAATGAACCGGAAACTGGCCCTCAAACAGTACCTTATTCCCTATTTTATTGCCGCTCATCCCGGATCTACCCTTCAGGATGCCGTCGAATTGGCCCTTTTCCTGAAAAAGAGCCGCTTTATCCCCGATCAGGTGCAGGATTTCTACCCCACGCCGGGTACCCTCTCCACGGTTATGTACCATACAGGCCTCGATCCCCGGAATATGGAACAAATTTATGTACCGAAAGGGGAGCGGGAACGGAAACTCCAGCGGGCGCTGCTTCAGTTTAATCATCCGGACAAACGCAGGCTCGTCATTGAGGCCCTGCGGGAAGCGGGGCGGGAAGATTTAAGCGGCAACCTGGCAGGGCGCCCTTAAGGGACTAAAAACTCCTCTGATTGCGTATAATGCGGAAACCGATAGTGTCTCCCTTACGGCCGGTGTCTTCATCGTATCCTGCCCGTGCGTCACCTAAGTCCGGATCATTGTAATGAGGGTTCCGCGGATCAAAACGGGGATCGTAGCGGGTGGCATAGTCCGGGCTGTAAGGATAGAGAGGATCCAGGCGTGGATCAAAGTAAGGAGGCAAAGGAGGAGGATCTATACTTGACGTATGGGGAAAATTGGTGTTATCAGTGGGGGAAAAGGCTGTATACCCACCTCCACCTGTGGTGCCCCAATAGCCGAAGTAATCGAGTAGTGCACTATCCATTCTCTCCCGTGTAGTGCCACCGCTAGGCGAATAGGAGGAATTATTCAAAAGAACCTTCAAATGTTCCGTAAGTGTAGTAATATCCGAAAGATTGGGATCGAGCATGGGATCGTACTGTCTGGCAGGAATACCAGCGGGATCTGTCGGATCATATCCGTAAGTAGACTTAACCCCTGCCAGAACCGCAGAGTTGGTTAAATCTATGCCGTGATAATTGGGATCACCGGGATCTGCAGGATTTGGAGTAACCGGATCGGGCCGGGGGAATTCGCTGGCGTTTCCAATCTGAAGATAGGAAGAACCGTCCCGCCAGCTCCCGCCCCGCATGACATGTTCCTGCCCTGAATCTTCGTAACACCATTCCCAGATATTGCCGGACATATCGTAGAGACCAATGACGGTAGGCGTCTTCTGCCCCACGGACTGAGCCCTTCCGCCGGCATTGGCCCCATACCAGGCAACCATGCCGCTGACATGAGCGTTTTTATATTCCGCCGTGGCGCCTGCGGCGTAGGAACCCGGAGTAAAATACTGATTCGTCACACCCTGATCCACAATACCCTGTATTGCCTCAAAGAAGAGGGGCTCCGGGCCCTGCAGCCGGGAGGCATATTCCCACTCCGTTTTGGTCGGAAGCCGGAAACCCGTGGTTAGATCGCCGCCTCCGCCGCCAAATCTGAAAGGCCTGGCAAAAGCGGTTTTAACGGCGCCGGAAGTTCCCGGTTCGGCAGGCTTTAGCGGAAAATCCGACTTTCTTGTGCTCGTTACCGGTTGGTTAAAATACTCATCCCGGTAATAGGCTTTATACAGGGGAGGGCTGGGACTTAGCACTTCATTGTACATGTCTGTAAGGGCGTTACAAAAAACCACGGCATCGTACCATGTAATATTGGTTACCGGATTGGTACTGGCCGGATCGCCATTAGGATAGAAACCACCGTTCGAACCGTCTCTTCCCGAATTGGTAAAAGTATAGCCTTTGCTGCCGACCTTGTTCCAAGCCCACACCGCATGCCAGAGGGCATAGGTAACTTCGGTAGTTCCCATCAGGAAACTATACGCGATGGTTTCAAAACTGGCGGGATTGTCAAAATTCGGCGGCCCCCGGAGGATGTCTGTGGTGGTAACGGGGAATATGATACCCTGGGCATTACCGTAAACGGGCCACATAACATTGACCATCCCAAATCTAACGCTGAGCGGTTCCGTATTGGAATTGATTAGACGTCTAAGGCTTCCGCCTTCCATTATTTGAACCTCCGAATAGGGAGGATGAACCGGAACACGGGCAAGGGCCTCGAAGGAGGCGGAAATCGTAAGCCGGGCAACCTCTTCGGGGACGATAACCTTCCGGGTTTCAGTATCCACCGGGGCTCCGTTGGCGAGGAAGCTGCCGCTCACAAGCCTGTATCCCGGATCGGGGATAACCCTCAAACTAATCTCATCGCCCGGATATCCGCTTGAAGGACTTGCGCTAACGGTACCGTTTGCCCCCGCGTCGATCACCACGGGTATCGAATTTACCTCTTCTTCTCCGCCGCCGGGAGGCTGGGGACAGGCCGCAAAAACCAGGAGAAAACCCAAAAAACCGGGGATAGCCATGTTTCGGACAGAAAATTTCACACCCATCACCTTAATTATCGAGTAAGAAACAAGTATCTATTATACTATACCGCAAAAGAGGGTAAAAGAAAAGCCGTTACCGGGAGGAGGAGCACCGGTAACGGCCTTATAGAAAAAACTTTTTTCATGTATCTAGAGAACAATAGGTGAAAAAAAAAGTTACAGTTAAGGCTTTGCCGGAAGAATAATCCCGAAAAAATTTTAAGCCTTCAAATGCTATACATAGTATCGGCCTCGTGGTATAAAATATCATGATTATCGAAAAAAACCGTGTGGTCGGCATAGACTACACTGTAAGGGTAATAAGCGGCGGGGGAGGCTGTTGCGGCGGCTGAAACCCCTCGATCTTGTAATTCTCCTCTTTGGCATCGGTATAAGTGTTTACAGCTTCATTTCTCTTTCTCCGGCAGGGGAAGCGTCCGGCATGGTGGTTACCGGGGAGCAAGGCACGTGGGTCTATCCCGCTAAAACCGGCGGGGAAGCGCTGCGTGTAAGCGTACAGGGGCCTCTGGGCGATACGGTGCTGGAGATCAATGACGGGCAGGCGCGGATAATCTCTTCTCCCTGCCTGAACCAGACCTGCGTTGCGGCCGGGGCAATCCACCGGCGGGGGGCTTTCATAGCCTGTCTTCCCAACCGGGTCATGGTTTCCGTGGAAGGAGGCGAAGACGAAAACCTTGACGCCTCAAGCTGGTGAGGCTGCGCTGCCCATTTTGGCGGCTTTCTGCCTCTTTCTTTCGGCCATAGAATACCTTATCCCCAAACCGCTTCCCTTTATGCGTATCGGCCTTTCAAACCTTCCCCTCCTCCTGGCCCTGAATATCTTCCCCGCGGGTTCCTGGTTTCTTCTTGTTATGCTCAGGATCCTCGGTCAGGCGCTTATTTCGGGGACTCTTTTTTCCTATGTCTTTATTTTTTCCCTGTCGGGCGGCCTTGCCTCCGCAATCCTGATGTTCTCTCTCAGGCGGCTCTGCGGTTCCGCTTTGTTAAGCCTGGCGGGAATAGGCCTTGCGGGCTCTCTCGCTTCCAACGCGGTTCAACTCGGCCTGGCCTTTTTCTTTGTCTTTGGCGACGGAGTCCGCTATCTGGCGCCTCCCTTCCTCTCCGCAGGACTCGTCTCGGGTCTCGCCCTGGGGCTTTTTGCCGAAGCCTTTGCCCGGAAATCCCGGTGGTACAGGCTTTTGGAAGCCGGGGAGCCGTTTCCGCCTGTTCCGGAGACGGCGCTTTCCAAAACAAAACAAAGGGCCCAGAATCGTGTATTCAGTCCTGTGTTCCTCTTTGCCGCGGGTCTTGTATTAATGCTGATCTTCCTTTTTACCCGTTCCCTGAAATGGCAGATCATTCAGTTTACCTTCTATACGCTTCTCGCCCTGCTCTCCGGGAAAAGGCTTAAGCCTCTTTTTACTCTTCTGGTCATGGTGGGGATAGTAGCGGGAAATCTTTTGGCGCCCTTCGGCAAGGTCCTCTATAACCTGGGCTCGCTGCGCATCACCGAAGGGGCTCTCCTCTCGGGGCTCAGGCGGGCGCTTACCCTGGAAGGCCTGTTCATGCTTTCCGCGGCCTTTATCCGCCCCGGACTGCGTCTTCCCGGATCTTTCGGTTCACTTCTGGCCCGGACTTTCGGCATCTTCTCTCTTATGCAGGAAAAAAAACCACGTTTCAAAAAAGGTCATATTATCGAGGAAATAGACAATCTGCTGCTGGATCTTTCCCTACCGGTTTCTTGAACGGGCAAGGCCGTCATTGGCTTCCCTGTAGCCGGAATTGAGCAACAGCGCCCGCTGATAGGCTTCTACCGCCTGGGGATAGTCGCCCAGGGCCTCCCTCACCGAGCCCAGCCTGAACCACCAGAGGGCTATGCCGGGTTCGAGACGTACCGCCGTGGTATAGGCAATGTCCGCGTGGCGATTCTTCTCCGTCAGGCGGAAGATCTCTCCTATAAAAAAATAGGCGACAGATATTCTTTCTCCCTGGGGAGAAGCATTGGTATAACGCTGCATAAAGATCAGGGAACGCTCGTAATCTTTGAGGTAGAAATAGGCTTCCCCCATGGTCTCCACCACCCGGTATTCATCGGCATAGAGCCTTAAACCCCGTTCCCCCCAGGTGATAACTTCGGCATACTTCTGCTGCCGGTTAAGAGCCCATGTAATGGCCGTATATGTATCCCTCGTGGCGGCATTCCGGGAAACCTCATCCTGGCAGATACGGATTACTTCACTGTAGTAGACATCGGCTTCGGCCATGCGGTTCTGGGCTTCTATATTACGGCCGATACGGTAGATCTCAATGGCGCTCCGCCGGGCCTGCCCCTGCCCGGCAGCTCCGGGACTCTGGGCCAAAAGCGGGAGCAAGGGAAAAAAGAGAAGGACAGGCGCAAGGAAAGCGCGAAAGATCCGCATAAGCCTATAATGAACCCAACAGGCCGCTTTTTCAACCGATGGACACTTGAACAGTAATGCGGAGATTACCAACCCCGTGGCTTTTCCGCTATGCGGAAAAGCCGGAGAAAGGTGCAGGGCGAAAAGTTTTAACTTTTCATCCTGCACCTTTCTCCTACCAACAGCAGTATCCGCCGTCAATGATCAGATCCGCGCCGGTCATGTAGTCCGAAGCCGGGGAGGCAAGGAACACTACCGCTCCCTGAAGATCGCTGGTAAGGGCCATGCGCCCCATGGGTATCTTCTCAAGCCACCGGGGAAGCATGGTCTTCCCTTCGGGGGTTTCAAGCAGATTCTCCACCAAAGCGGTCTTGGTATAGCCGGGACTGATGCTGTTCACCCGGATACCTTTGGGCGCCCACTCGGCGGCGAGACTCCGGGTCAGGTGAAGCACCCCTGCCTTGGACGCATTGTAGGCAGCCTGATTCTGGGGGGTGTTGGAGATATGAGCCGACATTGAAGCGGTGTTGATAATTTTCCCGTAACCTGCCTTCTCCATTATCCTCGCCTCGTGGCGCGCGCAGAGAAACACCGAATCCAGATTGAGGGCCAGCACCTTCCGCCATTCGGCAAAATCCTGGGTAAGAGCATCCTTCCAGACACCCATGCCCGCATTGTTCACGCCTATGTCCAGACGGCCCCATGTGCCGCTAATATCCTTTAGCATCTTTTCTACATCTGCTTCGCTGGTAACATCGGTTTTAAGGGCCATTGCGGTAATGCCCTTCTTTTCCAGAGCGGCGGCTGTTTCCTCCGCCGTTACAAGATTAATGTCCACGACCGCGACTTTGGCTCCCGCCTCTCCCAGCGCAAAGCAGTAAGCTTGTCCGATTCCCTGGGCGCCGCCTGTTACCAATGCGGTTTTCCCCTCAAGTTTAAAACGATCAAGAATTGTTTCCGGCATGATATACCCCCTGGCAATATGTTACAGTGCGCCGCCTGTTATGTAAATAGAGTTTTTCCATGGTTCGTTTTTTTTCGGCGCCACAGATAAGGCTTTCGGCAGCCTAAAATAGTAACGCCGTCGGTGAAAATACCGGGTATTCCCGTTCCTTTTTAAGAGCGCCGGTTTTTTGATTGATCCTGAAAACCACAAGGTTATCCGAATCCTTGTGCAGCACAATGAGGAAATTGCCCGAAGGGTCAATGGCAAAGTCCCTGGGATGCTTCCCGCCGGAATCAACGGTCTCCCTGAAACTGAGCTTTCCCGCGGGATCGGCCTTAAAGACAGCGATACTGTCGTGTCCCCTGTTGCTCGTGTAGACAAAACGCCCGTCACCGCTTATGCGAATGGCCGCGGCAATGCTCTCTGTCTTGAGGCCTTCAGGCAGGGCGGAGACAGTCCCTGTTTTTGTAAGAACACCCGCCTTATAGCTGAAGGAATCAACCGTGGAGTCCAGTTCATTTAGAAAATACGCGTATTGTGCCGAAAGTTTCGCCGCATGGTTTCCCGATGGACAAAAACAGCCGTGCCGGGGCCCTGCGCCCGGCGCGGAACTTGTAAAGGGAGGCTCGGCCGGACTTAAGGGTTTTTTTGCCTTTCTGTCGAAACGGTAAGCCATGATCCGGTCTGTCCCCAGGTCGCAGGCGAACCCGTACCTGTAGTCCGGGCTGAACCAGAAGGAATGACAGTGCGCCTTCTCCTGCCTGACTTTGTTGGGGCCCTTCCCGGTAAACTGAATGGCCTGAACCGGCTCTCCAAGGCGGCCGTCTTTGCCGATGGGCAGAACTTCCAGAAGCCCCCCCGAATAGTTTGCCACAATCGCCCAGGCGCCGTCCCTGCTCAGGCTGATATGACAGGGCCCGGCCGCGCCCGAAGTTTTGTAGTTGAGAAAACGGAGGCTCTTGTCCTTTTCCACCGCAAAGGCGGAGACCGCCCCGGTGGGGAGTTTTCCATAAGAGGCCACCTCGTTGACCGCATAGAAGAATTTCCCCCGGCGCGCGAGGTATCCGGGATTTACCGCCTCCGCCGCCAGGTGAATATCCTCCACCACCCCGGTTTCACTGTTAAACTCTATGGAGTAAATTCCCTTAGCCCTGCCGCCTGCGCCTTCGGTATATGTTCCGATATAACCTGAATGAACCATGACAGCCTCCTCGATATGCCTCTTTATGCCTCTTTCCCTTTAACTTTGGCCCAGGTATCGCGCAGACCTATGGTTTTGTTAAAAACCGGTTTTCCGGGTTTGCCGTCGGGATCGGGGACAAAGTAGCCCAGACGCTCAAACTGGTATTTTGCATCCGGGGGAGGGTTTGCAAGTCCCGGTTCGCCCCGGGCGCCTGTAATCACTTCCAGGGAAGCGGGAGCGAGATTGTCGATGTAATCCTTCCCGGGCGCCGTTTCCATGGGCCGTTCCGGGGTAAACAGGTAGTCGTAGAGCCTTACTTCCATGACTGTGGCTTTTGCGGCGTTGACCCAGTGAATGGTGCCTTTAACCTTACGGTTATCCGGGGCATTGCCGCCTCTGGTCTGCGGATCATGCGTACAATGCACGGCGCTGATATTCCCGGCGGCATCCTTGTCAAAACCGGTACACGTAACAATGTAACCGTAACGGAGCCTCACCGAATTGCCGGGGTAGAGGCGGAAGTATTTGGGAGGCGGCGTTTCCATAAAGTCGTCCTGTTCGATGTAGAGTTCCCTGCCAAAGGCCAGCTTCCGCTTTCCCTCTCTTTCATCCTCCGGGTTGTTTACCGCCTCAAGCTCTTCTTCCCTGCCTTCCTCCCAGTTGTCAATGATAAGCTTCAAGGGTTTCAGAACCGCCATCACCCGGAGAGCCCGTTTGTTGAGATCTTCCCGGAGACAGTATTCCAGAAAGGCGATATCCACCATGGAATCGGTTTTGGCAATGCCGATCTGGGATACAAAGCTGCGGATTGCCTCGGGGGTATACCCCCGCCGGCGGAGCCCTGAAATCGTAGGAAGGCGGGGATCGTCCCAGCCTGAAACATACTTTTCCTGCACAAGCCGGAGGAGCCAGCGTTTGCTCATCACCGTATGGGTCATATTGAGCCGGGCAAACTCGATCTGCCGGCTGGGGAAAACTTCAGCTTCCCGGATAAACCATTCATACAGAGGCCGGTGAATCTCGTATTCCAGGGAGCAGAGGGAGTGAGTGATCCCCTCTTTTGCGTCGGAGAGGGGGTGCTGGAAATCGTACATGGGATAGATACACCACGTGTTGGCTGTACGGTAATGGTATTCCCGGCGGATACGGTACATAACCGGGTCGCGCATAAGCAGGTTGGGACTTGCCATGTCGATCCTGGCTCTGAGCGTTTTGGCGCCGTCGGGGAATTCCCCGGCCCGCATCCGTCCAAAGAGATCCAGGTTTTCTTCCACGCTACGGTCGCGGTAGGGGCTGTTCCTCCCCGGCGGGGTAAGGGTGATGTTGTTCTTGTCCTGAACCGCGGTGCCCCGGTATTCGCTCATCTGTTCATCGGAAAGATCATCCACATAGGCGCGGCCTTTCCTGATTATCTTGAGCGCCAGTTCGTAGAGATACTCATAGTAATCGCTGGCATAGTATTCCCGGTCTTCCCAGTCATAGCCCATCCATTTTATATCCCGCTTGATTGCTTCAACGTAGGACTGATCTTCCTTCTCCGGGTTTGTATCGTCAAAACGGAGGTTGCACTTACCGCCGAAACGCTCCGCCATGGAAAAATCTATGTAGAAAGCCTTGCAGTGACCGATGTGCAGCCAGCCGTTGGGCTCCGGGGGAAAACGGGTATGGACATAGCTGAAACGGCCTGAAGAAAGATCCTCCTTGATGAAGCCGCTGATAAAATCTGAGGACTCATTCTCCATGGGGAAACTCCTAAAAATTTGTTAGATAACAAAGTCCGATGAGTAAAACCGCCCGGAGCATTGCCTGTCCGGTAATGTGCGGCTTCCACCCGGCCCATTCTTCCGTCCGGCCGATTTGGGTTCCGTACCACCAGAAAAGGCCCATCTGGGCATCGATGCGGAAAGCATACTCGGCAAAATCTTCCTTCCGGCTCTGGGGCCCGAAGAAAAGCCAGGCCAGTTCCTCCAGAATCACGCTGAAATCCGTAAGGGCGGAAAGATAATCCTTCTCTTCAATCTTCGCCATCAGGCCGGGGATCTGATCCTCCAGTTCCTGCTTCCGTTCCACGTCGGCCTCTTCCACCCAGGTTTTCTGAATGAGGAGTTCCAGATTATTCCGGAAATGCTGCAAAAAGGTCTTCATCTCCGGGCCGCACTCTTCCAAATCCAGCAGACGGCGGTAATCTGCCCCGATACCCAATATACCCGCAAAAGCAAAAGCTTTTTCTTCGGCTTTTGCCTGGGGACCGGAGGCAGCGGAGCCTTCATTCAATTCAGGCGGGAAAAGGGCCTCTGCAATACCGCGGTACTCTTCGGGGATAAAAACACTATTACAGGAGCAACAATGAAACATACTTGTACGATGCTGAAAATAGAGAAAATAGTCAATTACGGCGGAACCGCCCCCGTTACAGGCAGACTCTATTTATTCTTGAACCTGTCCTGCCTGTAGGAACGGGTATTCTGAACCCGGTAGGATTGAGCCTTTGCCGCGACATTGCGGATACGTTCCCCCGGACTGGGATGGGTAGTGTTAAAGCCGCCGGGATGGGCCTTCTGGGCGCCTTCGAGAAGCCGCAGCATCTCAACAAGGGCGACAGGATCGTAACCCGCGGCGGCCATCAGTATGAGAGCCGCATCATCCGCTACATATTCCTGCTGCCGGGAATACCCGTTTTTTACCATGGTATTCACCATGGCGTTAACCGAATTGCCAAAACTGAGAAGCTCGGCATCCATTCCCGCTTCCCGCGCGGCGGTTCTGGCGGCGGCGGCTCCCGCACGGCTCAGATCCTGGGTAAGGGCCATGTCTCTAATCATCGTGATCCCGTGCTTGAGAAGAATGTGGGCCGCCTCATGGGCGATAACCGCCGCCAGAGCGTCTTCGGAATTAACCGCTTCAACCAATCCCCGGCTGAGAAAGATATGGCCTCCCGGTGTTGCAAAGGCATTGATCTCCTGGCTGTCAAGAATCATCACATGGTAGCCGTTGTACAGTTCGGGCTGGGGCGAATTGACCGTAATGGCGCTGCAGATCCTGTTGAGGTAGGCGGTAAGCTCCCTGTCGCGGGTATAGGGCTTATAGAACGAAAGTATGTTCGCCCCCACTGCCCGGCCCAGGTAATACTCCTCTTCGGGGGTATACTCCCGTTTCTCCTCATTCATCAGGGTATCCATCTGGGAAAGGGCGCCTGAAATATCCTGCCCGGCACTGCCCTGCTGGGCTTGCGCGGCGGAAGGATTCAGAACGGAAAGGCATAAAAGCATAAGGAAGAGGCCGGTACTAAACGTTTTCATTCTTAATCCCCCAAAGAGAGATGACCTTCGGTCAGAAACCGGAGCAATTCTTTCCCCGGAATGTTTACTGCCTCCATGCCGTCGATGTCTCTATAGTCAAGTTTTTCGCCTCTGCTGTAGGCGCGTTCCACTTCGGGCGAGAAACCCTTCCCCGCCAGCGCCAGTTCCCCGGTTGAGGCGGAACGGTTCCCGGCAACGACCCGCCGGGACGAGAGGCTCCCCGCCGCTACCCAGCCTTTAAGATTCGGCGTCCGGGTGTTGTTGTAGGCCTGAACCTCCACCCACTTTCCCTTCTCCTGAATCATCAGAACACTGTCCCCGAAGGAGAAGACACCCGCATCTTCGGCAAAGGCCCCGGAAGATGTCTTGACCGCGGCTTCTTTCACCGCCACATACATGATTTTTCCCTGCCCGGACTGGGCATACAGGCCAAGGGGGATCAAAAGAGACAAAACCGTTATCAAAAATGTCGTGTTTTTCATATTACTGGTTGAATTTATTCACCATAAGGGGCGGCTGATGGGTGGCATCGAGGGTATCCCGCCAAAGATCGCCCTCAGGCTCCACATGATTCCGGTGAGCGATAACCGTCTTGATCGGCAGATGAATAAATTTATCATTCACAAGTCCTATGATCAGCTTGGTTTTCCCCGCCATGGCCGCGTGGACAGCCGCATTGCCCAGCCGCTCACAGTAGATCGAGTCGCTGGGGTTAGCCGGAGATGAACGGATGATATAGCTGGGATCGATGTATTTCAGGTTTACCTCTATCTTCTTTTCGGCAAAATACTTGGTGATCCGGTCGCGGAGGTAGATACCCACATCGGCCATTTTGATATTGCCTCCCGCGTCGGTCTTTTTTTCCGTAAGAAGCTGATCCTGCATGGCTCCTTCGGCAACTACGATGACGGCGTGGCCCCGGCCGAGGATTCTCCGCTCCAGGTGGGGCAGGAAACCGTTGTAGCCTTCCAGATTGAAGGGCACTTCGGGGATAAGGACGAAGTTTACCTCGTGGCTTGCCAGGGCGGTATGGGCCGCGATAAAACCGGATTCCCGGCCCATCACCTTTACCAGCCCTATGCCGTTGATCGCGGAATGGGCCTCCATGTGGGCGCTGGCAACGACTTCCACCGCCTTGGAAACGGCCGTATCAAAGCCGAAAGAACGCTGCATCAGCGCAAAATCGTTATCAACCGTCTTGGGAATCCCCACTATGGCAATCTTGAGACGCCGTTTGTCAACCTCTTCGGCTATGTCCAGCGTTCCGTGCTGGGTTCCGTCCCCGCCGATGGTAAAGAGCATGTTCAGATTGAGCTGTTCCATGGCGTCTACAATCTTGGATACTTCCCTGCCGCCCCCGCGGGCGCTTCCCAGGAAGGTGCCCCCCAGCTTGTGAATATCATCAACCAGATTGGGATCCAGTTTCTTTATTTCATACTTGCATTCGGGCAGAAAGCCCTTGTAACCGTACTGGATACCGGATATTCGTTTGACCCCGTAACGGTACCAGAGACAGCGTACAATAGCCCGGATCACGTCATTGATCCCCGGACAGAGCCCTCCGCAGCTTACGATGCCCGCATGTACATGGGCGGGGGCAAAGTAGATCATCTCCCTGGGCCCCGCACTTTCCAGAACCTCACTCTTCCCGATAGGCTGCTGGTCTCCTATCTTTGCATCCGCCCCGAAACGTACATACTGATCATCGGTAACATAATTTGCAATCAAGTCCCCGTCTACGGTGGACATGACTATCGGCGATTTAATGCTCCGTTTCCCAAGTTCTTCAATTGTAAAATCCATAGCCTCGGCCATATCATGCTCCTTGCTTATAAGCCATAGAGTAAATTATAGCACATTTTTAAATGAATCTAAAGAGGGGATTGCGTCTTGACTATTACCATACCCGATATTAAGTTATGTTTATACAACAATACCCGGAGAATGTATACATGCTATTGTCCAATGCCCCCAGCGGGGCTTCATTTACGGTGCTTAGGGTTATGATGGGGAAGGAAGTAGGCAAGCGTCTGGCCGATATGGGCTTTACAGCCGGCGCCCCGGGAGCCGTGGTACGGGCGGGATTCTTCCGCGGGCCGCTGCAGGTGCGGATCCGGGGTTACGATATTCTGATACGGCGTTTTGAGGCTGAGGGAATTGAGGTTGAGCCTGTAGGCGACTGGGGCCCACGATTCCAGGAGATGGTTCGGAAGACCGCTTCGGGATCTGCCGTAAAATGAATGGAACAATGACTGATACTACACTGCGCATCGCCCTGGCGGGGAACCCCAATGCGGGAAAAACCACTCTCTTCAATGCCTTAACCGGGGCGCATCACAAGGTGGGGAATTATCCGGGAGTTACCGTGGAGAAACGGGAAGGGAGCCGGGTACGGGGGGATAAAACCTATCATTTTATCGATCTTCCGGGGATCTACAGTCTTACCGCCTACTCCATTGATGAAGTGGTGGCCCGCGATTTTATTCTGGACGAAAAACCGGATGTGATTGTCGATGTTCTTGACTCCACCAATCTGGAACGGAATCTCTATCTCTGCCTCCAGTTCCAGGAACTGGGCATACCGGTGATCGGCGCCCTCAACATGACCGACGAATCGGAAGCCAGGGGGATACGTATAAATGAAGTGAATCTCGGCGCCGTTCTGGGGATTCCCATGGTAAAAACCGTAGGTACCAGGGGCCATGGATCCGAAGAGCTGCTGGACGCCATTAACGCGGTGAACAGTGCGCCCGCGGAGCAGGAGACGCGCCATTCGATCCGTTACGGGGATGAAATTGAAGCAAAACTCGGCAGGCTGGAGGAACTTATCGCTGCCGACACCGCTTTTTCCGCCCGGTATCCTGTCCGCTGGCTTGCGGTAAAACTGCTGGAAAAGGACAGCAATGCCTACGAACGGCTTTCGGAACACAAGGACGCGGACCGGATTGAGGCGGAAGCCCGGAGCGCCGTCATCTGGATAGACAAACACTACGGTAAAGACTCGGAAATCATCATGACCGAACAGCGTTACGGTTATATACGGGGAGCGGTGCAGGAATCGGTCACGATTGTGAAGCACCCGGATTTCTCCCTTACCGAGTCCGTTGACCGGATTATCATGAACCGTTTTTTGTCCCTGGTGATCTTTATACTGATGCTCTGGGGAGTCTTCCAGATCACCTTTTTCCTGGGGGCTTACCCCATGGAATGGCTGGAAATTTTCTTTGGCTTCTTAAGCGGCGCACTCATGCGGGTGATGCCCGAAGGACTGATCCGTTCCCTTCTTGTTGACGGGATCATCGGCGGGGTTGGCGGGGTCTTTTCCTTTGTCCCTCTCATCGTCATCCTCTTCTTCCTCCTCTCCCTGCTTGAAGATGTGGGCTACATGAGCCGGGCGGCCTTTGCCACCGACAAGCTGCTCCACAGTTTCGGCCTTCACGGTCAGTCCGTATTCCCCATGATGCTGGGCTTCGGCTGTTCTGTGCCCGCGATCATGGCGGCCCGCACCCTGAAGAGCAGGCGCGACCATGTTTTGACGGTTCTTATCACCCCCCTGATGAGCTGCGGGGCAAAGCTGCCTGTTCATGTGCTGCTTGCGGCGGCCTTCTTTCCCCGGCACGCGGCAAACATGGTGATTCTGATCTATGCCGTCGGAGTACTGCTTTCCCTGGTCTGCGCGGTGATACTCAGGGCCACCATTTTCAAGGGCGATCCCACCCCTTTCGTGATGGAACTTCCGCCGTACCGGGCGCCCACCCTGCGGGGGCTCCTCTGGCATGTATGGGAGAAGACCTGGCAGTACGTCAAGAAGGCCGGAACCGTGATCCTCGCCTCCGCGATCCTGATCTGGGTGATCACGAGTTTCCCCCGGTGGGAACCGGACGGGGAAGAGGCGGCCTCCCTAAGGGCTGCCTATACGGCGGAACACCCTGCCTCAACGGAAGAGGAGATCGCCGCGTGGCTTGAAACAATCAATGCCCGGCAGGCCCTGGAGTACAGTATCGCGGGAAGGCTTGGTCACTTTATTGAACCGGTATTCCGGCCCCTGGGTTTTGACTGGAAGATCGCCGTAGCCTCGGTAACAGGTTTTGCCGCAAAAGAGGTTATCGTTTCCACCATGGGTATCCTCTACCGCGTAGGTACGGGCGAAACTGAGGAAAGTGAAGGACTCCGGGACGCCATACGGAAGGACAGCGCCATGCGGCCCCTGACCGCCCTGGTTTTCATGCTCTTTACCCTGACGATACCGCCCTGTTTTGCCGCAATGGCAACGATGAAGGCGGAAATCGGCGCCAAATGGGTAGGATTTGAGATTGTTTTCCTGTTTCTCCTGGGCTGGATTCTCTGTTTTCTGGTATACCAGATCGGGAATCTGGCGGGATTTTAGCGGGACAAGAAGGTATTATGATGGAAACAGTAATTATTATTGTTATAGCGGCTCTGGCCGCGGCTTTTTTGGGCTGGAGGACCGTAAAGACCTTCCGTTCCAAAAACAGCGGCTGCGGATGCGGGTGCGGCAGTTCCAAAGCCATAGTAAAAAAGACTTAAAAATGTCTACTGTTTGAGGAGCGCCGTCCGTTTCGGCTCGGCAGCCTCATGCATGGCTTCCAGTTCCGCCATGATGGCGTCTACGGTTGCCTGCTTCTTGTCTTCAATGCCCGCCTTTCCGGCTGCCGCCCTGGCCTGTTTCCGGAATTCGACGCATGAAAGAACAGGCCCCGCGGTAACCCGCACCAAATCGCTTCTCACCTCATCCTCCATCATGTCCTTCTGGTGGACATGGAGAATTTGACCGTTGAGGGCTATACAGCACATATAATCAAAGGAACGGATGTAGGAATCGATCTCCCGGACTCCCCTCTTGGTGGCAGGATCCCAGGCGCGGTAACGTGTTCCCGCGGGGAAAACCAGGATCAGTTTCCCCTGGGTTTTTAGCTCATTGAGGGCCTTCATCGCCGCCCGGTTGATGGAAGTACTGCGAAGGATCTCCGCCCGGTCTTTTTCCGCGTCCAGGTGGGCAAGGGAACGGCTTGGATAGATCACAATACGGCTGTACGCGGCGGCAAACGCGGCAACGGCGGGATCGTCTTCGGTAAGCTTCATCCCCGCAATGGCTACTACGGCCCTTGACATCTCCTCCCCATGCCCGCCCGCCTTCCTGATAAAGCATGTAATAATCGAAAGATCCAGGTTGCTGTAATGCTCCGGCAGGAGGAGGCAGGAAGAGCCGGACCTGGCTTTTTCCCAAAGCTCTTCCAGATTTTCCATGCCGTCCAGACCCGAACCGGGAAGGCTCGATTCCTCCACCATCATATCCAGATAGGGAAGCACGGCATCTACCCCAACCTGATAGACATTATCCTCGGTAATGAGCTTTGGTGTTTTGGTCAAAGTCAGCGCGTCTTTTACAAGATGTCCGTATTTGGATAGAAGAGTATCCATTATGCTTCCCCCCATAGTTTTACAAGTTCGATGAGTACCCTGCCGGCAGCGGCCATCTCGGGAACGGAAACCCATTCCAGCCTGCTGTGGGCATTGCGGCCTCCGGTAAAAATGTTCGGCGTGGGAATACCCAGTTCGGTAAGCCGGGAACCGTCCGTGCCTCCCCGGATCGGCTTCTGGCGCATCTCAATGCCGGCCTTCCTGAAGGCTTCCCTGAGAATCTCCATCACCAGAGGATCTTTATCGATCTTTTCTTTCATGTTGTAGTATTGGGCTTCCGTTGTAACCTTTACCGCAGAGCCGGGGAACTGGGCTTCCACCGTTTTGGCAAAAGACTCCAGGGCCGCCAGCCGCCGTTCCATGATATTCCGGTCAAAGTCCCGGAGAAGGATCTCAAGACTTGCGCTTTCCAGGTCTCCTTTTATCTCCAGGGGGCAGTAGTAGCCGTAGCGGTCATCGGTAGCTTCCGGGCTTTCCGAACGGGGCAGCAGCGTGGCGAAATTTGCCGCCATGAGAGCCGCATTTGCCAGGATGCCGCGGGCTGCTCCCACATGGATCACCCTGCCCCGAAATTCCACAAGCGCTTTCCAGGCATTGAAGCACTCCGCCTCAAGCTCCCCGGCGGGGCCTCCGTCCACGGTATAGCAGGCCCTCGATTTGATAGATCCAAGGGGAAATTCGGGCAGCCCTTTCCCGGTTTCTTCATCGGGAGAAAAGATAATTTCCAGAGGCCCGTGAACAATCTCGGGATGGGAACAGAGGTACTCAAGAGCGCCCATAATCTCCGCGATTCCGGCCTTGTCGTCGGCGCCCAGAAGGGTTGTACCATCGGTATGGATAAGGGCCTTCCCCTTCTGGGCCCTCAGATCCTCATCCAGCGCGGGATCGAGGAAGAGTCCGCCCCCCAGATCGATTGCCGCGCCGTCATAACATTCCAGGAGGCAGGGATTAACCCCCTTCCCGCCGACATCCTCCGCCGTATCGATGTGGGCCATAAGTCCTATGCAGGGGGCCTTTTCCTTCCCCGCCGAAGAGGGAATCCTGGCGATCACATAGCAGTGTTCCGTCAACTCAACATCAGCGATCCCCAGCCCCTTGAGTTCCTCAAGCAGGGCCTTTGCCAGATCCCACTGCCCCGGACTGGAGGGAGTCTCCTTAATCTTGCGGCTGCTCTCCGTCCAGTACCGCACATACTTCAAAAAGCGGGGTACAATAAGTTTTTCCAGGGCAGGCGTAAAACTTTGTTCCATGTTCGATTCAGTTTTTGAGGCCGACAAACCGGTTTCTTCAGACATCCCTTTATTATGAAGTGAAACTGCCAATCCGTAAAGCGTTTCAAAACAACAGCGGCCTCCACCCGCTCAGGCTTTACTGGTATTTTGGCGCTGAATTTGCTACTATGCTGAGTATGACAAGCCCTGTTCCCGCCTATCCCGATTTTGTTCCAATCAGTTTGGATATTATGGACGAGATGCATCCGCAGCTTTCGCTGACACCCGACGGGGTTTCGGAATTTACCTTTGCGGGGCTCTACCTCTTCAGGCGGCGTTATCAGTACCGGGTAAGCCTTGGGCCGGGGCATACCTTCATCATCTCCGGGGTACAGCCTCCCAACGACCACGGGGAGCCGCTCTGGACCGACAATAAAAAGTTCTTTCTTACCCCCTGCGCGGCCATGCCCAAAGATATTACCCAAGATCTCCTGCGAACCCACGATTACTGGAAGAACATTCCCGAATCGGTACTGGCGCAATCCCGGGAAGATATTGCATCCTGGGGCATTGAGCCGGCCGAAGACCGGGACAATTTCGATTATCTGTATCTGAGGCAGGAATTGGCGGAACTTTCGGGAAAGCGCTTTCATAAAAAAAAGAATCTGGTAAATGCCTTTAATAAAGAGTATCCGGATCATGAAATGAAGCCCCTTACCCCGGAACTGATTCCCCAGGCCCTGGAAGTCGCCGAACAGTGGGCCAGGGAGAAGGGTGAAGAGGGGGACATTATCGCGGCCAGGGAGACGCTGGAACTCTTCGGTACACTCAGGGTCAGGGGGGCGATCTTTTATGTGAACGGCAAACCCGCGGGCTGGTGTCTGGGGGAAAGCCTTGCAAAGGGCCGCATCTTCGCCATTCATTTTGAAAAGGCCCTGGAGCAGTACAAGGGGATCTACCAGTACATCAACCAGGCCTTTGCCGCCAGCCTCCCCCGCTTCTTTACCTATATCAACCGGGAGCAGGATCTGGGAGATCTGGGCCTGCGGCAGGCAAAGGAAACATACCGTCCCTGCGGCTATGTAAAAAAGTACACCGGCGTCCTGAAGTGCCCGTCCTAAAGTTTGCGTAAAGCCAAAAAGCGGTAGAAATGAAGACCGGTACGACCTTCTCCGGATTTAATTATAAATATCTTTCCTCATGCTGATTGTTTTACGGTTTTTGTTGAAAAGTTCGGCGTTCCGGATAAAGCCGTTTTTTTCGTAAAAGGCCAGTACGCCCTCATCGTGTTCTAAGTCGGCGTCCACAGTAAGGAAACGGGCGGCACAATAGTCTTCATTGCAAGCCAAGGCTTTACTCGCCGCGGTTTCTATCATAAATGAACCAATGCCCTTGTATCTTTCTGAGAAGCCGCAGTCAACGGCAAGTTTTGCTATTTTCATTGAGGGAATTGTCTTGAAAGGATATTTGAGATTGTGGAGTTCCTTCTCAGTAAACGACAGCTTTATCGCATCCATAATCAGGGACATATAGGCAGCTATCGCGCCTGTCGCCCGTTCACACAAAAGCCATGTGCGGGCAATATGATCATCTTGTGAACGTAAAGCGTCTTGATAAAGATACTCATTGTACTCCGCAATAGAACACATAAAATGTGAAAGAGATGTTGAAGGGGTTAAGGGTTCCAGTTTAAAAAGGGACAAGCCTTCTTTGCTGCCAAACTGGATACGTACTTGTCTACTGTTCAAGTTGCCTCATATAATCCACCAACTTTTCATTCCGCTTAATGACTTTGGCGGGTATTGGTTTGCGGATCTGTTCAATGACCTCACGGGCGATTTTTTTGTCTTTTATCTCCGTTGGCTGTACGGGTTTAACTTTGACGGCCATTTTGTTGCCTCTTATTTTGAATATATCAGATTTTTGGGGATTAGGCAAGAGACGGAAGCAGGGTATCGGCGTTTACTTTCATGTTCCAGGACAAACCGCGAAGCGGTTTTCGTCAAAACTGCCGGATTTTGGAAGAATTTTTAACCGCGAGGTCGAAAAAGTCGAAAAAGTAGAAGAGGGAAAGCAAAAATGCTTCTTTTTTCTTAACTTTTCGACTTTTTCGCCGTTACGGTCAAATTTTCTTCTTCCGTTTTTGACGCCGCAAAATCCGCTGCCGGGCGCGGCGCTTGGACGCCGCGGTGGACATTTTTACTGTAACTGTTTATAAAAGGTAAATCCCATTCCCTCACATCTACCATCGTCGTAAATAATCATCGTTACTGTTCCTTTTTCAATGAAATATCTTTCATCCTGACTCAAGCTATTCCATTGTTGGTCAGTCAACTTACCCACTTCTACCCAGTTATTTGTAGTACCTTCAACATAAGCATGAGTAATAATACCAATGACAGGATTTGTTGCTCCGGTTGTTGGGTACGTTCCCTTTACTTTTTCCTTCCAGGGAACCCCATCATTTTTCCTGAAAGATGAAGTAAAAATACCACCACCGGCAACTATTTTCTCATAATTGCCAATATAAGGTTCACTGGTTATCCATGCCCATCCTCCCGGTAATGTGAATGTCAAACTGGTATCCAGTTTTGTGAACGTTCCGTTCATGTCGCTATATGTGCTCGAAAAATTTGCAACGCGCATCGTTCCGTCTTCCATAATGAGCGCAAGCCCGGTATTGCCTGTTAGACTGCCCCCGGTAACGGTCCACGATGCGGCCTTCGTTCCTGTAATATGAGTATAATTTCCGCTATTATAGGTTTCCCCTTCAGCCTTGGCTATCCATGTATTTTTCGTAAGTGTAACGTATACAGTCCCCCCTTTGTTATCCATAGCCCATACATAGGGAATATCATCGCCAAAGGGATTTGTACTGCTGATGCCGGCATCATAAGCCGTGATGTCGAATGTCTCCCTGTATTGCGTGGGAATGCTCCACTCTGATGCTCCGTTTTCGATAGTTGCAATCACCGAATAAATTCCCGGAGATGGTGCAATTAAGACACCGTTACTTACATTCTGCCACACAATTGTCTTATTGGTAGCGTTAGAGGGCTCTACCGTTCCGCTGAGTGTAAGCGGATTGTTCACAATGGCGAGTGTCGGTACACCGGTAATTCCCGTAACCGGGACAAAGTCAGAAACGACTGTAAAGGTAAAATCCTGGGTGTATGGGCTGGAATCCGTTGAGCCGTTAACGATCTCGGCCCTAACGGTAACCGTACCCGCGCTGGCGACCGTCAGAAAAGAATTGCCGCTGATAAACGCATCCCTGGCATCCACAAATTTAAGGAACCAGCCGATGGTTTTATTGGTAGCGTTAGAAGGTATCACCGTACCGGTCAGGGCAAGGGGAGTTCCCGCTACCGCCGTAGTGGGGACGCCGGTAATATTCGTAACGGCGACAAAAGTATCTTTTTTCCCGTTTAGTATGATATCACAACTACCAAGAACGAAAGCGAAGACCAGCGCTATAACAAGCGCACCGGGAACAAGATTTCTTTTTGCCATTTTAAACTCCTTTGATTTTTTGTCCGCCCGGACAAGGGCTTTACCGCGAAAATACTCAATTCCCATGTTCAACAACTCCTCCACAAGACTTGCAGGCTAAGCGCAGGCCGGTAGACAGGCAACCGGCTTGGGGAGGAGAGGCTCATACAGGGGAGATTTCCGTTTAGGTACGCTACAGGTAGCGGTGTTTTGAGTGAATCTATTAAAGCT
>JAISCR010000015.1 GCA_031265435.1 Treponema sp.
ATCTTCGCGGGCAGATCAAAAAGCCCAATATTGTTAAAAAAATCCTGTCTGCTTTTAATAGCCGTAGCGATAAGCGTGTAAATAGGCGCAATCCACAGGACCGTCAAAAAAATAAGTATAGCGTAGCGCCCCAGGGATTCGAACTTTTTAGTAATTCCTATATGCCGCATCTTTCCCCCTGCTATTCCTTACCTGCGGTAAAACGTACATACGGTACAATAACCACCATCATGAAGATGACCATTAAAGTCGCAATAGCCGTTCCGTAACCTACGTTGTTATATCTGAATGTCTGAGAGTACATATAAGTAGACATCATTTGAGTCGCGTTGTTGGGACCGCCGGCGGTAAGTCCCATCACTACATCAAAAACCTTCATAGCACCGACTACAAGGTTGGCAATGACAATAACAAAGGTTTCTTTCATCATGGGAATAACGATGACAAAAAAACGCCGGGCATTTGAGGCCCCGTCGATTACAGCCGCTTTCAGAATTTCTTCCGGGACTGTCTGGAGACCGGCCAGGAAAAAAATCATGGGCTGTCCCACGGACTGCCACAGGCTGGCAATAAAGACCGCGTAGAGGCTTGCCATGGGAAATGAATGACAAAGCCCAGGGGAAGCGCAGCGGCGGCTGAAAATCAATACCCAGGGCCAGGAAAAACTGGTTGATAAACCCAAACTGGGGGTTATAAATCCACCGCCAGGTGATGGCAACCGCGATACCGGCGATAACCGCAGGGAAATAAAAAAATCCCCGAAAAAACGTCCTGCCAAAAAAATGTTTGTTTAATATTACCGCAAGCCCCAGAGAAACGGTCATGGTTCCGGCAAGGGATAAGACTATCCAGATCAGATTGTTGGAAAGAGCCTTTAGAAAAAGAGAATCCCGAAAAAGGGAAACAAAGTTGTTGAGAAAGACAGACTCCATTTTAGAGATGCCGTTCCATTTAAAAAAACTGATGATAAGGGAATAAAAAACCGGTATGATAACGACAGAAAGATAAATTACCGCGGCGGGAACCAAAAACATCCAAGATGAGATTCGGGATTTTTTATGTGCCATGGGCCCCCCAAAAACCGGACAGGCCGCAAAGGTCTGTCCGGCAGGTATAGTTATTTTCCTAGATACGCGGTAATTGCCGCCTGAATACGGGTCGCACCCTCTCGGGGGGTAATCTGATTATTGGCAATACCGTCCTAGACCCGGAACAGTTCATCCGCGACTTCGGTGGGGAATGCCTGATCGGTAATGGTGAATGTTCCGTTCGTGTTGCTGGTATCAAGCATAAGCTTTACGTTGGGCATGTTTCCGGGCATTTCGGCATCCTGCCGGGGAAGGGGCAGACTGAAATACTCACTAAAACGAGCAACAGACTCTTTGCTGTAATAGAAATCCATAAACTTGACACAGGCATCCAGCTTTTCGGGGCTAAGGTTAGCGTTAAACTGTATCATTTCAGCAAAGGCGGAAAGCCGGTTTGTCCCCCCCGAGGGAAAGGCGAAGGTCCCGTACAGGGACATATCCTGCTGGTTCTCAACAATGCCGCTGTCATACCATTGTCCCTGAATATCCATGGCCGCCTGGCCCGCATATACTGCAATCTGGGTATCATTGGGGCTGGCGGTTATGAAACCCTGGGGGAAGTACCCCCTGTCGCAGAATTCCTTGTACTTGGTCAGAGCCTGGACTACTGCATCGTTGTTATAACTGGTCTGGAAGGTATTCATCCTGTCGTGGAGTTCGGCGCCGGCATAATGCTCAATAAGAAGTTCCACAAAGCGCATGGTATGCCAGCCGTATTGGCCGCCGGTGGAGATGGGAATGATCCCGTTCTGTTTAAGAACGGCGCAGACATTCTCAAATTCTTCAAAGGTTGTGGGAATCCGCAGATTGTATTTCGCGAAGATATCTTTCCGGTAGTACACATCAAGCACATTGTAGCTTATAGGATAACCCGCAAGTTTTCCCGAAAGGATACAAAGGCTCGTGGCGCCGGGGCTAAAAATTCTATTCCAATTGTTCTGCCTTGCGTATTGGGTAAGATCATAGACCAGATCGTTCTCCGCGTAGAATCCGCCCAGACTGCCGCCCCAGTTGAACCACATCTCCGGCAGGGTTCTTGAAGAAGCTGCCACTTTGCAGGCATCCTTGATGCCGTCGGTATCATAATAGGCGGCGGTAACCTGGACCTCGGGGTGGGCCGCATTGTATTCCCTTACAAGTACATCCAAGGCGGTCTTTCTCCCATTGAGCATCCAGATTGTAAGCTGCATCTTTCCACTTCCTGCGGCTTGTCTCCCTCCGGCCCAGAGTTGAGCTAAACCCAGAGTCAGGGCCATAACCGATACCAGAACCATACTTACGATTCTTTTTCTATTCATGTTTTTCTCCTCTTCGTATTCTTTCGAATACGCTTGAAATTATGGACTATCATATCATAACGAAAATAATACGTCAACAAAAAAAGGGAAAAATAACAAATTATTTTTTATACTTGCGTTTTATTTTCAATTATGCTATATTATTCGAAGGTAACCAAAAAACGAGGCACAATGAATACGTTAGAAGACAGAGCCCGGGAAATACGGCGTATGGTAATAAAGATGATTGCCGGGGCCAGGGGAGGGCATGCGGGGGCCAGTTTATCGGAAATTGATATACTTACAGCCCTCTATTTCCGTGTACTCAACATTTCACCCCAAAGGGCCGCCGATCCTTCCAGGGATCGTTTTGTCCTGAGCAAGGGCCATGCGTCCGAGGGCCTCTATTGTACGCTGGCCGCGGCAGGTTTTTTTGATCCTGAACTTCTGGATCACTATCTGGAAGAGGGGAACCCTCTCACCATACATCCTACCAACAAGGTTCCGGGGATAGAAGTCAATACGGGAGCTCTGGGGCATGGGTTTTCCATAGCTGCCGGTATGGCGCTCGGGGCAAAAAAAAGCGGCAATTCTTACCGGGTTTTTGTCCTTACCGGGGACGGGGAACTGCAGGAAGGTTCCAACTGGGAAGCCGCCATGGCCGCGGCCCATTTCAAGCTGGGGAATCTCGTCTGGATCATAGACAATAACGGCCTTCAACTGGTGAGCGGCGTTAAGGAAACCATGGGGATAGAACCGCTGGAAGCAAAGCTCCTCTCCTTCGGCTTTGAAGTGAAAACAATAGAAGGGAATAACAGCGAAAAAGTCGCCGGGGCGCTTGAAAACCTCGACTACAAGGGGGAAATTCCCCATGCAATCATCGCAAAAACGGTTAAGGGCAAGGGGGTATCCTTTATGGAAAACATCTGCGAATGGCATCATCGTATCCCCACCGGAGAAGAATGTATGCGGGCGCTAAAGGAATTGGAATAATGGACAAGGCCGATCTCCGGGAAAAACAGATTGAAACCCTTATCTCCCTGACCGAACAGGGCATGAATACGATCTACGTGGTAAGCGATTCAGTCAGCACCAGCAAGGTAAAGCCCTATATGGAGCGTTTTCCCGACAGGGTGGTAAATGTGGGTATTGCCGAACAGAATCTTGTCGGTATGGCGGCGGGGCTTGCCAATGCGGGATTCATTCCCTTTACCGGGAATGCCGCTCCCTTCCTCATATCCCGTTCCGCCGAGCAGATCAAGATTGACGCGGCCTATTCATGCTCAAACATAAAACTTAACGGTATGCATGCGGGCTTCAGTTACGGTCTGGATGGCATTACTCACCACGAAGTAAACGACATCAGCGTGATGCGGGGTTACCCCTCTATCGAAATATTTGTGCCCTGCGACGGCAGGGACTGCGCCCACATTACCGAATACGCGGCTTCCCGTCAGGGCCCGGTGTATATGAGCCTCAATTCGGGGAACTTCCCTGTCATTACCGATGCGGATTATCGTTTCAGTCCCGGAAAACCTGTTCAATTTGCCTGGGGGAAGGATCTAACCGTTATCGCCCTGGGTTCAGCGGTACACGATGTTCTGGAGGCTGCCGTTTCCGTCAAATCTTTTTGTTCCATGGACATTTTTTCCCTAAACTCAATACGCCCCCTGGACGGCGGCCCGCTGCTTGAGTCGATCCGCAAAACAGGGCGGGTTATTACGGTGGAACAGCATTCAAGCCACGGCGGCTGCGGCAGCCTTGTTGCCGAAATGATCGCGGAAAACGGCCTTGGAGGGCGGCTGAAACGGCTGGGAATACCTGAAGGGATCTATACCAAAAACGCCGCCGCGTCCTGTAACAAACGGTTCTTCGCCCTTGATGCCGAAGGAATATCCGGAGAAATAAGGATTTTTCTGAAGAAGTGACAAAACCCGCGCCATCACTCTTGCATTCCTCCCCCAAAAAAATGGTATTATTTTGGAAAGGAAAAACCATGTTTCAGGAACAGCGCAGGGAAAAAATATTGGAATTGCTCCGGGAAAACGGCAGTTGCAGAGTCCAGGAACTCAGCGCCTTATTCCATGTCTCCGAACCTACCATCAGGCAGGATCTGGAAACTCTGGAAAAAACCCATTCGGTAACCCGGCAGCATGGAGGGGCCTTTATCACCGGTTATGCCTCTTTTACCGACAAGATGAAACTTGAGCATACTGAATTCATGGAGGAGAAACAGCGGATCGGCGCGAAGGCTGCGGAATTTATCAAATCCGGAGACAGTATCATCCTGGATTCGGGCTCTACGCTTACCGAATTGGCAAAGTGCCTGATGGACAGAAAAAGCCTCAATATCATCACCACGGCCATCAATATCACGCTGATCCTTGGAGCGGAGCCTACAAACCATATCATCCTTGCCGGAGGAGAGCTCAAGGCCCCTACTCTTTCGGTAACCGGGGAAAAGGCGGCGGTAATGTTCAAGGACATATATGCGGAAAAGCTGTTTCTTGCCACGGGAGGCTTCTCCTTAACCGCCGGCCTTACGTATCCCGGCATTTCGGATCTTCCCCTGAAACAGGCAATGATAAACTCTGCCCACACCATCTTCCTTTTGGCGGACTCAAGCAAGCTGGAGAAAATATACTTCGCTTCCCTCAACTGTCAAAAGAAGATCAACTACCTCATTACCGATGACGGGGTAGATCCCGCTTATGTAAAAAGTCTCAACGACCTGGGCATTGAGGTGATTATCTGCTAAGGAGCCACGTAAATAGAATGCATGGCGTTTTATGCACGCGGCTCCCGGCCTTCTACAACCCGGCCCTGAATTCCTCCATTTTTAAGGTCTCCGCTCCCCTAAGCCGGGATTCTTCCGCGGCAAAGGCCATATAGTGGCTTTCAAGACACTGCTTAACCGCGCTGAGGCCGCCGCCGGAGCCTTCCTGTATCTTCCGCACAAAATCCGTACAGAGGCCTATATCCCCTCCCGAGTGCCCGCCTGCGGGTTCCGCCACGGTAATTACCTCATAGTTACGGGAAGCAAAGTCCTTGACGGTTATCCTGTTTTCTTCCATGTCGCCTGAAATTTCCGCCTCGGTGCCAAAGACGGTGATGCCGCGGTGGGTTTCCATGGTAAAACCCGACATGGTAAATGAGGCTTCGACTCCGTTGGCAAAGTGCAGTAATACTGTTTGATGATCCACTACATCGTTATCGCAGCGGAACACACAGCGGCCGTAGGGGCCTTCGTTCAGTGCCTTCATCCGGCCTTCCATGGAAAGATCGGCAGCAATAACATTGGTAGGCCAGCCTGTATCAGTGGTAAGATATATCTTTGATACATGGTAGGGACACTCGCCCATGTACGGACACCCGTCAAGGCATCGCGGGGGCGCTCCCTCGGGCGCATTTTCCACCCTGAAGTAGTTGAGCTTCCCGGCGGAACTCAGTGAGGCACAGGTGGAACCGGAAAGCCATGCAAGCATATCCATATCATGGCAGCTTTTTGCAAGGATCATGCAGGATGATTCATTCTTGTTACGCCAGTTGCCGCGGACAAAGCTGTGGGACATGTGTATATGGCCCACATTTTCGACAAGATCGATACCGATAAGTCTCCCGATCCGGCCTTCTTCAATAAGGGACTTTATCCGGGAAAAGAAGGGAGTGTACTGCAATACATAACCGGTCATGAACACCCCGTTGAAACCCGCTGCCGCTTTTTCAATAATGCCAATCTCTTCGGGCAGGGACACAATGGGCTTTTCGCAGATAATATGCTTCTTTTTTTCCATAGCCATGACAAGCGGTTCGACATGCATTTTGTCCTGGGTAGCAATGATAACGGCATCCACATCGGGAAATTTATCAAAGGCATCCCTCCAGGTTTCAAAGGCCAGGGCATCGGCGATGTGATGCTGCTCCTGCATGCTGCGGCGTTTTGCGGGATCGGTCTCCGCAACCGCGGCTATCCGCATCATGGCCGGATTCATCTTTGCGTAGGCGCCGTAGGCATACATGCCGCGGTTCCCCGCTCCCAACAACAGTACATTTACAGTCTTCATAAAACCTCCGTTAAACAGCCTGATTTTCCAGGCGGTTCAAAATAATATTGATTGCAACGATCGCAAAAAGGATGAGGCTCAGGGCAAAAAAAGTTCCGCCCATGCCGAAGCGCTGATAACAGAGCCCTCCCCCGAAGGCTCCCGACATACTGCCCACGGAAAGAAATATTTCATGCAGGGCCAGATTCGCCTTGGTGTTCTTCTTTTCCGCGCTGGAATGAAAGATGCTGTTATTGTAACAGCCCGCATAAAAGAACCCGGTTATAAAAATGACTATAAAATACATAAAAATATTTTTCCCGGAAAAAACAAACAACAATGCCAGAGACGCGACAATACCGTGGATAAGGACAAACCATTTCCGGTTAAAATGCCAAAACTTAAGCCGTGCAAAAACGGCAAATCCTGTCAGGGCGGCGATACCACGGAAGAGAAGCAGCATTCCCGCGGTTCCCTCCGTATAACCCAGTACATCCCGTATATACAGGGGGAAAATATTCGCCAGTATCCCCGAAAAGGCATTGCCGCAGAAGGCGCTCATCCAGCCCCGGTACTTAAACAGCTTAAGACTCCGTTCCCGAAGCAGTTCCCGGCGGCTTTCCAGTTTTTCCGCCTCAACGGAAGCGGCTTTAAGGCTTGCGCCTGTTTCAACCGGAGCGTGGGGAATTTCAACCCCTGTTCCCGCAACAACGGCGCCGGAATCGGCGGATTCCCCGTGCCGGGCAGAGAGACGCCAGAGCAGGTAAAGTACCAGCACAAGGCATGCATAGATTACCAAAAAGTTGAGAATGCTATTGACGTGGTAGAGGACGCCTCCCACGAGAGGCCCCAGGAGACCCCCGCCCATCCAGCAGAGATTGAAACGGCTGATATCCCGGTTAAGTTCTTCTTCGTTAAGACCCTGGGTAAACCACGCCATGACAGGCGGCCAGAAAAAACCGGAACTTCCCTGGATTGTGCAGTAGGCAAAACCTACAATGAGAGGGCTTCTTACCAGCGCCAAAAGAATCGATGCCAAAAGACAGATCGAGATGGCGGTAGGTATTATCGTCTGGGGCATTAGAAGTGTACAGAAATGCTGATAGATATTGCAGCAGAGAAAGTAACAGAGCGAACCCAGGGCAATATATGTACCGACTTTGGCAGGACTAAAACCAAGGCGATCCGTTAAAAGGTATATAAGGGAAAAACCCAGTATGGACAGACTGAGGGAAAATATGAATGAACAGGCAAAGAGATAGCCGTTTTTCTTCATTAAAAACTCAGCCCGGAGGCCAGGCCAGAGGGCGTCCGCCGAGCACGTGGATATGGAGATGGTCTACGGTCTGACCCCCGTCCTCCTTGCAGTTGATAACAAAGCGGGCGCCTTTTTCTCCGCAGCCTGATTCTTTGGCCAGTTCCTGAGCCTTCACGAGGAGGCGGCCGATAAGAAGGGCATCCTCGTCCCCGGTTTCCATAATGCTTGTAATATGCCTTTTGGGAATAAGCAGGAAATGAACCGGCGCCTGTGGGCCGATGTCATGGAATGCCAGCATATCATCATCTTCGTAGATCTTCCTGCCGGGTATCTCACCTTGTATAATCTTGCAAAAGATACAATCGTTCATACACCCATTATACCACGAGGCTGTTCCAATTGGAACAAGCTCACGCTATTCACCGGCCTTTGGAAGAACGGTTGCGGACTCCGCAAGGGCGGCTTCAAGGGCTTCCAGAAAGGCGGCGCTGGATTCGGTGGCCCCGGAAACGGCATCCAGATCTGTACTACCGTATTGAAGCGCCAGATCGAGAAGTTCCTCCATGGCCGCACCTCCCACATAGGGATCATCCTGATGGTCAAGGATGGTGATTTCGGCGATTTCTCCGTCTTCAACGCGGATCTTCACCCGTACCGTTCCCCGCCAGCCTTCAGCCTCTCCTTCGTATACACCGTCATGCATAAGATTGTATGAGGGAACCCCGGGCCGAATCCGGGGGACAGAGCCGGTAAGGGAACTGCAGGATACGTATATGCTTAGCGCATACACACCAAGAATAGCAATGCAGAGTATCAAAAATTTCATGATGTGCCTCCATATATGTATATGGCGGTCGCATGGGAATTGCTTCAATGGACACTTCAATGGACTTGCTATTGCAAAAAAAAACCGGATGGATACTATGAAAGCAGGATGCCGCAGACAAATCTTTCACCCTACCGCCTCAGTAAGGCGCGGAGCGTTTATAATCTGTTTAATGTTTTCAACTCCCTTTCCTGGAATTTCCTTGTAGGGAGTATCGTCACTCTTTTTGCCATGAGGATGAAGGCTTCATCCACCTACATCGGCCTTTTGAATGCGGTTCTCTATGTATCCTTCTTCTTCCTTCCCGTGGGGAAACTTCTTGCCAGGCGTTTTTCCATCATCGGAATCTTCAGCTTTGCCTGGACATGGCGGGCGCTTTGCATGCTGCCGGTGGTGTTTGCCCCCTTTGCCGCCATGACAGGCCGCCGGGATCTGGCTCTGGGGCTGCTCCTTCTGGGGGTTGCCCTCTTTCATATCATCCGGGGCATTGGGATGATCGGCAACAACCCCATCCTGAGCCTCATGGCTACCGGCCCTGACCGGGGCAGCTACATGACCCAGATCCAGATCATCAACAGCGCGGTGGGGATGATGTCGGGATTTGTGGTAGCCATACTTCTGGGCAGGGAGCCCCCTCTCTTCCTCTACTCCGTCATCATGGCGGGGGGCATTGTTACCGGCATCGCTTCGGGTGTGCTGATGCGGAAGGTTCCCGAACCGCCTTCGGATGAAGGCGGCAAAAAAGTAAAGTTTGCCGGCATCTTCAAACAGGCAATGGCAAAACCGGAACTAAGGCAGTTTGTGCTGATCCTCTTCATTATAGCAATGGTATCCGGGGTTTCCAGGGCTTTTATCATGGTGTATTCCCGTGAGGTCTTTAATCAGAACGACGGCATGGTGTCCCTCTATACCGTTTTCGGGGGACTGGGAACCCTGATGATCGGGCTGCTCATCAAATTCTTTGTAGACCGCATCGGCGCCAAGCCGATCTTCATCATTACGATAATCCTGGGCCTCGTGAGTATGTTTCCCATCGTGTTCTTTCCCCATACACAGTTGGATAACATTACCGGTGTAATCCTCTTTCTTACCTTCCTCTTTTTTATGATGAACTTCGGCTTCCTCGGCGCGGAAGGAATCGCGCAAACCTACTTTTTGGCACTGGTGCCTTCGGAACTGATGATGGATATGGGGATTCTCTACTTCCTCATCTTCGGAATCTCCGGCGCCAGCGGCTCCTTTCTGGGCGGCTTGTTTCTTGACCTCATGACCGGAGCCGGGCTTTCCCATTTTATAGCCTTCAAGGTTTTTTATGTCATCCTGATTCTTCTTACAGGATTTGCCCTCTTCCTCACCCGGAAACTTACCCCGCTGGGCGCCCTGCCCTTCAAAGGCGCGCTGGAAGTGATGTTCTCCTACCGCGACCTCCGGGCCATATCCCTTTTGGACAAGCTCAACAAGACCAGTAATTCTGATGAAGAAGAAGCCCTACTGGGCGCCCTGCACGAAACCCCTTCCCAGCTTGCCATCAAGGGACTTCTGGAGAGGGCTGAATCTCCACGGCTTGACATACGCCTTGAATCTTTCAGGGCCATGGAGAAGCTGAAACGTTTGAATGAAGATGCGGTAAAGGCCCTGATTGCCGATCTCGTAAACAGCCCTTACACCACGGCCTACATTTCCGCCCGGATTCTGGGAAACCACCGTATCTATTCGGCTATTCCGCTGCTCCGGGAACTGGCTCTTTCCACCGATTACATGCTCGCCGGCGAGGCGATTATTGCCCTTGCCCGGCTTGAGGATGAAGCCTTCCGTCCTCAGATCGAGAATATTATTCTCAGAACAGAAAACCCCCGGCTCAAGATCATGGGGGTAGAGGCTTTCGGCATCTATCGTTCACCCAATTCACTTTCCGTGCTGCTGGATATTCTCAAGGTGGCCGACCCTCCCCCCTACCTGCGGGATGAGGTTTCCCTGGCAATGGCGGCCATTCTTGATACCCAGAACCAGTTCTACAAACTCCTTGTCCGTTTCCGGGAGGATGAAAGCCAGACCGCCACGCTTGCCATGGACGAGGCCGAATCGGCTTTCGAGTATTACAATACTAACCTGGGCCGTTCAAGCCGGGGCAAGAAGAAGGCGGAACTGGCGGCCATCTCCCGCGCGGCAAAGAATATTGAGACCGCGGCTTCCGCCTTTGTGCGGGACGGAAACGGAAGCCTTTTCTACCGCTGGATTCTCGATCTTCCCGATCAGCTGGCGGTAACGGTAACACGGGTGGTACTTTCCGAAGCGGTTCTGGACGACGAACTCAGTTCCTATAACCGCCTCAAGCTTCTCATCGTGCACTGGGCAACCCGTCAACTGCGGGTGTGGACAAATCTTTTGAGATAAGGCCCCTGTATCGGGGCAATTCGACACGGGGCAATTCGTTGTCTTGACACTTTTCCCCGGATTCTATAGTATATGATTTCTCTACCGAATTTTCGCCCTTTTGGGGCTTTGTAAGGAAGGATTGTTATGTCAAGGACTTGCGATATTTGCGGCAAACATACGGTTAGCGGAAACACGGTAAGCCATGCCAAGAACCGCCGCCGCCGCACCTGGAAACCTAACCTCGTCAAGATAAAGACTGAAATCGGGGGAACCACGGTTACCCTTAAAATCTGCGCCCGCTGTCTGAAAAGTGATTTTGTAACAAAAAAAGTCTGACAGGGAATGAGCCGGTTTCAAAACCCGGTCGAATGAACCTCCTCGCCCTGAAGGGCGAGGTATCTTGTAAGCGTTGCATCGTTCACGAGGTTCGTTCTGTAAGGAAATTATTTAACTGTGGGGTCTACTACCATTTTATTGTCGGCGTTA
>JAISCR010000060.1 GCA_031265435.1 Treponema sp.
TCATATGTTTCTATACTCATTACGGCAAGATCCCCTTCTCCATTTTTTGTTATAAATATGGGTTCCCTGTATTTATGGCAAAATGCGGAAATTTCACTGTAATTGTTCCTTAAATCGGCACTTTTCTTGATAACCGGCATATAAAATCCTCCAAAAAATAGCTTATAGTTAAATACTATCAATAAAAACTTTTTCGACTTCTTTGACTTCGCGGTGAATTTTTTTTCAAAGCATGCCGCTTTTATTAGAAACTCACGCCGAAACTCGCGGCCTTTTCCTTCGCTTCGGGTATCCAGTTTTGGATCTGCTTTATCCGGGTAGAATCCGAAGGGTGGGTTGAAAGGAATTCCGGGGTACTGCCACCGGAAAGACTTGCCATTCGTTCCCAGAACGTAACCGCTTCCCGGGGGTTGTAGCCCGCAATAGCCATCAGGATGAGGCCGTAATGATCCGCTTCGCTTTCATGGCTTCTGCTGAAAGGCAGGATACCGAAAAGTTGGGAACCTGCTCCGTAGGCGGTCATGGCCAACTGCTGGGAAGAGGGGCTTCGGGAACCCGTAAGAATGCTTACCCCCGAGGCGCCCAACTGCTGAATAACATCGGCGCTCATGCGCTGCTGGCCGTGGTTGAGAAGGGCATGGCAGACCTCGTGGCCCATAACCGCCGCCAGTGCGGCTTCAGTCCTGGTAACCGGAAGAATCCCCGTATAGACCACGATCTTTCCTCCGGGCATACACCACGCGTTCACCTCCTTGCTTTCTACCAGATGGTATTCCCACCGGTAATCCTTGAGGTAATCGCCGTTGCCTTCGGATTTAAGCCATTTTTCGGCGGAGCCTTTAATCTTGTCGCCGATCCGCTGTACCATCCTGGCGTCCGCGGTTCCTTCGATGACCTTATTCTCCTTGAGGAAGGTGTCGTACTGCTCGAAGGAACTTGCCAGAAGCTCCTGGTTACTGACCAGCGCCATGGTACTCTTGCCTGTCATGGGGTTACTGGAACAGCCGAAATAGAGCATAATAATAACGGCACTGATAAATATGGTTCTTTTCATACGTCTCTCCTTTAAACTGCCGTCCCAAAAGTAAACTTTTAAAATTTCCGCGTGAAGGGCAGGGGCTTCCGCATACGCACCAGAAGAAGCAGGGGCAGGAGTACATAGGGCAGGTTGAAGGAAAGGAATTTCAGCGGGTTGGGAGTAAGCCATTCCGGCTCCCCGAAGAATTCTACGCCAAAGACAATGATGCCTGTGATTGAGGAAATCATGGTTGCGTAGATTACCGCGAAAAGCTGAATCCGGTTCCAGCCTCTGGCCAGGGAGATGACCAGAATAATATAGAAAGGCATGTACACAAGCGCGGAAAGGCCGGTAACAATCCTCATCCAGATCGGCGGATTCTGAAAGAGGGGATCGGTACCTTCGGCATACCAATAGTTTGCATTGACAATAAAGTTTGAAGAAGGCTCGTTAAAATCAATGCCCAGCGTAGGCACCATGTCGGCAATGCAGGAGGTAAGGATAAAAAGAGAGAATACCAGCATGAAAAAAATATCAACAGGCCGTTCCCTCAGGGGCAAATTTACCATCGTCCGTTTTTTTGTGCTCATGATTCAGTACTAAAGATAAAACGGAACTTTGTCAATAAGCGTGGTTGCCTAATTCAGGTCTTTTTCAGCCATGTCCGCCATGCTGCCTGCCCGGGCCCAGAGCGCATCGGCCCGTGCGCTCCACGCGGCAAGTCCCGCGGGGCTGTCGGGAAACGCGAGGTAATGTTTTTCAATTTTGCCGCCGATTCCCGCCGCGTTCAAAAGATTCCCCAGGGATTTTACCGAAATACCACCGGAGAGGAACCCTCCCAAAAGTCCCAGCGCCAGATTGTGTTTTCCCTTTTCCGCGTCATCCTCGTAGATGATGCTGTGTTTGTATTCATAATCATTTTCTTTGTCGGTACAATCCGTTGCCCCGCAGAGCATCGCAAGGTTTTTGGCGAACAGGGCGCCCTGTTCCCGGATGTAACGCAGATTGATGTTCCATGCGGAGGCCGCCGAAGGAACGCCGCCTTCTTTCATGATACGACCGTATTCTTCGGCGGCGATTTTACAGAGAAGCCAGGCATAGGGTACGCCTTCACCCGACCAGGGGTTGGTAAGGCAGGCCGCGTCCCCCAGGACGATAAATCCGTCGGCAACAAAACTGTAGGGCGGTCTGCGGTATGGCGTGCATCCCTTTTCGATATGATCCGGTTCATATTCCGGCAGATATCCTTTTGCCTCAAAACGCCGGAAAATTTTTTCCGCGTAGTCATAGGAAAGATTCGCTCCCACGCCTATAATAGCGCCGTCCGTTTCATGCTGGGGCGCGAGCCACACCTTGTACTGTGTCCATGTTGTATTTGTCTCAACCTTGTCTGTTTCAGGATATTTCAGATTCACGTAGTGCAGCACCACATAAAACATATCACGGGAGCCTGTAACAAAATTCTCCACCCCGTAGCCTGAGGGGAGGCTTGTGCGCAGTACCGCGGGAATTCCGGACGCGTCCGCCGAAAGCCGCGCATGTACATACAGTTCATTTCCCCTGCTTTGAAACACCGCTCCGGCAAGTATGCCTTTTTCATCGTAGAGAGCTTTCCCGAAAGAGGTTTCAAAGAGGATTTCGGCGCCCTGTTCCCGTGCCCAGTCTGCCAGACGCCGCATCAGGGGGCCCCGGCGCAGCACTTTAATCGTGGTGTAGGAATTTTTGGGCCATTTGTTTAACGCCGATTTTTGAATACTGCGGCTGAATTCCGCCACGTATTCAGGATCGCCCCTGCCCGGTTCGTGCAGTCCAAAACGCCCGAACTGTTCCTTTGCAATATGAATGATGTTGTAACGCTCCCCCAGTTTTTCTTCGCTTGATTTTTCGCATACAAGCACCTTGAAGCCCTGCCGCGCCATCAATCCCGCAAAATAGAGTCCCGCGGAACAGCCGCCCGTTACAAGTATGTCTACAGTTTTTTCCATACGATTCTCCCGAAATATAAGAGGCTGTTCCAAAACTTCAGTTTTTGGAACAAGCTCATAATACCACACGTTTACCGAACCGGCAATGAAGAAAAAATTCACCACCAAGTCGAAAAAGTTCATTAAGCGGAGTATGAAGCGCTTCTTTTCCCCCTTCTTGCTTCTTCGACTTCTTCGACTTAGAGGTAAAAAATTCTTCATATGGACGGATCGCTGGTTTCCTGTTTTGTTCCGTGGTATCATTTTACATGCGTATTACGGCGGATTTGCACATTCATTCCCGTTTCTCCAGGGCTACCAGTTCCAGGCTGAACCCCGCCCGGCTTGACCGCTGGGCACGCATAAAGGGCCTTAACCTCATCGGCACGGGGGACTGTACCCACCCTCTCTGGCTGAAGGAATTGCGGGAACAGCTTAACAATGCGGAGCAGGGTTTCTATACCCTTAAGGATTCAATACGCAAAAATTTTGACTCGGGCCCCGCCCTGGCCGAAGAACTGCCCTCCCCGAAAACTGCCTCCACCGGCTTTGTCCTTACCGGAGAGATCAGCACCATCTATAAAAAGGACGGCAAGACCCGGAAGGTTCATCACCTCGTCATCCTGCCGGATTTTGATGCCGCCGCGGCATTCCAGCGCCGCCTCGAACGCATAGGCAACATCAAATCCGATGGCCGCCCGATCCTGGGTATCGACAGCCGCGATCTTCTTGCCATGCTTCTTGAAGCCGATGAACGTTCCGTTTTGATTCCCGCCCACATCTGGACTCCCTGGTTCTCCGCCCTGGGCGCGAAATCCGGTTTCGACTCCATTGAAGAATGTTACGGCGATCTTACCGGTCATATTCCGGCCATTGAAACCGGCCTTTCTTCCAATCCGCCCATGAACTGGGCTCTTGAATCCCTGGATCGTTTCGCCGTTATTTCCAACTCAGATGCCCACTCGCCCGACAAGCTGGGCCGTGAGTGTACTGTATTTGATATGGATATGTCTTTTTCCTCTCTTTCCGCGGCTCTTATAGATTCGGCCGGTATTCTTGCTACCGTTGAATTTTTCCCGCAGGAGGGAAAGTACCACTATGACGGGCACCGGAACTGCGGTGTCTGCCTTGGGCCGGATGAGGCCCTTGCCGCCGGGGACATCTGCCCTGTCTGCGGCAAGGCCCTGACCCGGGGCGTGATGGGCCGGGTACTGGAACTGGCGGATCGCCCGATGATGGATGAAAGCGCCGTTCCGGAACATTCCGTCGGGACCCGAATGTTCCCCCACTCAGGCGGGCCCTTTGCTTCCCCTCCGGATGAGGCCGGCGGGAACAGGCGGCCCTATTATTCCCTTATCCCCCTGCGGGAAATGCTGGGGGAACTCCTTGAAACAGGCCCCGCGTCAAAACGTGTGGATGCGGCCTACAGTTATTTTATTGAAAAGGCGGGCAGTGAGTTTGCCGTTCTTATGGATATGTCCCCTGCGGAAATTGAAGCCTTCCGTTGTCCCGGCCTTTCCGGGGAACTGCTGGCTCACGCGGTACAGCGGATGCGTTCCGGTGAAGTTTTCATCAATCCCGGCTATGACGGTGAATATGGAACCGTCCGGGTGTTTCCCCCGAAGGCAGGCGGAAAAAAGAGCGGTAACACTGCGGGAGAACTGTTTCCGTTCGGAGACGGGCCATGCGGCGATACCGCGGGAAACTTTGTTTCAAGTTTATCTAAAGATAAATCTTTATCCAAAGATAAATTCCTGAAAAGGAAAAAGACAGGGATTGTACGGCAGGCGGAGGCCGCCACAATGCCCTTTACGCTGGAAGAGGAACAGGAAAAAGCCGTGTCCTGGGACGGGCCCGAAGGGCTTATAATCGCCGGGCCGGGAACCGGAAAAACAGCGGTGGCGGCCGCCCGGATCGCGCGGCTTCTGGAAAAGGGTGTCGATCCCGTTTCCGTTCTGGCCCTCAGTTTTTCTGTCAAAGCCGCGGCGGAACTGCGGGAACGCAGCGGCAGAATTTCAAAACGCGGGGCGGAAGTTTTGGTCCGTACCTTTCATTCGTTCTGCGCCTCCATCCTCCGTGAACAAGAACCGGCCCGCGGCATTCCCTCCGGTTTCCGTATTTTGAATGATGATGAACGGGATGCCATTTTACAGGATATCATTCAAAGAGAAGCGAAGAAGCGCCTGAGTTCCCGCCGTTTGGGAACTTATATTGAAACACGGAAACGCTTCCTCCTCTTGCCCGGCGAGAAGACTCCCTTCGGCGGCCTTGTTTTGCCCGGCCCGGCCGGAACCTTTATCACAGCCATTTCCGGTCTTGCCGGAGATTTCGGCCTTCCCCCGCCGGAAGCGGAACTGGAAGCGCTCTACCGTATTTACCGGGATCGGCTCCGTGCGGCAGGCGAAGGTGTGCCGGAAGGTTCCCCTCTTGTACTCTCAACCGAGCCTGCAAAAGCAGGCAAAGGTTCTCTCCTTGACTATGACGATCTTGTCGCCGGTACGGTACGGCTTCTTGTGCTAAACCCCGCTTTGCTTGCCTCCTGCCGCAGCCGGTTCCGCCATATCCTGATTGACGAGTATCAGGATATCAACTTTGCCCAGTATGCTTTGATCCGCCTTCTTGTTCCCGGCCGCAATTCTGCCGAAGCGCCGAAACAAATCCAGACTCCACTGGAAGATCAAAAACCCCTGGAAGGTGAAATGTACCCGCAGGAGCTTCGTGTAATCGGCGATCCGGATCAGTCGATTTACGCCTTCCGCGGTTCCGACAAACGTTTCATTGACCGCTTCCCTGTCGATTATCCCGGAGCGGCCCGTTTTGTATTAAGCCGGAGTTTCCGCTGTGCCGCTCCGATTCTGGAGGCCGCGGGCCGGTTGACCGGCGGACGGCTTCGGGGAACGGATGCGGAAATGGTGCGGCTCTACCGCAGTTCCTATCCCAGCGCCGCCTCCGAGGCGGAAAGCATAGCCCGCCGTATCGCGGCTCTTTGCGGCGGAACGAGTTTCTTTGCCATTGACAGTAACACTGCCGGTATGGACGGCTCAGAGCCGCTGAATCCGGGAGATTGCGCCATCCTGATCCGCAGCGCCGCCCTGGCCCGGCCGATTCTCAAGGCTCTTGCCGATCACGGTCTCCCGGCCGATTATGCCGGGGAAATTCCCTGGCAGGAGGAGGAACCGGTAAAGTCGATCCTTGCGCTCCTCAGATCCGCTGTCTTTCATCAGGAAACAGAAGGGACGCATACACAAGCCGCTTCCCTGCGCTCGCTGTCTCCCGCGGAAGCTGTAGCGGCGGCTTATCGGCTTATGCAAAGTCAGAAAAAATCTCCCAAAAAAGCAGGCGAAGGTGTGCTGGAAGCTACGCTGCATGGTTCCCCTCTTGAAGAGGCTCTTGCCCATGTAAGCGCCATTGCGGGACTCTACAGGGATCTGCCTTCATTCCTTGACGCGCTTTCGGTAAGCGGCGCCGCGGAGGGCGGCGGCCTGGATATCCGGCGGGAAGGGGTACAAGTAATGACAATTCATGCGGCAAAGGGCCTTGAGTTCGAGCAGGTGTTTGTTCCTGCACTGGAAGAAGGTCTGCTGCCCTTCACCCTCTATGAGAATCCTCCGGTTCCCGAATCCCGTATCGAAGAGGAACGCCGTCTTCTCTATGTCGCCATGACCCGTGCCCGGCGCGGACTCTATCTTTCCCGGGCGGAGTCCCGTTCTTTTCGGAGCGGAAACGGTTCCAGAACCTTACGCAATGAGCCCAGCCGCTTCCTCAAAGACCTCGAAACGCTCATCCCCCTTGAAGAATACGAAAACCGCCGGCTTGCCGATCCGCAATTGAAGCTGTTTTAAGAGGGCCTCACGTATAAGGCATTATGCCAGGGGGATAGGGGCGGGACAGGACTACAGCCGGTTATCGGCATGGGCTTACGGTCGAAGAAATAACCCGGCTCTAAGAAATGCAGATACTCCGGTCACCGATCCCTGGCGCCTCAAAATAGGCCCTGATTGCCTTCATGTCCCTCATTCGTTTCATACATTCTCCTTGTAAGGCAAAGTTTATATAGAGAATGTGCCCTTGCTTCTAAGGGTTTCCGGGATTACAATAAAAACACGAAACTTCGTTTTTTGTTTCATGTGAGCCTGTTCTAAAACCCGGTTGGAACGGCCTTGTGTTGGATTCAATTTTTAAGGTTGGTAATGCAGTTCAGATCTACCATTTCAAGCGCTTCTCCGGTCTCATTTAAGGATGCGATTCTGCATACCCTGCCGCAGGAAGGAGGGCTCTACGTGCCCGCTTCGGTGATGGACATGCGGCAGTTTTTTCTTTACATGAATGCGGATACCAGTTTTCCGGAGCTGGTAACCACGGTGGCGCCGGTATTGCTCCAGGGGGAGTTGAATCCTTTCTCCGCATCCAGGGTTGCGGAAAGCGCCTACGATTTTGAGCCCGAGCTGCAGGTTCTGGACGAGGGGCTCTCTCTGCTCAATCTTTTTAATGGCCCTACCGGGGTATTCAAGGACTTTGGCATCGTATTTCTGGCGGCGGTGATGGAGGAGCTTCTTAAAAATTCCGGGAAAGCCATGGTTATTTCCGCCACCCGGGGGGACACGGGGGTGAGCATATCTCATGCCTTCAGGGGCCGCAAGGGGATTACCTCGGTTATGCTGTACCCTTCGGGCCCTATCCGCGGTCTTGATCCGGGAAGTTTTGTGCCGAATGGGGGGAATATCATTCCCATCCAGGTGAAGGGTACCTTTGACGACTGCCAGCGCCTTGTCAAGGCGGTGATCAATGACCGGCCTTTTGCGAAACGTCACAGTATAACCAGTTCCAATGCCATCAATCCGGGCCGGCTGTTGCCTCAAGCTTTCTACTATCTCTATGCCTTTATCAAGATAAAGAAGCTTCTCAAGGGAGATCTGATTTTCAGTGTGCCCTCGGGGAATTTCGGGAACCTTATCGCCGGACTTTACGCCTGGAAATTTGGTATGCCGGTCTCCGGTTTTATTGCCGCAATGAATGCCAATAACGCTTTCGGCGACTTTATCCAGGGGAAGCCCTTTCGGCCTAAGCCGCTTATCATAACCAATTCCCCTGCTCTGGATGTGAGCGTGCCGGAAAACTATGAACGGCTCCAGTCTTTCTATGAAGAAGCTCCGGCGGTCATGCGGAACATGGTTTTCCCTGCCGCGGCAAGCAATGCCTCAACCCTTATCGCCATGGAGAAGATGTGGAAAAGGTATGGTGTTTTTGTGGATCCTCATACCGCGGTTGGTCTTGCCGCGGCGGAACAGATAGGGGCAACCATGGGGTATAGCGATCAGAAGATCCATACCGTGGTACTTGCCACAGGGCATCCGGCAAAGGAGGCCCTTGCCGTAGCCAAGGCTACAGGACAAAATATCCATATACCGGAAAAACTTCAGAGTCTGCAAAAACAGGCTGATCCTATTGCGCTGATAGAGCCGGAACTTGATGCTGTTGAAGGGGCGATTGCAAGTTGTTTCTGATCAGCGTAAAATCCATACCATAGAGCGAAGGTATCCGCAGGCTTGCTTGCTTCCGGGTATCATTATATGAAACGTTTTTGGCGGAAAAAATGGCGGGTACTATTTACCGGATTTTCTTTGTGTTTCTCTGCGGGATTCTCCTGCTTCCGGGTGTCTTTGCCCAGGGAGGAACGGCTTCTCCGGAAGTCGAGCCGTCCGATACGGCTGTGTCTGAGGCCGATTCAACTGCTTCAACATCAACTTCAGTAGAAAAGGTTTTGGAAAAGGCGGTAGAAGAAAATCCCGTTGTCCAGACTGTCGAGGATGCCGGCGAGGCCCGAATGGGGTTGTGGATCAGGCTGGGGATTGCCTTTGGTGTGATTATCCTTCAGATTTTCATCATCTGGCTCGTCTGGCAGCTATTCAAGGTTTTTGCCCGCAGGCTTGGCGATTACGGTAAGGCGCATATCAAGCCGCTCAAGATCAAGAAATTCAAGCTGCTTGATACCCCTCAGATTCTCAAAATTCTTCTGTTCTTTCTCCGGCTCCTCAAGTATCTGGTTACGGCTTTTCAGCTTTTTATTACCGTGCCGATTGTGTTCAGCCTCTTTCCCGCAACGGAAAAACTGGCCTCCACCCTCTTCGGCTATATTCTTACGCCATTCAAAAATATCCTTTTTGGAACAATCGCATACATTCCCAACCTCATCACCATTGTGGTTATTGTTTTTGTAACCCGCTATGTGATCCGGGGCCTTAAATTCTTTTCCACTCAGATTCAGCGGGAAAAGCTGATGATTCCCGGCTTCTACCCGGACTGGGCCTCGCCTACGTTCAATATCCTGCGGGTACTCCTCTGGGCCTTTACCGTGGCAATCATCTATCCCTATCTGCCCGGCTCGGAGTCCCGTATATTTCAGGGCGTGTCGGTTTTCGTGGGTATCATTTTTTCGTTTGGCTCTTCTTCGGCGATCGGGAACCTTGTAGCGGGTATTGTGGTTACCTATATGCGGCCCTTCAAGATCGGCGACTGGATTCAGATTCAGGGCAATACAGGGATTTTGGTTGAAAAAACGCTCATGGTAGTGCGTATCAAGACCCACAAGAATGAGTACATCACATTTCCCAATTTGCAGGTACTTTCCGCCGGCATCATCAATTACAACACTTCTTCCGACGAGGATGAAGAAGGGATCGTGCTCCATGCGGAGATTACCTTCGGCTATGGTACACCCTGGAGGCTCATCCACGAGATTTTGATCGAAGCGGCAGGCAAGACAGGGTATGTGCTGGAGAGTCCCAAGCCTTTTGTACTGCAAACCGCTTTGGACGATTTCTACTGTCATTATCAGATTAACTGTTTTACCAAAGAGATTGACAGGATGCCTTCCATTTATACCGAGCTGTTTCAAAACATTCAGGACGGCTTCCGTGTCCACGGCCTTGATATGACCGCTCCTCACTTCAGGATCAATCTTCCCCCGGAATCGGCCATGTACACTCCTCCCGCGGAAACGAAGGCTGCCGTCAAGGCAGTAAGGCGGAGGAGCGGTTCCCGATCCTAATCCCAGGGAAACCTGTTGTCTCCTCCGCTGCCGGAAATCCAGTCCACATACTGTACTGCGGTTCGGGGACTGCGGCCGTTGAACCAGCGTTCCCAGCGCAGGGCGTTTTCCCGGAAACATTGCAGCTCTTCCGCGCCGCCGCTTAAAAGGCCCCGTTTGCGGGCGATAAACTCCGCAATGGAAAGGTATTCATCCTGATTTGGGGAAATATAGATTACCGTAAGGCCGAAGCGGTCTGCCAGGGAGATCTGTTCCTGCATGGTGTCGAAGGAACGTATGTCTCCGTTTTCGGCCGCGCCCGGGCCGGGTCTGTCGCCGGGACGTTCCTTTACCAGATGGCGGCGGTTACTTGTGGCGTAGACCGCCGTGTTGGAAGGCTGCTTTTCGATGCCGCCTTCGAGCAGGGCTTTTAGATCGGTAAATGAGTCGCCTGCGCTTTCAAATGAAAGATCATCAATAAATATAATGAAGGGAAGGGGCCGCCGCGAGAGGGTTTCCATGATCCGGGGCAGATCTCCAAGATCGTTCTTGCGGAGTTCCAGCAGCCGCAGGCCCCGGTCTTTCAGATCGTTGGCAACGGCTTTTACGGTGGCGGATTTTCCTGTACCGCGGTCTCCGTAGAGGAGAAGATTGTTCGCCGGTTTGCCCTTGAGAAGCCTCTCTGTATTGTCCAGTACCATTTTTCGCTGATCCTCATAGCCTGAAAGATCCGAAAGGCTGACGGGATCGGGTCCGGGTACAGGCCGCAGGGGAATGTCCCTCCTGTTTCCTGCCCAGGTGAATGAATGGTAACGCCCCAGATCCCCGGCGCCGGAATGCCGGATATGTTCCGCCAGTTTTGGCATAACGGTTTCCCAGCTATCGCCGCGCGGAAAGACGGAAGGAGCGCTTTCTTCGCTGTCCGCCGCCCAAAAGGCACGGGCCTCCGCCTCCATTCTCCGTGAGGCCTCTCCAAGACCGCAGGCGCGGAGAATTTCCGCTCCCCTGAAACCGAGGGCGGAAAAGTCAAAGGCGGCGATGTTTCCAAGTCTGTTCAGGTCTGCGGCAGCGGCAGTACGGAGAAACTGCGGGAGGGAAACGGGATCTTTTTCAACGGCGAGGGTAAAGGCGTTTTCATCGTATAGAGTCATCTCCGCAATTACGGTGTAAAAAGAGTCGCGGCCGCGTGTCTGTGCGGCGATAAAGCTGCCGGTAAAGGCAGACCAGGCTTTTGAGAATTTGAGCGCGCTGTCAAAATACGCGGAATGTTCCGGTTTGATCCTGCCGTTTTTGGCGTGATTCAGATCCGCGGATACGCTCAGCGCGGTTTCCAGCAGGTTACCGAAGGTTTCCATGAGAGGCTTTGAACGCAGTCCCGCAAAAACATGCAGGGCGGCAAGATCTATGAGGCAGCGCTGTATGTCTTCGGTAAGATCCATGATGGGGGAGTGTATCACATTGACGCCGACTCAAACAAGCGTTAAGGTATTTTGTAACAGGAGAGCGGGGGAACATGTTTTTCCGGATTGCAGAGATACTCATTTCCGTTGTTTCGGGCGCTCTTGTCGGCTGGATTACCAATGCCATTGCGGTAAACATGCTCTTCAGAAAATACTGGAAATGGGGCGGTGTTATTGAAGAACACTATGAAGAATTTATTGAAAACATGTCCGCCCTTGTGGAAGATGATCTTGTCAACGCGAAAACCCTGAGCAGGGAATTCAATACTGAAAATTTCAAAAAGGAACTCAATCTCTGGGTTGAAGAAGTGCTTGAGAGGCAGCTTCCCGCTCATTCCGGCACAGTCCGCCTGAACGAAATTCCCGGCATTGAAAGGAGTATTGAAAACCTGATACATCTCCTGCGGGAAGAGGAACCCGCTTTTTTTGCAGGGATACTGAAACTGTTTTCCCGCAAGGAACTGGGAGATCTTGTTTCGCAGGAACAGTACCGGTATCTTTCCGAAAAGAATGCGGCTCCGGTAATGGACGCCCTTCTTTCGCGGGAAGAGGGTATAAAAAATGCCCTCCTTGGCTTTCTTTCCCGGCATAAAACTTCCCGCCTTGTTTCCCCTGCCGGATTAAGCAGTATTACTGCCTTTTTAAAATACGTCATTGGGGATGCCGATTTTTCCGTTTTTGAAGCCGCTGCCGAAAAACTCTCTATGGAATTGTCTAATGCTCCGGGTATTGAAAGCCTTGCCTTGAAATTTGAAGAGTATGCGGCATCAATGAAATGGAATGTCCTTATTCCTGAGCCTCAAAGCTTTGCCGAAAAATTTACGGCAGATCTTGCCGGGTTTGCGAACTCGAAAAAAGGCCGGGAACTCTTTGCCGCGCTTGCCTCCGCCCTTGTCGACAGCGGCCGCTGGATAGCGGCAGACCTGGCCGGGATTACGGTTCATGAGTTCAGGGGAAAGTTTACAGGGTTCATACAGGATAAAACATTCCGGACAGCGGAGAAACTGGCCGCCCTGGTCGTTGACTCGAAACTTGAGATTGAGCAAAGAATAAATGCCGCAATTGACAGGCAGCTTGAATCTTCCGCCAGGGGGAAATTACTCAGCGGGTTCAAGGGCCTTTTGGGAGGTAACATTGCGGAAAGCTTTGATGCCTCGGGGAAAATTGCCTCGTATATTCTTAAAAACAGCGGAAGGGCAGGAGAGAATTTTTCCGGGGCTTTTAATTCCTTCATTGATGATACTACTGTGGGAAAGGCTGTTGCCGTTCTGGAAAAAAAATTTTCCTTACAGAATGTTATTGCGGAAGCCCTGCGGGAAAAAGCCGCCGGATTGCATGGCGATACCGCTCTCCTTGTAAGGTTTTTGGATAAGCCGGCCGGAAATATCAGGATCGATCCTTCACGTATCAGGACAGAACTTCTTCCCCGTCTGTTTAAGGCATTGAAAGCCTGCCTGCTCCGGCCCGATTCCCTGAAGGCCGGCCTCACGGCCCGGCTGGAAAAGGCTCTGCTCCGTCTTCAGGATCTTTATGTCCCGGATGTTTTTAATCCGAATATAAAATTCAAATTCGACAGAGAAGGTATAGAATGTTTTTTGAAAGGTCTTCGGGAAAACATTGCCGGTTTCAGGCTGGAAAAAATCGCGGCAGGAAATTTGACAGGAAAACTACAGATCAATTACCGGGCAATATGGGAGAGAAACAGGGAAAGGGAGCTTAATCAACTGTACCGCCTTCTGCAAAATCCTTCATTACATGACAGAATATCTGCCGGAATACAGAAGGCCCTGCTTGAGAACATCGATCCCCTGCTGGACAGGCGGATATCCGGCCTGGTCAGCCGTGAGCTCAAGAAGTCAAGTCCGCAGGGAATTAATGCCATGGTGCAGGGCTTCATGGGAAGGGAACTCAAGCCGATAAATGCCTTCGGCGCTTTTTTGGGCGCTCTGGTTGGAGGAGCCGGAGCCGCCGCGGCTCTGCTGTTCGCTCTTCCAAAAGAATTTCTTCCCTGGATGCTTCCGGTTTATGCTTTCCTTTTTGCGCTCGCCGGAGTGGGAACAAACTGGGTTGCCGTGAAGATGCTTTTTAGACCCTATGAGCCGCTGATAAGAAACCTGAACAGATCCCCTTTTGTCGGGGTAGTTGCCGCCGAAAAACCCCGTTTTGCGGCGAGTATTGCCGGTTTTGTGGACAGCCGTCTTTTTAATGACGCCATGCTTTCCCGTTATTTTTCCGAACAGAAAACGCAGCTGCAGGAATACTGCGGGAAATGGCTTGAAGAAACGGATTACGGCATCATCAATACAATGTTCGGCAGGGAAACTGCCGGGTCTGAAAAACCCGGTCTGCCAATGTTCCGGTTCCTGCAAGAGTATATCAGGGAACATGAGACCGACATTGCCCTCTATGCCGAGTCGATGGCGGCCAGGATCGGTGGCGCTTCCGAAAACCGGGAAGAATACTGTAAGAAGGCCGGGAACTTCATTGTGGAAAAACTGGCGGAAGCCGATCCTGCCCCCGCGCTTTACCGGTTTTTCATCCGGGCAATTAAAGGCAAGACAGCATCTCATTATATAGAGGCAGCCGCTCCTGTCCTTGAAAGGTTTTTCAGGGACAGGTTCACGGATTTTATTGAGGGGCAGAATACCGGAACCCTTAAAGATTTTGCGGAACGCTTCAATGACAAATTTATGGACTATACCGCGGGTAAAAGTTTTATTGATATGGCAGGCAGTGAAACTGTCAATGGCTTTAAGGATGATCTTTCCCGTTTCTTCGTTACCCTGCTGCAGAAAAATTCCGCATCTTTTATACGGCAATTCATGGAGAGGGAATTTGCTCCGGACAGAAGGCTTAAGGAGTGTTTTAATGGTATTCTTCCCCGTCTTTTGCGGGAAAATATTGATCTTGTTATCGATCTGATTGTAAAGGCGGTAAAACGGCGGCGTTTCGACATCGGCAGGGCGATCATTGAGGAAATGCCGGGGATGCTCAGGATGGTAGCGAAGGATCAGGTGCAGCCTGTTGTTGATAGTATCATTGACGAAGAGCTTCCGCAATTTTTGAAGGAGAAGAGGGAGGCTCTTCTTGCCATAGGAGACGAACTTCTGGAAAACAGCTTTTCAGAAACAGGTTTCGGCGTGGATTCCCTGAACTATGAAGTTCTGGAAAAACTTGCCGCGGCTCTTCTTGAGGCTCCTTCGGTTTATCGGGCTTTCCGGGAACTTGTCTTTGGCAGTGCCGCAATGTACACGGAAACGCCGATGGCGGTCTTTTTGAAGATGTTCAACATTGTTACGGTACAGGATCTTATGAACCGTGCGGAATCTGTGATTGAGTTCATGCTGCCGGAACTTAAATCATGTATAATCTCCGCCGGAGTACCGGATAGTATAGGCGCTTTTGCCGTAAAAGTTCTTGCCGGGATTGCGGGGGAGCTTCCGGCGGAGCTGCTGCCTGAAAACATTAATGCGGAAAAAGAGCTTGGAAACATTGTTTCTCTCATGCGCAAAGATCCTGAAATAAAGGCCGAAGTTTCCGTTCTTGTACAAACACTGTTGGTGAATATCACCGGGGAGAAGGATTGGTACAATGCTCCGCTTCTGCGGAGGGACTGCGGCGCTTTTATACGGGGACTCACCGGAGAGGATTTTGCCGCCGCGGAAGAGATCATTCCCGTGTTTATGGGGATTTTTGGGAAACTGAATTCCGCGCTGGTCCCGGAAACCAGAGCCTCCATTGCCTCCTGCCTGATGGCGGCAATCCTTGACGCCCTTGAAATCAGATTCGGAAACATCATCCGTTCCGTCAACATCAGGGATCTGACGGAAAGGGAAGTAAACAACATGCATCCCAGGGAAGTAGAGATTCTGTTCAGGAAATTTGCCGATCCGTATTTCCGGAAGATAACCCTTTACGGCTGGATCGGTTCCTTTGGCGGGATACTCAGTTACTTTATTACCTGGCTTCTATGGGTGCTTGAGAGGTAAGGGTTCCGATAACATCTCTTTCAAGGATCTTGAGCACTTTTACCGGGCACTTTTCAACGCAGGTTCCGCAGCTGGTACATTTACCGTAGTCAACTACCGGTATGCCGTTCCGCATCTCTATGCAGTGTTCGGGACAGTTTTTGACGCAGATCTCACATTTGATGCAGCCTGAGGTACAGGTCTTGCGGACTTGTGCCTTGATCGTATTGCGGTTATTGCAGACAGGAACAGCCCCTTTGGAATCCCTTGGGATATTACGGATGCAGCCCTGGGGACATTCATTTGTACAAAGCTTGCAGCCCGTACATTTACTGTGATCAATAACGGGAATCCGGTCTTCCCCCATGCGTATGGCGCCGAATTTACAAACCTTGATGCAGTCTCCAAAACCCAGACAGCCCCAGGCACAGAGCTTTGTGCCTCCGGCAGAAATTTTGGCTGCCCGGCAGCTCTCCGTGCCGGTATAGATCCCCTTTTGCCCCGCCTTTCCGGGAGTGCCCCGGCAGGCAACAAAGGAAACCGTTGAAACCACATTGGCGCTGATCCCCATGATGGCGGAGAGTTTTTCCGCGGTTGTCTTTCCTCCCACCGAACAGCCTGAAATGCCGGTCTGGCGGGAAGCGATGGCCGCCGCATATCCGTCACAGCCGGGAAAACCGCAGGCTCCGCAGTTGGCACCGGGCAGGGCTTCCCGTACCTGCGCCGTCAGGGAATCTTCTTCCACGGCGAAAAATTTTTTGAAAAATCCCAGAGCCGTCCCCAGCACAAAAGCCAGTATAAAGGCAAACAACAGGGTAATTATTATAATCACTGCTTTCTCCTCAACCCGTCTCCGGTCACTTAACAAGCCCCTTGAATCCCATGAAGGCGATGGACAACAATGCTGCGCTTACAAAAAGTATGGGAGTTCCCTTCAGAAAAGCCGGAACGGGACTTGCCTTTATCCGGTTCCGGATACCTGCCATGAGGAGGAGGGAGAGGAGGAATCCCATGGCCACTCCCAGGGCATAGACGAGGGATTCAATAAAACTGTAGCCGTTTGAAATGACATCAAAGGTTACCGCCAAAATCGCGCAGTTGGTGGTAATAAGGGCAAAGTATATGCCCATGGCGCCGTAGAGGGCCGGGGCGGTTTTTTTAAGATAAAATTCAACCAGCTGCACCAATGCCGCGATTACAAGGATGAATACCAGAATCTGCAGGAACACAAGATTCAGAGGCTCAAGGATGAAGCGGTAGATGGGCCATGTAACACAGGTTGCCAATACCGTTACAAAGGTTACCGCCAGTCCCATGCCGATGGACTTGTCTTCGGTACTGCTCATCCCGATGAAGGGACAGAGGGCAAGGAATCGCATCAATACTACGTTGTCGATAAGCAGAGCGGTGATAAATATTTTGAAGAGGTTCATGCGTTTCCTCCGTGACTGTGAATTCCTGCGGCGGCAGTTTCGCCTGAAGATTCCGTCTGGGGTTTAAGCCTGGATTTGATAAAGAGATTGAGAGAGATAAAGAACGCGAACACAAAAAAACCTCCCGGCGGCAGCACAAAGAAGAGTATAGGCTGGTAGCTTGAAGGCAGTATCTGGAAACCCAGCAGCGTTCCCGCGCCCAGCAGTTCCCGTATTACGGCAATACCCGTGAGCACCCAGGTGTAACCGAGCCCCATGCCCAGGGCATCGGGGATAACGTCTCCCACAGGCTGCTTGCTGGCAAAACCTTCAACCCGTCCCATGATGATACAGTTCACCACGATGAGGGGAATGAACACACCCATGGCCCTGGAAAGATCCGGGAAAAATGCCTTGAGCACATAATCAATCACCGTGGTAAAGGCGGCAATAATGATGATAAAGACCGGAATACGGATCGAGTCCGGAATGAGTTTGCGGAAGACGCTGATCACGATCTCCGACATGAGGAGAACAAATGTCATGGAGAGGCCCATGCCGATACCGTTGGCAACCGAGGTGGTTACCGCCAGAGACGAACAGAGACCTATCATCAGCATGAGCAGCGGATTTTCCCGGATGATGCCGTTATTGAAGAGCCTGAAAAACTTTTTTACGCCGCCACTCACTGTGCGCCTCCCAGATATGCAAGAGCGGCATCACCCGCGGCCTTTACCGCGGCGGCTACCGCACGACTCGTGATGGTAGAAGCGGTAACGGCGATGACATCCTCCTTCACCTCAAAGGGCTCGCTCATGCTCTTTCCTGCAAATTGCCCGTAGAAGGTGAGACCGGCCGCCCGGTCAACAAAGTAGTTTGCCGCGGCCGCGTTGGCCCCCAGACCCGGTGTGTCCGAATGTTCCAGGATCTTCACGCCGCTTACCGTACCGCCGGTATTGATACCCGCCAGCACTTTGATCTGCCCGCCGTAGCTGGCCCGGGAACAGCGCAGGGCCGCGCCGATGAGAACGCCGTCCTTGCGGACTTCATATTCACTTTCAAATGTTACCGAAAGGTCGGGACTTGCAATGGTTCCGCTGATATCCGTAAAAGAATCCGCTTCCGGAAAAAGCTCTTTCAGGGTCGCTTCCAGATCCGCCTGCTGCCGCATTGCGATGATCCTCTCCGTGCCTGTATAGACAAAGGACAGCATGACGCAGGCCGTAGCGGCAAAGACAGCCAGGGTAAAGCCCAGCTTGATCATGTCTCCAAAACCGCCGTCTCTTGCTGCGGTGCTCATACCGCCTCCTTTGCTTTGGCCTTCGGTTTGGGGACAGAGCCGTACTTTCTGGGGAGGAGCCGGTTGAGGAATGGGGTGAGGATATTCATGATGAGAATACCATAGGTAACTCCCTCAGGATAGGAACCCCATTTACGGATGAGGATCGTGATGAGCCCCGCTCCCGCGCCGAAAATGAATTTTCCTCTGGCGGTGAGGGGCGCGGTTACATAGTCGGTAACCATGAACACAGCCCCGAATGCGAGCCCTCCGCTCAGGATACCTACGAGGGGATCCATTCCGAAACAGAATGAAGCGATAAAGCCCGTTACCAGCATGGCAAGAGGCGCCCGCCAGTCTATGGTCTTGGTGAGGATAAGGAAGATCAGGGCCGCCGCAATACATAAAATGGATGATTCACCGATGGAACCCGCATGGTTTCCGATAAACAGCGTACCGATGGTATCCCGGTAACCTTCGGCAGCACTGAGATTCCAGCCCTGAAAGGCCCGGCCTATCTCCGCCGTGGTTCCGCCGGCTTTGAGGATTCCCAGAGGCGTTACCCCGCTGATACCGTCAACGGCGGAAGCGGCGCTGAGGGAATCCACACGTAAAGGAAAGCCTCCCGTGGGGTTGTGCCAGGTGGTAAGGGCCGCGGGAAAGCTCATCAGCAGAAATGCCCTGCCTGCCAATGCAGGATTAAACACATTGGCCCCCAGTCCTCCGAAAAATTCCTTGGCAACGATCACCGCGAAGATCGCCCCCAGGGCCGTCATCCACAGCGGCGTTGAGGGTGGTACAATGAGTGCGAGCAGAAGCCCTGAAACCCCGGCCGAAAGATCTCCGGCACGGAAACTCTGCCCGGTTATCTTACGGAAAAGAAATTCCGACAGTACCGCCGCCGCCACCGAAACAATGATATTCAACAGCGCCGGAACTCCGAAGATCACAATTCCGAAGATCGAAACCGGAGAGAGAGCCATGAGCATGTTTGCCATGAGACGGCGGGAATTCACCGGAGAGGAGATATGGGGAGAGGAAGCCAGCAGGAATGAATTTGAAGGCTGAATCTGATTGGGTGTATTGTCAGACATCTATGCGCCTCCCGCCTGCTTGATGCGGAGCCTCTGTTTTCCTACCCGGAAACGCTGCACCAGTTTTATCCGGGCCGGGCACATATAACTGCAGCTTCCACATTCAATGCAATCCATAAGCCCGGCCTTCACCGCATAGTCCAGATTTCCTTCCTCAAGACTGTTGTTCATGATCACCGGGGAGAGGCGGCAGGGACAGTTCCGGATACAGCGGCAGCAGCGGATACAGGGCCCCTCCGCATAGGCTGTGGTCTCTCCGGCGGTCATCAGTATTATGCCGGACGTATTTTTCTGAATGGGAATTTCAAGACCGGGAACCGCAGTACCCATCATGGGGCCGCCGAAGAGTATCTTCTTCAGGTTTTCCCGGTCTATATCCATGAACCGGGGCGGCAGATCTGTCAGCAGGGTGCCGATGGGCGCCCGGATATTCTTCGGCGTCCTGCAGGCTCCCCCGGAAACAGTAAGATCCCGGTCAATGAGGGGCTTCCCCAGGCTGAAGGCTTCCGCAATGGCGATGAGGGAACCCACGTTTTGCACGATGCAGCGGACATCCATTGGAAGGCCGCCGCTGGGCACCTCCCGGCCGGTCAGGGCGGTGATCAGCATCTTTTCGCCCCCCTGGGGGTAACGGGTTTTGCAGAGCCCGATATTCACTTCGCCGTCTATTTCGGCCAGCCGTATTTCCCGTTCAAGCATGGGAATGAGCCGGGCTTTGTTATCTTCCATGCCGATGATCGCGTGTTTCACGCCGCTTATCTTCATTACTATGGCAAGACCCAGAACCAGAAGATGGGGCTTTTCGGTCATGGCCGCTTCGTCTGTGGTGAGGTAGGGTTCACATTCCGCCCCATCGGCAATGATCGTGTCTATGACCTTCCCCGGCGGCGGATTGAGCTTTACATGGGAGGGAAAACCGGCTCCCCCCATGCCTGTTAAGCCCGCGTCCCGGACACGTTGGAGGGCTTCTTCCCTGCCGCATGTTTTGTAATCCAGGGGAGGCATCAGGAGTATTTCCGTTCCTGTCACGGCTTGAGATTCGGCAGAAACGGGTGTCTCTGCCTCAATTACCACACAGAGCCCTTCGGTATTGTTGGACTGCATCCTCATTTCAGTCTTTTTGACAATTCCGGTAATGGAGGCGTGAACCGGCACCGTCATCGGCCCCGGCGCGGCTCCTTCGGCAATCTTTTGACCGCGGACGACCCGGTCGCCCGGCTGAACCAGGCATGTGTTTGGGGCTCCAAAATGCTGGTTTATGGGGATAACTACCTGCCCGGGCAGGGGTACTGCCTCCACCGGTTTTCCCTCGGTAGCATGCTTCCTGGTAGAGAGCTTGAGCCCTCGTTTGAATGTACTAACCCGCATGGCTCATACTACGGCGAAACCGGCCCCGGAATCAAGACTGCGAACTATAGCGGTCTTGCTCTCTTTGTGTTAGAATTTGCTCTCAATGGCAAAGCAGCAGTATGGGCTTAGTCCCTGGGGAGCGTGGTTTATTGAAGTGCTGGACGCATACGAGATGGGAGCCCGGCTTGACCGGGGGAGAAGCTATGCCAATACGGGGAAGGTTCTTTCACTGGAGATTCGGGACTGCAAGGCAATAGCCAAAGTTAGGGGGAATTACCGTCCCTTTTATAAGGTTGAAATTGATTTTCCTCCCCTGGGCAAGGCGGAACAGGCGGAACTTGCCGCTCTCATCGAAGAAGATCCTTCCCTGCTGGCCCGGATAAAAAGCGGCGAGCTGCCGGAAGAGTTGCTGCAGAAACTCAGGAAGAAGGGGATCAGGCTCATTCCCAAATGCTGGGATGAAATGAAGCGTAGTTGTTCCTGTCCCGATTGGGGCGATCCCTGTAAGCATCAGGCGGCGCTCTATTACATTATAGCGCGGCAGATTGATGCGGAGCCTCAAACCCTCTTTACCCTCCGGGGCATCGATCTTAAAAGTCTGGCCGGGAAATACCAGGAAGACATGGCGGCTGTCCCCGAACCGCCTTTTGTGATTGAGAAGTTCCGGGAAGGCGGGCAGGAATATTCCGCTCTCGGGGAAGCCGAATTGCAGGTTTTGCGGTTTCCGGATATTCCCCTCTGTACGGATCTTGTTATGTCCCTCCTGCCTCCTTCGCCGGTTTTTTCAAGCCGTAACTTTGCCCTTGTCCTGGGGGAATTTTACCACAGCGCGGTGCGTCAGAGTTTTGTTCCTTTTAACGACGATGCCTCGCGGGAGCATCTTTTTTCCTGCTCCCACTGGAAACTTGAGTGTAAAGACCCCGGGCCCGGTGCGGAACCAGTGCTGGTGCGTAGCGGTATTGCGGGGGAAACCGAATCCCTTTCTGTCTATGAGGCGGTATCCGAATTTTGCGCCTTTTCCCGGGATGAAGGTTCCCGATCTTATACCTTCCTGTTTTATCTGGCGAAATTTTTGGGCGCGCTGCTCCGCTCCGGGGCCTATATCCCCTCGGTCTTTGCGGATGAAAAGAAACTGGAGATCATCTGGCTGCCTTTTACCAGACTGCCCTACATCAATACATGCATGAATTACCTTGCCGCCCTTGAAGATTCAATGCTTGAACTGGGCAGGAAAGGTACAAAGAAAAAGATCTATGCCACAGGCCGCTCTACGCTTGATCTCCTCTGTTCCGCCTTTCTCAACGAATGGGTTAAAAGGAATTATGATCTTGTTCCTTCATTGCACAAGGGAGATGAAGGGTTCCGCAGAATAGGCGGTCTCTTTTTTAATGGTGGCAGAATCACTATTTCTTCCCCGGCCCTGCGGTATCTGCCCCAAAGCATAGGTAACTGGCTTGCCGTATTGCACACCGATTTTTCAGCATGGCAGTACCGCTTTATCATCAAGGAACTCGGTTCCGGAAAAGATACCCCCGGTTTCAGCCTTGCCATGGACGTACTGGCGGAAGACAGGGAGGCAAAAACAGGCGCAAAGAGAATCCTCCTCAGGGAAGCGGTAAAGGCCACGGGAAACATCGCGGTGTTAAAGGCCCCGACGGCCCTTTCCAATTATCTCCCGGAAATCAGGGCCCTCTTTACCAGGAAGACGGTGAATCTTTCCGAAGAACGGCTGATCAATTTTCTGGATGACGCTTCCCGGCTTCTGGCCAAGCTGGGAATTCCTGTCATACTTCCCAAGGCCCTCCACCGGGAACTGAAGCCCCGGCTTGTCCTCATGACGGAAACAAAAAAATCAGGTTCCCTTGTTTCATATCTTAACCTGGAAAAACTTCTGGACTGGCAATGGCAGATTGCCCTGGGAGACGAAGTAATCAGCCTCAAGGAATTTGAATCTCTCATCAAACAGAAGAAAGGCATCGTAAAATTCCGGGACGCCTTTATCCGCATCGATCCCGCGGAACTTCGTTCCCTGCTTAAAACGGTAAAGGAGGCGCATCCTCCCGCGGTGAACGAATTCCTTAAATCCCATCTGGCGGGCGGCAGCGTCCTTTCATTTGATGCGGAAAAGGTAATCGAAAAACTTTTTGAGGAACGGTGTTTCAGTGTTCCCAAAAAACTCAATGCGGATTTAAGGCCCTATCAGATCCGGGGCTTTAACTGGATCTGTTCCCTGCTTCTTTCCGGGTTCGGCTGCATCCTGGCCGACGACATGGGTCTGGGGAAAACCGTTCAGGCAATCGCGGTAATGCTGCACCTGAAAGGCGAAGGTCTCCTCAAAAACAGAAGCCTTGTACTCGCTCCGGCGGCCCTCATGGAAAACTGGGAACGGGAATTCGGCCGCTTTGCCCCTGCCCTCAAGGTGTCCCGGTATCATGGCGGCAGCCGGAGCCTTGCCGGGAAGGCCGATGTGTTTCTTACCACCTACCAGACCGCGGTGAGGGATTCGTCCAAACTGGCCGCGGAGGCTTTCTCCCTGCTTGTGGCGGACGAGGCCCACCTCCTCAAGAATGAAGAGACCCGCGGTTCAAAAACGGTAAAAAATCTTCACGCCGAATTCCGTCTGGCCCTGTCCGGAACGCCGGTGGAAAACCGTCTTGAGGATATGCGTTCACTTTTTGATGTCGTCCTTCCCGGATACCTGGGGACGCCTGACGATTTCAAAAAACGTTTCCGTATTCCCATCGAAATACACAGGCAGAAGGAAATTGCCGATGAACTCCGTTCGGTTACATCTCCCTTTCTCCTCCGCCGTCTCAAAACCGACAAGGCGATCATTGCCGACCTTCCGGAAAAAATCGTCAGCGATGAATACGCCGTGCTTGAAAAGGAACAGGCCGCCCTGTACGAAAACGTAGTCGCATCGGTTCTGGATGTTTCCGCGGAAACGATGGAAGGGCAAAAACGTTCCGCCCTGGTGTTGAAACTTTTGACCGCCCTCAAACAGATCTGCGATCATCCCCGTGTCTATGACAAGGAAAGCCCCGCGGTCTCGGGTCTCTCCGGCAAGGCCCGGCTCCTTGTCACTCTGCTGGGAGAGATCCTTGCCGGGGGAGAGAAAACCCTGATCTTCAGCCAGTATGTGGAAACTCTGGAGTGCCTGGAAACAATCATCAGAAATGAACTGGAAGAGGAAGCCCTCGTCTACCACGGAGGCCTCAGCCAGACACGGCGCAGTGAAACAATAGAAAAGTTCCAGAACGACAAGGTTTGCCGCATACTCCTCGTAAGCCTCCGCGCCGGGGGCCTCGGCCTTAACCTCACCTCCGCCAGCCGGGTAATCCACTACGATCTCTGGTACAACCCGGCGGTGGAAAATCAGGCTACCGACCGCGCATTCCGTATCGGACAGAAACGCAATGTCTTTGTCCACCGTTTTATCACCAAAAACAGCTTTGAGGAAAAGATTGAAGCCATGCTGAAAAGCAAACAGGAACTGGCCGACATGACCGTTGGTTCAGGTGAATCCTGGCTTGCCCGGATGAGCCACGAGGAACTCAGGGCCCTGTTTGAACGGTAAAGAAAAATGAGGCGGCTCAAATATCAAATTTTATATCACGCCGGAACCGGTGATGGTCTTCGGCTAGTTTCCGCCCAGCTCGGACAGCGGAATGGGTTTGGGGGAGCTGTTTTCGCCTTCAACCTTTGCGAGTTCTTCCATCAGCTCTCTGCCCCGGCGGCTTAACTTGGCGGGTATCTGAACCATCAGCTTGATGTAGAGGTTGCCCCGGCGGCCTCCCGAGGGGACTCCCTCATCCCGGATGCGGAGCATCTTGCCGGTCTGGATACCCGGCGGAATTTTCACCTTGATGGTCTTGTTGTCCAGGGTGCTTACGTGAATTTCGGCTCCCAGAACAGCCTGTGTTACCGAGATGGGAACGGCGCAATAGAGATCCCAGTCTTGCCGTTCAAAGTATTCGTGAGGTTTGACCCGGATAAACACATAGAGATCGCCCGGATTGCCACCGTTCGGCCCCGCATCACCCTGCCTGGGTATTACGACCCGTTTGCCGTCTTCAATTCCCGCGGGAATGGTTACGTTGATCTTCTGCCGTTTTTTCAGGGTTCCTGTACCGCCGCATTCGTGGCAGGGGCTTTCGATGATGTAGCCTTCGCCCCGGCAGTTGGGACAGGTAGACTGAACGGAGAAAAAGCCTTGGCTGTGCCGTACCGCCCCGGAACCCTGACAGGCGGGGCATACCTTACGGCCCGAGCCCGATGAAGCCCCCGTACCTTTGCAGGCCGGGCAGGAATCGTTACGGCTATACTGAATCTCCACTTTGGTACCGAAGATCGCGTCCTTGAAGAGGATCTCAATGTCGTAACGGAGGTTTGCCCCCTGCCTGACGCCTCCTCCCCCTCCGCCGGAACGCCGCGAAGATCCTCCCATGAACATATCGAAAATATTGGAGAAGTCTCCTCCAAAGAGGTCTTCAAAACCGTGGAAAACCTGAGAGTAATCATGCTGGCCGCCCATGCCTTCAACACCGGCAAAACCAAACTGATCGTATGCGGATTTCTTCTGGTCGTCTCCCAGAACTTCGTAGGCTTCGGTAGCCTCCTTGAATTTCTCCTCCGCTTCCCTGTTTCCCGGATTCTTGTCCGGATGATACTGGATGGCAAGTTTCCGGTATGCCTTTTTTATATCATCCTTGGAGGCGTTTTTCTGTATACCGAGAACTTCGTAGTAATCGCGTTTTGCCATTCATTCACCCAATGTTAAATTGTAAGACGATGTGTGAACGGAAGCTCACTTGTCGTCTACGACTTCATAGTCCGCATCTTCGGCGCTTTTTGTTTCCGGGCCCGAAGAAGCGCCGCCGCCCATGTTCGGGCCGCCTGCCGCTCCCATGTCGGGACCTGCCGCTCCGCCGGGGCCTCCCTGCTGGGCGCCCTGGTTTTTGTAGATCTCCTCGGCAATCTTGTAGGACACCTGTTTGAGAGCTTCGGTCTTGTCCTTGATCGTTTGAATATCACTGCCTTCCATCGCCCGCCTCAGTTCCGCAATGGCCTCTTCCGCCTTGCTCTTGTCCTCGGCGTTTACCTTGTCTCCCAGATCCTTGATGTTCTTTTCGGTGGAGTAGATCATGGAATCGGCCTCGTTATGGACTTCCGCCTTCTCCCGCTCTTTTTTGTCTTCTTCGGCGTGGAGTTCCGCCTCCTTCACCATCCTGTCAATATCCGAATCATTAAGTCCGCTGGAGCTTTCGATGCGGATCTTCTGCTCCTTCCCCGTGCCGAGGTCTTTGGCGCTTACATGGACAATACCATTGGCATCAATGTCGAAGGTAACTTCAATTTGAGGCACACCGCGGGGCGCAGGCGGAATACCGACCAGATCGAAACGGCCCAGAGTCCGGTTCTGATTGGCCATCTCCCGCTCACCCTGGAGCACCTGAATGGAAACCGCCGTCTGTCCGTCCGCCGCGGTGGAGAAGATCTGACTCTTCCGGGTGGGGATCGTGGTATTCCGTGGTATGAGTTTGGTCATGACGCCGCCGAGGGTTTCAATGCCCAGGGAAAGCGGCGTTACGTCGAGCAGCAGCACATCCTTTACATCGCCGCCGAGAATTCCACCCTGAATGGCGGCGCCTACGGCCACCGCTTCGTCGGGGTTTACCCCCCTGTTGGGCTCTTTCTTAAAGAGATCCTTTACAATCTGCTGTACCGCGGGAATCCGTGTGGAACCGCCGACAAGGATAACTTCGTCGATCTGCTCTGCGCTGAGGTTTGCGTCTTTCAGGGCCTTGATACAGGGATCTCTGGAACGGTCAAAGAGATCCTGAACCATCTGTTCAAATTTCGCCCTGGAAAGGGTTTTCTGCAGGTGTTTTGGCCCGCTCTGGTCCGCGGTGATGAAAGGCAGGTTGATATCCGTGGTCTGTACCGCGGAAAGCTCGATCTTTGCCTTCTCCGCCGCCTCCCTGAGCCGCTGCAGGGCCATCCTGTCCTGTCCCAGATCTATGCCGGTATCCTTCTTGAATTCGGCGATGAGCCATTCCTGGATACGGCGGTCAAAGTCATCCCCGCCCAAGTGTGTATCGCCATTGGTGGATTTTACTTCAAAAACCCCTTCGCCCAGTTCCAAAATAGAAATATCAAAGGTCCCGCCCCCAAGGTCATAGACGGCGATGGTTTTCTCTTTTCTCTGATCTTTGTTGAAGCCGAAGGCTAAAGAAGCGGCCGTGGGCTCATTGATGATCCGCTTGACATCAAGACCGGCTATCTTCCCCGCGTCCTTTGTGGCCTGCCGCTGGGCATCGTTAAAGTAGGCCGGCACGGTGATGACAGCCTCGGTAACCGTTTCACCCAGATAGTCCTCGGCGGTCTGCTTCATCTTTTGGAGGACGAATGCGGAAATTTCCTGGGGAGCGTACTTTTTGCCATCGATGTCTACCCGGACATCGTCCCCCTGTTCCGTTACCCTGTAGGGCACAAGCTTCATCTCGTTGCTCACTTCGGAGAAACGGCGGCCCATAAAACGTTTTATCGAGAAAATCGTGTTTTCCGGATTGGTGATCATCTGGTTTTTCGCCGGCTGACCGGCCACCCGTTCACCCTTACTGGTAAAACCCACGATGGAAGGGGTTGTACGCCCTCCCTCGGAGTTCTGAATCACTACCGGCTCGCCGCCTTCAAGGACGGCCACGCAGGAATTTGTCGTTCCCAGATCAATACCAATTATCTTTCCCATTATTTTCAGTCTCCTTATTCGCTTTTATTTTCTTCAGGCATAACAACCTTGACTTTTGCGCTTCGTATGACCCGGTCTTTCAGCATATAGCCCTTGATCAGATCTTGAGCCACCACCGGTTCGGTAATTTCAGCCGATTTTTCCATCATCAGGGCTTCATGGCGGTTGGGATCGAAAGGTTCCCCTTCCGAATTAAAGCGTTTCAGGCCCCATTTGCTTTCCAGTTGGGAAGAGAGACGCTGTTCAATCATGGAAATACCCTGACAGAGGGTATCAAAATCTGCCGGACTCTTCTGACCTGCTCCCGCTGCCTGTAGTGCCCGTTCAAAGTCATCGATGATCGGAATAATGTCCAGCAGCAGACTCTGGTTGGCAAATTCGACAACGGTCTGCTTCTCCTGGTTCATCCGTTTGCGGAAATTTTCAAAATCCGCGGCCTTGCGGAGGTACTGATCCTTTGCATCGGCAAGCTGGGCTTCCAGTTCCACAATTTTTTCCTCAGGGGTCAATTCTGTGGCCGCTTTTTCCGTCTTGTCTTCCGCCGCGGTTTCGGCGGCCGCCTCATGTTCCTGAGGGAAACCTTGCGGCGAAGCTTCCGGCGCATCCCGATCCATGTGGGCCCCGGCGGAATGTTCCGGAGGAGGAGGGGTCAGGGTATCGGCGGATTCGGGCAAAACACCGCTTTCAGCGGCCTGCGCCTCTCGTGCCGCAGGAGTTTCCTGTCCCGCCGCCCGGGATTCCGGAGAGGAGGATTCCTGTTTTGAGTATTCATGGTGACCACGGCGTGAATGTTTTGACATTAAATCTTCCTGATTTTTTTGGAATAATAATCATTCAAATGTAAGATACTTATTCAGGAAACAAAGGTCAATCAAATTCGATCAAAAGCGCTTACAAAAAGAGCAAGACCGAAGAAAGGCATGGTCAAAGTATAGAATGATACGGAAATGAGCCTTAGAAAAATATATGGCTGAATAGCTGATCGATCAATATCAGGATGCCCAGAATTGCCGTATACGCGGCAAATCCCAGAAGGGAACGTTCCCGGACTATCTTTAACATGAGCCTTATCGAAAAGAATCCCACTATTGCCGCTGTAAGAACGCCGGCAGCCATGGCCGCGGGGCTTATCCCGGTTTCCGGGGCCCCTGTGCCCCCAAGCAGATCCTTTGTCTGCAAAACCAGAGCCCCCAGAATCGCCGGTATGGAGAGCAGGAACGAAAACCGGGCCGCAAAATCCCGGTCAAGACGCCGGAACAGGGCCCCCGACAGGGTTGAACCCGAACGGGATACCCCGGGAATAATCGCTATTGCCTGCAAAATCCCTATTATCAGGGCATCAAACCAGTTCATTTTCTTTGTTTGAACAAGGCCGCGCCGTTTTTGGCTGTATCTATTTAGCATTTCCGGACCAAAGAGCAGGGCCGCGGTAATCAGGAAGGCAAAACCCAGAAAACTCCCGGTAGAAAAGGCCCTTTCTATGGTTTCATCAAAAAGCAGAGCCGCGATTACCGCCGGAATCGTTCCCAGGATGAGATAAGCGGTAAGCGGCTGTACGATCCGTTTCAAAATGGCCCGGATATCCTCCCAAAGGACGATGAACACCGCTATCAGGGTGCCCCCGTGTACCAGGGTATCAAAAAGCAGATTATCCCCGTTAACACCGAATATCCGCTGGAAGAGTACCAGATGCCCGGAACTTGATACAGGCAGGAATTCGGTAATTCCCTGTACCGCCCCCAAAATGACCGCTTCAAGAATACTCATTACCGAATTATACCCCTAAACCCCGCAAAAATCAAAGAGCACGCATGGAAAAGCTTTTCCTGTATCGAAAAGAAGGTATGAATTGTTCAAATATTGAACAACCTTTTAGACAGCCAACCTTGTATTTTATACATCCTTGTGCTATTGTTTTATTTTATAAGCCGTGATAAACGGCGAATTTCGCAAGCCTGTTTCGGCGGCGGCGGGATTTCAGAGGGAAGGGTTTCGGTTATTTTGTGCCAAAGGACTTTAATGCTCCCTGTTGCAACCTTGTTTACAGGTTTGTTCCGGCTATAATAGCAGTATTATGAAGAATACGGGTAGAATTTTATTAAAAATTCCAGCTGTTTTGACAGTTGGAGGGATTTGGTTCCTTTCTTCCCGGAGTATCCTGCCCAGACCGCCGGGAATTTTCGGCTTTGACAAGTTTCAGCACCTTTTGGCCTATGGGGTACTGGCTTTGACCATCGCCCTCTGGTTTTCTGGGGAGACTTGGCGTGCCGGAAGTTTCGCCGCATGGTTTCGGGCCGGAGTGAGGCGGAGCCCCGAGGAAAAATCCGGGAAAATAGGGAGGCGCGGCGCTTTGCTGCTTACCTTTGCCCTTGCTTCGGCGTACGGAGTGATTGACGAGATGCATCAGTCCTTTGTTCCCGGCCGGACTTGTACTTTGCCGGACTGGATAGCCGATACCCTCGGAGCCTTTTTGGGCACCGTCCTTGTATTATTTCTTGTAAAGAAAATTCATAAATAGCCAAAAATATGTATAAAAAAGAGGATATTGCCGGATGAAGGGTATCATATTGGCCGGCGGTACCGGTACCAGGCTCTACCCTATTACCAGGGCGGTTTCCAAACAGATTCTTCCCCTCTATGACAAGCCGATGATCTATTACCCTCTTTCGGTGTTGATGCTGGCGGGTATTCGGGAGGTTCTCATCATCTCCACTCCCCGGGATCTTCCTGTTTTCCGGGAACTTTTTGATGACGGCGCGTGGTTGGGGATGCGTTTTGAATACCGCCTCCAGGAGAGCCCCCGGGGCCTTGCCGATGCCTTTATAGTCGGAGCGGACTTTATCGGAAAGGAAAGCTGCGCCCTTGTGCTGGGAGACAACGTATTCTACGGCAGTGGTTTTAGCAAAACCCTGCAGGCTGCCGTTTCCAAAATTGAAACGAAGGGCGGCGGGGCCATATTCGGTTACTATGTAAAAGATCCCGCGGCTTACGGAGTGGTGGAATTTGACGCTACAGGCAGGGCCCTCTCCATTGAGGAAAAGCCCGCTGTTCCCAGGTCTCACTATGTAGTCCCCGGCCTCTACTTTTACGATGAGGCCGTAGTCAATATTGCCAAAAACGTAAAGCCTTCGGTCCGGGGCGAGATAGAGATCACCGCGGTGAATAATGCCTACCTTTCGGAAGGCTGTCTTTCCGTGGCAGTACTGGGCCGGGGCATGGCATGGCTTGATACCGGTACCTATGACGGCCTTCTGGAGGCCTCAAACTTCATCGAAACCATCCAGAAACGGCAGGGCATGTATGTTTCCTGCATCGAAGAAATCGCCTACCGTAAGGGCTGGATCAACCGGGAAGATCTTCTGAAACTGGCGGCTTCCTACAAGACCGAATACGGCGCCTATCTTGCCTTTATTGCCGGAGAAACGCTTTTCCCTTCGGTATAAACACTGTTGGCTTGTCTTATCGGAACTTACGTTCCCGAAAAACCGGGACAAGCTCAGGGAACAGATTTGAGTTTTACCATTACGCCCTGCCCCATTGAGGGGCTCTATGAAATTCAGCCCAAAGTTTTCGGCGACAGCCGGGGCTATTTTTTTGAGGTCTGGTCCGGGCGGGATTTTGCCGCGGCGGGGATTGCAGGGCCCTTTGTTCAGGATAACCAGTCCCGGTCGGTGAAAGGCGTCCTCCGGGGCCTCCACTTTCAGAAGGCCCATCCCCAGGGCAAGCTGGTCAGGGCCATCGAAGGAGAGGTCTTTGATGTTGCCGTGGATATACGGTCCGGCTCCCCCAGCCGGGGCACATGGCACGGGGTGGTTCTGAGCGGCGAAAAACAGAACCAGTTTTATATCCCCGAAGGCTTTGCCCACGGTTTTCTGGTATTAAGCGAAACCGCCGTATTCGCCTACAAATGCACCGATTTTTACCACCCCGAGGATGAGGGGGGGATCATCTGGAACGATCCTGCCCTCGGCATTGAATGGCCCGATTTGGGGGCGGAGTATATTCTTTCCGAGAAAGACAAAAATCTGCCCGGATTCAGCGAGGCGGCCGGTGGCTGAAAATTCCGTAGCCGTTAAAACCGCGGGGCGGACCTGCGGCGATTTTCCCGAAGGAAAAAGGGTATGGCTCATAGGCTGTAAAGGTATGCTGGGAACCGAGCTTGCCCGGCTCTTTGAACGGCGGGGCGTTCCCTTTACCGGCACCGACCGGGAGATTGATATTACCAATCCGGCGGCCCTTGCTTCCTTTACGGAGCAGGAGGCCGCGGCGGGCAGGCCCATCGGCTGGATCGTCAACTGCGCCGCCTATACCGCGGTGGACAGGGCGGAGGACGATGTTGAATTCTGCCGCCGCCTCAATGTTGATGGGGCCGCCAATATTGCCCTGGCCGCCCGGAACGCCGGCGCCCGGCTGATCCATTTTTCCACCGATTATGTGTTTGACGGCCGGGGCATTCGGGATGCCGCTTCCGGCGGGGAGCCGCGGCCCTACCGGGAAGACGATACCACCGGGCCTATCGGAGTATACGGCCTTACCAAACGGGACGGTGAAAACGCGGTTGTGGAAAATAGCCCCCGGTCTTACATCATCCGAACCGCCTGGTTATATGGCTTATACGGCAATAACTTTGTGGCCACCATGCTCAGGCTTATGAATGAGCGGGATGAAATAAAAGTGGTCAACGATCAGCGGGGCAGCCCTACCTGGGCTTTTGATTTGGCCGCCCTGGCGCTTGAAATTATCAGGGCGGATTTGCAAAACCGGCCCCCGGCTTATGGGATTTATCATTACACCAACGAAGGCAATATCACCTGGTACGATTTCGCCCGGCAGATTTACGATACGGGCCGCGGGCTGGGCCTGGTAACAAAAGAGTGCGCCGTAAAACACTGTACCAGCGCCGAGTATCCCGCCAGGGTTACGCGGCCCGCGTATTCGGTACTGGACAAGACGAAAATCAAGGCCGCCCTGGGGGTAGCTATTCCGTCCTGGGATATGAGCCTGCGGCAGTACCTCAAGGCTCTGGGGAAAGAGCGGGAGCGTACATAAAAGGTTCAAGCCATGCCCCTGACCCGTGAAGAAAAACTTAATATGATGGCCTCCCTCAACTGGGATTACAAAGTAAGCCCCGAAGATATGCTGGCGGTGGCGGAGGGCAAAAAAGATAAAGCCGGCCCCTTTGACCGGAATTTTCTGTTCGTCCGTTTTCTGGAACGAGTCCCCTGGCACCGGCTTATCGCCTTTTGGGG
>JAISCR010000140.1 GCA_031265435.1 Treponema sp.
AGTAAGGCCCCGTTTTGGAACGGGCCTCGCCGACAACAAAGGCAGCAAAAGAATCTTCCCGGAGGCGGGAACAGGATTTTTTGATTATGTCCCAATAGGCGGCCTTGAAGCCCTGATAATCCATGTTTGAAAGGTCTTCCGGTTCCTTGGAGTATACTTCAAGGTCGGCGTAAGGGGGGCAGGAGAAAACGAGGTCGCATTCAAACTCCGGGGGGAGGCGGGCATCCATGTTGCGGCTGTCACCGCAAATCCAGGCGGGTTTCCGGTCATTCACGATTTCAATCTGTGAATAATTTGCGTCTACTTGTTCCTGCCGGAGATCTATCCCGGTGTAACCGTAGCCGAGGCTTCCCGCTATGATGCCCCGGACGGAACCCCCGGCAAAGGGATCGAGAATCTGCCCTCCTGGGGGGCAGAACCAGCGATACATGATCTCGCAGAGAACAGGGTCAAATATGCTCTCGGAAGGAAGGGCGCTGCCGCTGGCCTTCTTTTCCAGCGCGGCCATATCCTTGAGCATCCCGTCATCCCGGCCTTTTTCGCTCTGAATCCCGAGGGATAGCCAGGCTTTTTTCCTGTCCTGCCAGTAACCGGAAGCGGCACGGAAGACCGATAGCGGGGGGATGATGAAGCGTTCGGTAAGGCTCCTGTGTTCCCCTTCTTCCGGGAAGATGCCGGGGAACTCAAATAGTTCCCCGGAAGGGAGGGCCAGATCCCCCCATTCCATTTGAAGCCCTTCGATGAACTCCCGGAGGCCCTCAAGGTCGATAATGCCGTAACGGCTTTCACAGCGCAGAAGAAGTTGTTTTGCCTCCTCAATATCTTTTGCATCTACTTTGACAATAGGCATCTGCGGTAAGGCATAACCATGTTCTCTCATTCGTGCCAGTGCCTGTTTGCGGCCATGCCCGTCAAGGATGTACCAGTGGCCGCCTATTTCGGAGTAAAAAAACGGGAAAGCTATCCCGAATTTCAAAATTGACGTTTCAATCTGGTCAAGCTCTTTCCTGGCCCGTTTTTTGAGAGCTCCCTGTAACGGCTCAAGCCTGTCCAAATTGCAGTGTTCAGAGGTATGACACGTAACCCTTATTTCTGTTATGCCATTTGCCGCCATGTTATCTTCCCCTCAAATAAATTAAACAAAAATAAAATATTTTGAAAACGCCCCAGGACGCACGAGGAAGCCCCTGGAATCGTTTTCAGCGCCTTTCCGTATTGCGGTACGTTTTTCATTGCCCGCTTTGATCCTGACCCTATTCTCGCTTAAACACAGGCGTTTTAATTTCAGTCCGCGGGTTCCGCCCAGACATCTGGACAAGACTATAACACCGGAGGCTTTAGAAATCAATATCATCCTCCTGTTTTTCCGGTTCCGGGGACTTGGTTTCCGGTAATTACCTCTCTGCTTATTGCGCCGCCCGATAACCTTTTTGCCAAATTGTGAAGCAAATCCCCTATTTGCCCCCGTTCCTCGTCACTGATATATTCTCCCTGATCGGGCAATGGTGAGGGCTCCGGAATACTGCCGAGTATTTCATCCCAGTATTTCTCAATCTCCGCAGGGCCGGGAGCTTTGCCGTATATCCGAGAAAACCTCTTGACCAGCACACCAGCCGCCGCGTCCAGAAACATCCCCGATTTCCCTTCGAGATACCCGTCCATTACATCAAGACGTATCCCATCGTATTTTTCGCCGTAATACTGTTCGCAGAAAGCCAGAAAATTCCGTTTGGTCATAATCACCCCTTGTTCCTGAAAAGCTCCCTCACACTTTCCCTGAATTCATCGGTCAGATCGTTTTCGGGCAGCGAATCAACCACGAGTTCCCATATCCACGGCGTTATGAGGCTTCGCGGGGTAAAAACCGCTTTTCCGCGCAGTTTCCCGTTGATAAGCGTCCTAAAATGTTCAAGGATACCCCGCATGAAATCAGCGGTCACTTCCGGAGCCATGTTGCTACAGCGAATTACGAGGGTTTTAAGATTCCTCATCTCGCGGGCCGTTGTCTGCAAATCCTGGTAAATAATGGCCTTCGCCCTTTCGGAGGATTCAAAACAAGCCTTAGCCGCATGGAAAAGAAGTAACTGGGTGTCCGTCAGTTCAATTTTTCGGGATTTTTTTGGGGCAACGGCGACAGCCGTTGAAGAAGACAGGTCTTCGGGCGGCTCTTGCGGCGGCTCGGGGATTTTTTCCGCGTTGAATTCTTCTCTCTCTATATCAGAATCAGAATCAAGATCAGAATCAAGATCAAGATCAAGATCGTGGGCACTTATAAGGGGGATTGGGGGGGGACCCTCTTGGGACCCTCCCCCATTTTCAGGGGGAGGGTCTAGGGAGGGTCCCATATAGGGGGTTACGTCAAAATCGTAGTGGCTGCGGTCGCTGATGAAAGCCTTTATCGCATCCGGGAGGCCCCGGATAACCTTTACCACGCCAGCGAACAGGCCGCTCCTCTCTTTGATTTTCTGGTGCTTGAGCCATTTTGGAATAATGATATACTCCCGGTAATAAAATGCTTTCCCTGCGGTGGAAAATTTCGTCATAATACGCTCTATCTCCTCGCGGTCAAGTCCAATTTCCAGACGGACATTCTTCAGGGTACATTGATAAACCCCGGCAGGATTGGTGTGTTCATTGGTCAAAAGATAGAAATAGACGAGTTTCTCTCGTTCTGAAAGGCTGTCAAACCAATCATCACTCCAAATTGAAGTTGATATATACCGTTGCTTCGTACTTCTGTCCACGTCCCCCTCCCCGCTATGCCTTCATTGCTTCCGCTGATAACGCCTTCGCGGTATGTACCGGCACGGCGTTCCCAATCTGCTTTGTCTGCTCCGTGGTGTTACCCAATATTATGTAATCCTCCGGGAACCCCTGGGCGCGTTTAAGCTCATGGTTCTTGAGCATACGGAAACGTATGTCAAACCTGCGGGCTGCAACCGGTTCCAGGAGCGCAAAACGGTCTTTGGTTGTGATTGTTTTTACCGGGAGGCTTACCGGATACGGTTTGCTAGTTCCGTGGTATTCAACAATCAGGGGTTCCACAAGGCCGTATCGGTTGGATGTGTCCACAGTCGGCAGGGGCCGGGAGATACCGTGGTTCCGGTTGTCGCCATCCGCTTCCCCTTCATGGGAGCCTTGATACCTGGTTATGAAAGGATCAACCAAACAGTGTTCCTGCTTCGCCACAACCGTTGATAACGGCTCATCCAGGGAACGGCTCCTGTCTTTGGCGGAATAATGTCCAATAGCAGTAACAAACGGTTCTATAAGGCTTATCCGTCCTTGAGCTAAAACGGTATGGACAGGCTGGTCTATTGGCCGCGCTGCCTGTCCAGATTGATGCCCCATAATTAACGGAACCGGCTCTACAAGGGCATGATGATGGCCGGAAGCGGTTACGGCGGGTAAGGGCAGGTCAAGGCTGCGGACATCGCTGGTGCCGTACAGAACCGCCAGGAAAGGCTTTACATAGTCTTTCCAGTATTTCTCTATCCCCGCCGCTATGCGCCGTATAGTGGCGTCAGCAAGGGGCTTCCTGCGGTCGAAAATAGATGTTCCGGGAATTGACCAGTCTATAATATCCCGCGCCGGAACCCAGGGCTGGTATCCCATGAGGTTTTCCGTACCGTCTATGTGGGTTATCTGCGGCCAGAGTATCCGCTTCCGCCCCTTCACGGCCTGAATAAACAGGCGGCGGCGCGTAGTGGGATCTCCGTAATCCGCAGCGGTGAGTATTTTCCAGTCTACGGTATACCCAAGGCTCCGCAGGGAAGAAACAAAGGCGCGGAAAATTTTCCCCTTCTGGTTCTGGACGGGATGCCCGGCTGCGTCCAGCGGCCCCCAGGAGAGGAACTCCGGGACATTCTCAATAATCACCCGCTCCACATAGAGTTCCGAAAGCCACTTGAGTATAAGCCAGGCCGATGCCCGGCTTTGATCGCTCCGGGGACGGCCGCCTCGGGCTACGGAATGATGGGTGCATTCCGGAGAAGCCCAAAGCAAGTCCAGCCGCTGGCCGGGGACGGCCCTGGTCGGGTCAATGCGATCCACGGCTTCGCACAGGTGGTCCGCGCCGGGGTGGTTCGCCGCATGGGTCTTTACGGCAAGTTCCCAATGGTTCACGGCCAGAAGTTCAAGTTTCATGCCGCATTCCTGGGCCGCCAGAGATATTCCGGTACTTGAGCCTCCGGCTCCGCAAAAGAG
>JAISCR010000118.1 GCA_031265435.1 Treponema sp.
CTTGTAACGGGAGCGCTGTAACAGGCGTCCGGGACAGGCCCCGGAACCTCGAATTCAAGGGAACGGACAGGAGCCACCGCCGCGAACAAAAAAGCGGCTGAAACGGCCACGATAAGGTACGCCGTTAAAAGGGAGCGCGGTCTTGCCCAGGGAAACACAAACATAAGTCCACTATAGCCGATTCGGAATTTTTTGCGCAATGCCGTTCTCCCGGACCTGACAGGGCTTTACGGAGAAAAAAACCGCAAAAAAAACCGCGGAGGACGCGGAGTTTCACGGAGGACACCCAAAGAAAGCACGGGTGTTGAACGATTAAAAGCGACATGGCGGGAGCCCCAAAAAACGCCTCAATACGGAATATGCTTTGGGGCGTAGAATTAGTAACAAAGCACTCCGTGTTCCTCCGTGTATCTCCGTGGTTAAAATTTCCTATACGTTTATCCTGTTTTGAAATGCGCTCCCTTGACTATCCGGTGTTTTTTTACGATACTAGGCCCCTGGAAAGGCTAAAATTCTTAAACATGCGTTTATCAAGCCGGAGAAGCAAAAATGAAAAAGCCTGTGTCCCTTAAAACCAAATTCATTCTGTTTTTTTTTATTTTTGAAATTGTCTCTTTGACTTTGATAGCGGTTATGACAATCCAGGAAACTATTGACGCGACTTCCAATATGTTTTCCCACCAGGGTGTTGTTATTGTCGAGCAGGCCGCCAAGCTTGTGGACGGTGATCTGTTTGAAAGGCTCTGTAATACCCTGGACGAAGAAGACCCCTTCTACTGGACAACCCACGAGGCCTTGCTGAATTTAAAGGACAATACCTCTTCCATCTATCTTTACACCATGGCCCCGGTATCGGGTGATATTTACCGCTATATTATCGACGGCAGCAGCACGCCCGATGATGAGGAGAATTTTTCCCCTCTGGGATTTGAGGAAGACACCTCCGACTATGACGACGCCTTCCGGAAAACCTGGGAGCTCAAGCAGACCCTGCGGAGCGGCCTTATGAACCAGGGCGCATGGGGCTGGATGTTTTCCGTCTATACCCCCATTCTCAATTCCCGGGGAGACATGGTAGGGATTGTGGGGGTGGATTTTGAGGCGGAGGAATTTGTCGCTACCCTGCGGAACCATACGGTCAAGCTGATAGTTATGAGCGCCGGGTTTATCCTTGCCGGCATGGCGCTGTTCCTGCTGTTTTTGCGGAAGATCTTTGACCGTCTTGACCTGGTAACGCGGGTTCTCAAGGAAATAGCCGAAGGGGAAGGGGATCTTACCACCCGGATCAAGGCGGGTAAGGTTGACGAGATAGGGATCATGGCCGGTTACGTCAATCAGACCCTGGAAAAGATACGTTACACTGTGGCGACCATAAAAGGGCAGACCAATAAGCTTTTTGACGTGGGATCGGAACTGGCTGAAAACATGGTTCAAACCGCTACCGCGATTCAGGAGATTACCGGAAACCTGCAGAATGTAAAAGACCAGACCATTAACCAGAGCGCATCGGTCACGGAAACCGCGGCGACCATGGAACAGGTTACCCGCAACATCGACAAGCTGAGCAGCAGTGTGGAGGTCCAGACCGACAGCGTGTCCAAATCCTCCAGCGCCATAGAAGAAATGCTCGCCAATATCCAGTCGGTTACCCAAACCCTGGTAAAAAACACGGACAACGTGAATCACCTTACCGTCTCGTCGGAAGAAGGCCGGACGAGCCTTCAAACGGTGGCCTCGGATATCCAGGAAATTGCCCGGGAATCGGAGGGGCTTTTGCAGATCAACGGGGTAATGCAGACCATTGCCAGCCAGACCAACCTGCTGGCTATGAACGCCGCCATCGAAGCCGCCCACGCCGGTGAGGCCGGAAGGGGTTTCGCGGTGGTTGCCGACGAGATCCGGAAGCTTGCGGAAAGTTCGGGGGAACAGTCAAAAATCATCAGCGGGGTGCTTAAAAAGATAAAGGAATCCATAGACAAGATAAGTAAATCTACCGGCATGGTGATGAATAAGTTTGAGTCTATTGACAACTCGGTACAGACCGTGTCCGGCCAGGAGGCTAATATCCGCGCCGCCATGGAGGAGCAGGGCCAGGGGAGCAAACAGATCCTGGAGGCCATTGCCAATCTTAACGAGCTTACCCGGAATGTAAAACAGAGTTCCACGGAAATGATGGAAGGGAGCGAGCAGGTTATCAAAGAAAGCAGGAACCTGGAGCTGGTGACCCAGGAGATTACCAGAGGGATGAACAATATGGCCGCCGAGACCGAACAGATTAATGTCGCCGTGGCCAGGGTAAACCAGATTAGCTCCCAAAACAAGGAATATATCAACACCCTGGCGGTGGAGGTGTCCAAGTTCAAGATTGAATAGGGGTTTATCCCGCCATTGCCTTGATTGACTTTTTGTATTATTATATGATATTAGGAATGGCTGATGAAATAGATACCCGTGTCGCTCCCCCGCCCATTTTCGGTAGTATCTTCGGTGAACGTGAAGAAGCCGGGGACGCCCTGATATCCGACGCGGAGGCCGTAGCCGGGCCGGAGGATGAAAACGGCGGGGAAGACGTAACGCTGGGCCCCGCGAAATTCCCGGAAATTACCAAAAAGTTTGAGGAAATCCCGCATAAAATTTTTGCCGATCCGAATTATTATAAAACCGCCCTTTCCAACGAGGGGAACAGCGCTACACGGGTTCACGGACTTTTACAGAAGTACCTGAACGCCAAAGACCCCAAAGACCGCAGTGTTTTCCGCCAGCAGTTTATTACCGCCTTTTGGGACTTTTTAGGCAATCTGGCAAAGAAGACCGGGGGAAATATCCCGCCCCCCAAGCGTTTTCTCCTTCGTTTTGCCATCCTTCACCCGACTTTTCTTGAAACCGGCATGCGCGATTTTTTCGCTAAAATCGTGGTGGAAAACCAGCTTGCCCAGCCTGTTTATTACCTGGATGAATGGCTTAAAGCCATTGGAACCGGGACGGTTCAGCCTTCCACCACCGACGAGGTAAAGGTTCCCCGAACCGCCGGTTCGGTTCGTATCCAGCAGCTTCTGGACAAATCGCAGGGTAAACTGGACGGCAACAGGGGGCTTGTTAAGGCCAAGGATGACGAGCGGGACAATCTGGAAAAAGAACTCCAGGGCCGGATCGATATTATTCTGGAACACTACTCCGCGGACGGTCTTCCCGATATTCGCGCCCTTTACAGCGACAGCCAGAAAAAGGCCATTGTTGAAATTCAGGATATTTTGAAGGGGCTTTTAAGGGTTGACCGGGAACAGGCAAGTTTCCTGCGGGATTATTCCCAGGCGGCGGAGGACGTGGAGACCCTTCAGCGGAAGCTGGAGGAGGAAGGCGGTACCGCCGAGGTGGACACCGGCGCTGTAGGGGCCGAATTCGATACGATCAGGCAGATGGTCAAAATGACTATCGGGCGGCAGGGGAACCATTTCCCGGTGCTTAGCTCCGAGTATTTCCACAGCGGATTCAATGACATTGGCTTCCGGGAGAACGTTATTTCCGTTCTGGCCCATATTGAAAGCATAGATCCCGAGTGTTTTGTACGGGTTTACAAAAACCATAACAACCGTATAGTTCCCTATGTTCTTCTTATTCCCAGTTACGGGGATACGGGTTTTTGCTGGGAACCCTTTAACCGCCATAACCGGGCCACAAGCCGGGGCCGCATTGCCGTTCCCATGTACCCCAAGAACCTCTTTGTGGCAATCCTTATCGCGGTTGCGGATCTGCGCTGGCAGGTGGCCAAGGAAAAAGCCAATTTCTACTGGATGGAAGAGGGCCTTACGGGAAACTACTACCAATGGTTCCAGAAGATGAAGCTTAAAGGCAACATTAAAGACTACTTTGTCCAGGATTATATTATATGGATTACCAAGGAAAGCGACGGGGTTCAGAAACTGGACAAGGAAGTCCGGGGCATTTTCTGGCGTTTTATGCCCTTTGCCCAGCCGGTAAAAGAAAAACTTAAAACCCGCAATTTTATTTATCAGGAACTCTACCAGCGGGATCTGAACCGGGCCATGTCGGACGGCTATTGAACCGCGATTCTAGTCCGGTTTTTTGGGACGGCGGTAACGGGAGCCGAAAATAGGGTCAAAGTGTTTTTCTATTTCTACCCGCTTCATAAGCTGTTTTAACACAAGCCGGTACACCACAAAAGACAGGGCGATAGCGGCGATAAAAATAATGGGG
>JAISCR010000014.1 GCA_031265435.1 Treponema sp.
AAGTTTGAGCCTTTCACATCGGATTATGCGGTTGACGAAATTCAGCGAACAAAAAACCCGGAGAAGCGGGAAAATATGCTCCGCCTGATAGGTGAGTATGGCATAATCTTATTACCCCGCACCGATGAGACGGAACAACTGGCCGCTCTTTATATCGCCGAGGAGGTGGTCCCAAAATCGGAGCCCACCGATGCGGCGCATATTGCGATTACCACGGTCAACGGCTTAGACTTCATTGTGAGCCTTAACTTTGAGCATATTATCCGCCCATGGACTATTGAGCGCGTTCGGCGGGTAAATATGCGGGAAGGTTACAACCCTATTGGACTCTATAGGCCAGCGGAGGTATTGGCATTATGAAAACCATTGACGATTACATGAACGCCCCGGAAATTGTCAAAATGCCGGAATATCTGCGGGAAATTCACGCCGCCCGGCGAATGATTCAGGACGAAACCAAGGATATGCTGCCCGAGGAAAAGGGGGCTTATATTCACAATGAGGCAATATCCGCCCTCGCCGCCGTTGGCATTATTCCCCGTTACGCCGACTTCACAAATCATGGCAAACTGAAGTCCCGCCAGCCGGTTACGCAGTAACCCGATAACAAGCCGGCCCCGCGCCGCTATTGCGTGTCTGTTCTCCCGAAAAAACAGCACGGCGGTCCACTATACTTGCCTGTATTGCTTTTCAAACATATTGATTAAATCGGTATTCTGCATTAAAGCCCGCGCCATTCCAAAATATTCAATTTTTGTGGTGTTCAATATATCTGTCATTTCATTAAAATGCAGATTACCGCCGGTCATAATAACCTTTATGTTATTTTGTGCCGCAATTGTTTCCGCTTCCTTTTTAAAATATGATGTTGATTCTTTGGGAAATTTCTGCCATGCGCCGGATATTTCTATCGCGCTGATGCCTCTTTCTGTCAATTTTTTGCATAAATACAGAACATCCTCAAACGATACTTCACCGTCAAATCCGTCATTTACATTTATTTTTATCAATACAGGAAAATCATTACCGGTATATTGCCGTATCGCATCATAAGTTTCCAGTAACATTCTGGATCGGTTTTCTATGGAGAGGCCGTATATGTCGGTTCTTCGATTATAATAGGGCGTCATAAATTGACTTAAGAAAAAGCCGTGGGCGGCATGTATTTCAATTCCGTCATAACCGGCGTTTTTCGCCCTCAATGCGGCGGCGGCGAATTTTTCCTGTATGTTTTTTATTTCGTTAATTTTTATTTCCTGCGGGACTATCCCGGTATTTAAATTTTTAACGGCGCTGGGAGCAAGAATAGTTACACCGCCCGCGTCTCCCATAACATAAGAGCCTACATACACTAATTGTAAAATAATACTTGTTCCGTTTTCATGTACTAAATTTGTTAATTTTCTATGACCATCCAAAAAAGAATCATCATAACAGGCCATTAACGGAAAGTTTTTTTCTTCCCTGTCAACAAGTGTAAAACCTGTAATTAACGCTCCCGCGCCTCCCTGTGCAAATTTTTCATATAATTCCAATATAGTGTCATTTATATGCCCATCTTGTGTTTTTTCGGCAATGGCCGCGCGGATAAACCGGTTTTTTAGTTTCATACTGCCTATATTCGTTTTGTCAAACAGCGTCGCCATTGATTTCCTCCGTTTTATTTCGTTATGATAAGTGAGCTTGTTCCAAAATTTGACATTTTGGGACAAGCTCAAGTATATACCTTTTGCAGACTTTTATACATATCCCCTCAGGTTTTGCCGATTATAAGTGTATGAAGTGCAAACCCGTTTTTCGTGCCCTGAGCGGCATAATAGCCTTGTGCCTGGCCCTTTCAGGCTGCAACACTCCTCCGTCTTCTCCGGATTCTGAACCCACGGAAGTACCGATAGAGGACGATTTTTGGTCTCTCGTTGAAAGGGGAGAAATTGAAAAAGCCCGTGAACTCTTCAAAGGCAAGATCGATGTCCACGCAACCGGCGCCGGGGGAAGAACTCCCCTCCATGCGGCTGCCGAGATTGGGGATTCAGGACTCGCAAGTTTCCTTATCACCATGGGGGCCGAAGTGGACGCTCTGGACAATGAGGGCCGTACTCCACTTTCAATCAGTACCGGAAAACAGGATCCCGGGGTAGCCGGGGTACTGGCCGCGGCCGGAGCCGACATACACAGGCCCATTAACGGGACTTCAAGCGCCGCTCTGGTGGCTGTATCCGGGGGAGGCGCCTTCCTTTCCGCCCTCCTGAATCCCGTTACACTGGACAAGACCGATGCTTCGCTTAGATCTATTCTCCATCTGGCGGCCCTCAACGGAAAGGTTGAATCCGTAAATACGATACTCGGCGCGGGGGCCAAGGCGGCCCTAAAGGATTCCGGGGGAAAGAATGCCCTGGATCTTGCCTTTACACGGCCTGACTCAAGCGATCACATGGAGGCCGCGGAGCGTCTCATTCTGGCCGGTTCCTATTCGGTCAACCCGATCTTCCCCAATTTTGCTCCGGCAGTCCGTACCTCCAACTACAACATCCGTTTTGCCGATGGTTCCACGCCCCTGCATTTTGCCGCCAGGGAAGGTTATACAGGGCTAATCAGCTTCTTGTTAAAAAAGAAGGCCGATACTCAGGTTAAAAACGGTTCCGGCACCACTCCCCTCCATGAGGCTGCCCGATCCGGCAAGACCGAAGCCATGCGTATGCTTATCGCGGCAGGCGCCGAGGTTAATGTTCAGGATGCAAAAGGAAATACTCCGCTTCACATTGCCATACCTCCCGAGAATCATCAGGAGGCAATATCCCTCCTTCTCTCAAACAAGGCCGATCCCAATCTGCGGGATGTCCACGGTGAATCTCCGCTGCATATTGCCCTCACCCTGAACCGGAGCCCCGAGATCGCTCAGGCCCTCCTTGCCGGAGGTTCCGATGTTTCCATGCGTAACATGGACGGTAAAACACCCCTCTACCTGGCGGTAGAGGAGGACCGCATAAACTGTATCCCCATACTTCTTGCCTACGGTTCCGATATTTTTGCGGCGGATAACGAAGGCATCACTCCCTTTGAAAAGGCTCTGCTCACCAACAGCCCCATACTGCCCAGCCTTATCACCACAGAAACGGTACATCAAACAGACAGCGGCGGAAACACGATTCTCCATCTGGCAATAAAAAACAGGGCGGATACAAAAACGATAGGCCTTATTCTCGATCAGAAGGCCAATGTAAACGCGCGGAACAATGAAGGCAATAACAGCCTCCACCTGGCGGTGAGGCTCAACCAGCGGGAATCGGGAGAGCTTCTCATCTCCAGAGGCGCCGATATTTTTGCCGCCAATGCAAAAAACGAAAGCCCTCTCTACCTGGCCTTTATCTCAGGCGGCCTCATCTACTCTCAGACGGATGCGAGACGATGGATGATAAACTCTCAAACCCTGGAAGCCCGTGACGGTCTGGGCAACAGCGTCCTCCACTATGCGGCCCAGTGGAAACTTGATTCCTATATACCTTTTATCATTCAGCAGGGCGCCAATACCGAGGCGGCCAACGCTACAGGAGAGACTCCGCTCTTTGAAGCGGTCAAACAGAACAGTTCTTCTACCGTACAGGTGCTTCTCGGCGCCGGATCTTCGCTCAACGCACGGGATTATCTGGGCAATTCGGCCCTCCATGCCGCAGTCCGCTGGAATGCAAAAAACGCCGCCCAGGCCCTTCTTGACGCGGGAATTGATATTAACGCCCAGGCCTTGAGCGGGAAGACTCCCCTCCATGACGCGGTACGGCTGGGTATTGTGGATCTGGAAACCCTGCTGGTGTATTCAGGCGCTGAACTTGAGATCCGTGATTCGGAGGGGAATACACCCTTCATGGAGGCAGTCCTGGCCGGGTATCCCCAGTCAATGGAAAGGCTGGCGGATCTCGGCGCGGATCCGACCACACGGAATGCCAGGGGCGATACCCCCATCCACATTGCCGTTGCCATGGAACGGAGCGATCTGACTACCCTGCTTCTCCGCTGGGGTTCATCAATTCATGCAAAGAATTCCATGGATCTTACTCCCTTCCAGACGGCGCTGGTAACATCTCCCCGGATGGTATCTACCCTGCTCACCAAAGACAGACTCAATGCGGCGGATGATTCAGGCTCTTCTCCCCTGCATATAGCAGTCCTGAATACGGCGCCCGTTACCATGGTAAAGACGATTCTCGATCTGGGAGGCCGGATCTCTTCGGTGGATTCCGAAGGCCGAAGTCCCCTGCGGGTAGCGGTGGATCAGAATGCCTGGGAACACGCAAAACTGCTTGCCGACGCGGGAGCCGATCCCTTCTCGGTGGCCGGAGACGAAAAGACTCCCGCAGATATTGCGCTCCTCAAAGGCAGCGAAGGGGTGGCGGCTCTGTTCTCGGGCAGGGGAATCAATGCCAGGGATGCATCGGGGAACACTATTCTCCACTATGCGGCCCGCTATGGGAATAGAGACATTATTTCGGAACTCATGGAACTGGGAGCAAACAAGGCGATCAAAAACATAGCCCAGGAAAGTCCTGCCGATATTGCGTGGCGCTGGAATCACGGCGACGCGGCCCACATACTGAATTAGCGAGGGTAAAGTATGGAGGGTGAAGTTTGGGGGGTGAAGGGTGAAAACTTTGCCTTCCGGACTTAAACTTCTTTCTTTAAGCTTCTTCTTCGTACTGCAGCCGGTAGAGTCCGGCATACATACCATTCTGCCTTATCAATTCCCCGTGATTGCCCTCTTCAATCAGGCGGCCTCCGGAAAGCACCAGAATACGATCCGCATTGCGGATAGTGGAAAGCCGGTGGGCAATGACAATGGAACTGCGGCCCGACAGCACCCTCCGCATGCCCAGTTGAATGAGCCTTTCGGTTTCCGTATCAATGGAACTGGTGGCTTCATCGAGAATCACCACGCCGGGATTATGGGCGATGACCCTCGCAAAACTCAAAAGCTGCTTCTGGCCCGCGGAGATATTGGAGGCCCCTTCGGAGAGAACCGTCCTGTAACCGTCTTTCAACGCGCTTATAAACTCATGGGCATGCACCGCCCTGGCGGCGGCCTCCACCTCCTCATCCGTCAGGGGAAGTCCCAGCCTGATATTGTCCGCCACGGTTCCCGAAAAGAGGAACACATCCTGCAGTACCGGTATCACGGAACGGCGGAGACAGGCGAGAGGGAATTCCTTTACCGGTATCCCGTCGAGGAATATCCCGCCTGAATCAATGTCCCAAAGCCGTGTAAGTACATTGATAATGGTTGTCTTTCCTGCCCCGGTATAACCTACAATGGCTGCCGTCTCCCCCGGATTCACGGTAAAAGAAAGGCCTTTAAGAATCTCCTCTCCCTTCTTGTAGGAAAAATGAACATCCCTGAATTCGATTTGCTTCCCGCTTTTCCCGGTATGTTTTTCCCCGAAATCCGGATGCGGCGAAGCTTCCGGCATACTCAGGCCTGTCCGGGTTCCGGCGGAATATTCCGGGATTTTTTCTTCGACATCAAGGAGACCAAAGACCCGCTCCCCTCCGGCCATTGCCGATTGCAGCAGGGTATACTTCTCCGCGATATCCATCACCGGATTGTAGAACATACTGACAAGGCTGATAAACGCGATAAGCACTCCCAGCGAAAGGGAAAGGTTAAAAACCATATTGCTTCCCACGGCGATAACGGCCGCCACGGTAAAGGTGGAAAACCACTCTACGATGGGACGGAATGTGGCGAATACAAACATCTCTCCAAGGTTGGCCTTGAGAAGCTCCATGTTCCGTTCACGAAATTCCCGGTGGCTCTTCTCTTCCGCCCGGAAGAGCTGCACCACCTGTATTCCGGAAAGATGCTCCGAAAGATACGAGTTAACCGCGGAATTGGCAATACGCTGCTGTCTGAAGGCGTCCCTGGCCTTGATGCGGCTGATCGCGGTTATCCCCATGACAGGCGGCATGGTACAGAGCACAACAAGGGCCAGCCGGGGAGAAAGCACAAAGAGCGTGATGAGCACCCCAATCATCACGGAAAGATCCTTGAGGAAGGCCACAAGAACCGAGGTAAAAAATTCATTTATCGTCTCGACATCCCCGGTAAGCCTGGTTACGATCCGTCCCACAGGATGATGTGACAGAAAATCTGTTGACTGGGAAAGAGTTTTTTCAAAAAGGGCAAGCCGGATATCCTTCATGACCTTCTGCCCGATAAGCACGGTTGCCCATGTTTGTATAAATGTAAACACAAAAACTGCCAACAACAGACAAAGAAGCAGCAGAACCGTTCTCACAATCGAAGAAATATCACGCGCCCGCACTATTCGTATTTGTGATACAGGCAGTTTGTAGAGATCCGCATTCTTTACCGCTCCGCAGAGCTCCCCCCGAAGGAAAATGTCGCTCCGTTCTTCCACGATGGAGGCCAGCGGATCGCCGTCTTTATAGCGGAAGGCATACCAGCTTTCTTCCTGCAGGACGGCTGCCTCTTTCAATTCTCTCTCCACAGAACCTGTCATAATGGTATTCTGCCCCTGGGGTATAAAGAGCAGGCTTCCCGCTTCAATTCCTCCATCCAGGCCCATCAATTTTTCCGCCTCCGCGGCTGCCGCCCGGCTTAAACCCTCCACAGCCTCCGGATCTATCACGATAAAGCGGGCCATGATTGCATTGTCGATAAGCCGCTGCTGCATCACCGGGACAAAAAGTTCACCCATGGTCGAAACCGCCAGGGCACAGATCATCAGCACAACAAGGTTTTTGTAGGGTTTAAGGTATGAAAGTATCCGCGCGGTAATTCTGCTGTCGTAATCCCGGACAACCTCTTCAACTTCAAAATAATCAGCCATTTGTGTTCCTCTGTCTTTCGCCGCAGGAGGAAGCCTCCCCCGCTCCCGCAGGCCCGGCTGAATCTCCAAGACGCTGTAAGGCCGCTGTCCGGCTGAAAAAGCCGCCTGAATCCTGAAGTTCCCTCGGGCTGCCGTATTCGCTTAAGGAACCGTTTTCAAAAACCGCCACCTTGTCCGCCCGGGAAAGGGTGGAAACCCGATGGCTCACGATGATCACCGTTAAAGCCCTGCCCTGCCTCTTACACTCTTCCCGCTCCGCATTCAGCGCCGAAAGGACCCGCTGTTCGGTTTCGGTATCCACCGCGGAAAGGGCGTCATCAAGGATCAGAATCTCCGCAGAGGTGATGAGGGCGCGGGCAATGGCTACCCGCTGCTTCTGGCCGCCGGAAAGGGAGAGTCCCCGTTCACCGATAAGGGTATCCCAACCCAAAGAAAAGGCCTCCAGATCCCTGTTCAGAGCCGCAAAACCGGCAGCCCTGGCAAAATCCGCTTCTTCTCCCCGGCTGTCAAGGCCGTAACCTATATTATTTTTTATACTGTCGGAAAAGAGAAAACTATCCTGGGGAGCAAGGGCAAAACAGGCCCGCAATTCTCCCAGATCCCAGTCCCGTACATCAAGACCCTTGAGAAACACCATGCCGGGAGGAGGATCGATCATCCGGGGGAGCGTCTTTATAAAGCTCGACTTCCCCGATCCCGTCCGGCCCAGAATACCCAGCATCTCTCCTTCTTCAAGCCGCAGATTCACCGCGGAAAGGACGTTTTTCCCTCCCTCACGGGTATAGGCCAGTGTGAGATTCCGTATTTCAAGCAACGGGGGCACGGAAAGCCGCGTTTCCTCTCCGGGTGAATTTCGCCGCAGGGGCGGCGTGGATACAGAGCCGGTCTTTTGGAAGTTTCTTTGCGGATGCCTGGGAGGTTCCCTGGGAGATTCAATGGAGGGCCTTGTATCGAGAATCTCCTTCACTCTACCGAGGGAGGAGGCGCCCCGCTGTATGACATTCACCATGAATCCCGCGCCCATGAGAGGCCAGACAAGCATCTGAAAATAACTGAAAAGGGCCACCAGCGCACCCGGGCTCAAGCTTCCTTCCACCACCCGCATGCCGCCCACAAGAATTACGATGAGGGAAGTGAGGCCGGAAAGGAACGTGATAAGGGGAAAAAAGATTCCGTAGATCTTTACCAGTTCCATGTTGGCGTCCCGGTAGTCGTCATTGGCCGCGGTAAATTTCTTCCCGAACCACCATTCCTTGACAAAAGACTTTATCACCCGCACTCCGGAAAAAGTTTCCTGTACCGTCTCACTCATGTGGGAATAGGTTTCCTGCGCACGGCGGAAACGCGCTCCCACGGCATTACCGAAAAGCAGGATCAGCAGAGTAATAGGCGGCAGGGGAATAAGGGCAAAGGCGGCGGTTTTGGCGTCCTGTATGAAGATCACCACAAGGATACCCAGAACCATCACCGTCCCGTCAACCAGCATCACAAGACCCCAGCCTATGGCCTCACGGATACCATTGATGTCATTGGTGGAACGGGCCATGAGATCCCCAATCTTGCTCCTCTGATAAAAGTCATAGGAAAGGGAAAGAAGATGGCTAAAAAGATTCCCCCGCAGTTCCGTTTCGATTCTCCTGGAAGCGCCGTGGATAAAGTAGCGCCAGAGGAAACGGCCCGTACTTATCACCGCCATGGCGGCAACCATGCCCAGACAGAGGAACAGTATTCGGCTCCAGGCAGCGCCCTCCCCTTCCCGGGCGGCCACAAGATTTATTGCCCTGGCGGTAAACTGGGGAATGAGAATCTGGGCGCTGTCAACGACAATAAGGCATACAAAACCCCAGAGATAACGCCAGCGGTAAGGGTACAGATAGGGAATAAGAAAGCGGAAATTTTTGAGGGACAGATCCGGCTTTGTGTTTTGCGGTTGTTCAGAATTTTCCATGCACAAGATGCCTCATACCCGTGGCCTTAAGGGACACATACTATATCTTTTTCATTGCAAGCTCTTCCGTTTTTTTTATGTCTGTTTCCAGCTTGCTTTTCCAGATATCAAACTTTTTCTTTACTGTTTCAGCGTCATTGGGCTCCCCCAAAAGAATATGGAGCCGCCGCAGGGCATTGAGGAAGTGAATCCCCATCTTGAAGTCATCGATCCGGCTCGTGGAAAGTTCATACTTTTCCCGGTAGCGGTCCGCGGCCTGCATGAGGAGCTTCTTGACCAGGATGAGGTGATACATGGTTGGTTCATAGGCCGGGGAACGGGGGTCGGTATTGGCTACCGCGGTTTTCAGGTCAATGATGTTCTTTGCCGCCGCCGCAAAACGGCCTTCCAGTTCTACAAAGGACCATTTCCATTTGGTATTGTCCCCGTAGGCATTTTCCAGAAGCTGGATCGCAAGACCCATCTTGCGGACAAGATCGTAACGCCGGCCGGCGTCAACCGTCTCAATGGCGGCAAGTTTTTCCTCATAATCGGCAAAAGGGGCGTCAACCAGGCTGCTCACAATCTCTTCAAAGTAGATAACGCCTTTATAGAGAGACTTGCGCCCGTCATTCAGGGCATCTTCGTTTTTGACCTTCAAAACCGACTGGGATACGGCGGAAATGGTTATATAGTTGGAAGCCAGGTTGAGCATATCGTCTACCAGGGCAAGACGTTTGAAAGCCGCGGTGGCGGGATCTTTTTTGATGACTATGAGAACATTCTGTTCCCTTTTGAGGATAGTTCTGGCAGTCTGTTGATAACTGCTTACCTTTTCAAAATACTTATGACGTTCCTCTTCGGAAATTTTCGCCATTACCCTCTCCGCAGCTTAAGATTGTGAATATTTTAGAATTAAATCATCCGCATGGGCAAGGGCCGCTTCCCCGGCGTCTCCCGCCAGCATCCTGGCGATTTCCACACGTCGTTCTTCCTTTCCGAGTTCACTCACACCGGTAAAGGTTCTTCCACCTTCGGTTTTCTTCTCCACCTTTAGATGATTATCGGCACGGACAGCAATGGAGGCAAGATGGGTAACACAAAAGATCTGCTTGATTTCGCCGATTTTTGCCATGTATTCACCCACCGCAAGGGCCACTTCTCCGCCGATACCTGTATCGATCTCGTCAAAAACCAGGGTTTCAAGGTTATCCGAAGCGGCAAGCACCGTTTTTATGGCCAGCATGACACGGGACAATTCGCCCCCCGACGCAATCCGGGAAAGATCCTTGAGCGGTTCCCCCGCATTGGCCGAGATAAGGAATTCAACCTCATCGGCGCCCCAGAGGCCGTACACAAGGCCTCCCGAATCCCCTTCCCGCCGCCGTTTCTGAACCGTAGCGCTGAAACGGGCATTGGGCATACCCAGGCGCTTGAGGATTGCGGTGATACCTTCGCTCAGGGATACGGCGGCGGCGCTCCGTTTGGAACTGATGGCAGCCGCTCTGGAAACAATATCCTTTTCAAGCGCGCTTATTTCGGCCTTCAGCTTATCCCGGTTTTCCGCCGCGTTGGAAAGATCCTCAATTTCCGCCAGAGCGTCTTCCCTGTAGGCCAGGATTGCCTCTTCCACAGAGCCTGAGGAAATATCCGCGGCATTTCCCCGGGCGTATTTCTTCTTTAAGCGGAAAAGCAGGGCAAGCCTCTCTTCCACTTCTTCCAGACGATTCGGATCGTAACGGAGACCATCCCGGTAGGAACGGAACTCCGCGGCAATGTCCTCAGCCTCGTAGTAGATCGCCTCGATACGCTTTTGAATACCCTGAAGGCCCTCGTCGATGGCGGAGGCATTATCCAGGGCATTCCTTGCCTTCCGTGCCAGAGCCACTACGGAAAGCTCTTCATCAAAGAGGACCGCTGCCCCCGAATTCACAAAACCCGCAAGTTTTTCAAAATCTCCGAGCCGGCGGGCTTCTGTTTCCAGTTCCGCAATCTCCCCCGGCTTTACCGCGGCCTTGCCTATTTCTTCCGCTGCAAAGCTGAGAATTTCAATACGATTCTCCCGCTCCTTTTCCGAACTCAGGGAAGCTTCAAGAATCCGTTTCTTCTCCGTCAGGGCGGTAAAAACCCGGCCGAAGTCCCGGACTTCCTCGTCCAGAGACGCAAAACGATCCAGGTAACGGCGGTGCGTTTCCTTTTTCAGGAGGGATTCATGGCTATGCTGGCCGTGAAGGTCAAAGAGAAAACTCATGAATTCCGCCAGATCCGTCCTCGTTACCGGCGTGCTTTGGATAAATACGGAATTCCTGCCCGAAGATTTGATATTCCGCCTGATAATCAGGCGCCCATCCTCGGTTTCAATATCCCGGCTTTTCAGCCACCCGGCGGCTTCGGTATTCCCGGAATCTACAGACACAAGCGCCGAAACCGAGGCTTCCCCGCTTCCGGTACGAATCACATCAATATCCGCCTTGCCTCCCAGCAGAAAACTCAAAGCCCCGACAATAATCGACTTCCCCGCGCCGGTTTCTCCGGTCAATACATTGAAGGCGCCCTGAAAGGAGAGAGAGAGACTATCGATAAGGGCAAAGTTTTTAACCGTAAGCTCTTCAATCATGTGTCTCTCCGGAGGGACCTCCGGCCCAGTTAAGCTTACTCTTCAGGGCACGATAAAAAGCTTCCCGCCCCGATGCAATCAGATCCGCCGTATAGGGGGCCTTGCGGATATGAATACGATCCCCCGGAAACAGTTTCGCGGTCTCCTGACCGTCCACCGTAAGAAGTACGCCGCTCCGTTGTTCCTGTTCCAGCTTTACAATGAGCGTCTCGGTAGCGGGAAGTACCAGCGGCCGGTTTGACAGAGTAAAAGGACAGATGGGGTTAACGATAAGAGCTTCCAGTTCAGGATCAAGAATTGGGCCCCCGGCAGCCACCGAATAGGCGGTTGAGCCTGTAGGAGTGGCGAGAATCAAGCCGTCAGAAAGATAATTTCCCAACTCCAGCTCTTCGGATTCGGAAAAAAGATTCAACTTGATTATTTTGGCAATACCGCTGGCGGAAATGACCGCATCGTTGAGACAGGCTCCCCGGAACACCATAGAGCCGCCCCGTTCCACCTGAATTGAAAACATGAGCCGCCGGGAAAGCGCCGCTTTTCCTTCCAGATGCCGCAGAAACACCGACTCCCATTCCGGGGGATGCACCGCGGCGATAAAGCCGAAGGTACCGAGATTCACCGGAATAATGGGAATATTGTGGGGAGAAACCAGGCGGGCGATATAGAGTACCGTTCCGTCTCCCCCCAGAGAAAAAACAAGATCCAGCCCCTCAAGAAAGGAACTTTCGCCCGCATTCACAGGCCCGACTAAGCTTCCGGATCCGGAGCTTTCAAGCGGGACTTCACAACAGCGGACTTCCATATCCAGCCGGGAACGGAGAACTGCTTCAATCGAAGAAGCCAGTTCCAGAGCCTTGGGTTTATGCGGATTTACCGCAAGGAGAACCTTGATCTGTCCTGAACTCTTTGAAGCATCCATACCGCCATTAAGCCGCCTTAGGGGAGAGTCAGAATGAGTTTACTGACCCGCTCAACTTCCGATGCCTGAAGCCGGGGATAAAGCGGAAACAGCACCGTTCTGAGGGAAAGGGAATACGCTTCCGGACATTGGGCAGCATCCACTACCCCTGTTCCTGCCAGAGTATCTTCAAAGGCACTTTCCACAACTATATCCTTCTTCCGGGCATAAGCCTTAACATCCTTGAGCCCTGTTTCCAGAATGAGGGGAAAAGCATAATTGTTGTAGTCCCCTTCCTGAATAAAGCGTTTGTGCCGGGTACGGAGACTTGACTTGGTATAGACCTCGGCAATCTCCTTCCTTCTGGCAAGGTTTTTGGCCGCTTCCCGGAACTGGATTACCGCCATAGCGGCGTTCATATCGGGAAGACAGTATTCGGGGGGAAGATCGGCAGAGTTCCGTAATACGGAAGCATCCCTCCGGTTGACCGCATAGAGGAGGGCCCCGCCTCCGGCGGTGAGGATATTCCGTTCTTCAAGACCCAGGAGCACAAAGACACCGGACTGCCTTTCAGGCGCCTTCGCTTCTTCTTCAGACACCGGGCTGAAACTATCGGACGCGTCTTCAATAACCGGTATACCAAGTTCCAGAACAGGACTCAGATCAGGCATAAACCCCAGAGTATGGGTCAATACAATAGCCTTCACTTCAAGGCCGGGAGGCTTTTTCTGCATGGCGGCATCTATGCTTTCACGGCTGATACAGGGGAAATTGGAAGAAACATCACAGAAAACCGGTGTCAGGGCCAAATCCCGGAGCACGGTAAGGTAATATCGCGGAGCAAGGGATGAAACAATGACACCCTGACCTGTTTTAAGAGGGGAACCTTCACCCGGACCATCTGAAAGCTGACCCGGCCCGGCCGAGATTCCGGGATTAAGCAATTTGAGGGCCTGGTAAAGGGCGATTACGGGACTACGGAGGGCTAAGGCATACTCAAATTTGAGATTTTCTTTGGCAATCTGTATGAGAAACCTGGACTGTTCCCCCGGACCGATCTTGTCTTCCACAAGAGAAGTCAAGACCGCATCCATCTCCTTCCGCCGAATGGTTGGAGAATAGACTTCTATCTTCATGCTATCTTCGAAGCTCGGCTATTTTTTGCAGTTCTTTGGGATTAAAGAGATCCCGAATATCCAGAATGATAAGGTATCCATGCTCCTGACGTACAACACCCTCTATATACTCGGCCCCAATGCCGCTCAACATCTGGGGAGGCGGCTGTATCTCCTCTTTTTCGATGGTCACAACACGGGAAACCCGGTCAATAATCACACCCAACTTCATGCCGTCAATATCAATGATGATAAAACCGGAAAGAAGCTCATCCTCTTCCGAGGTTAGCACTTTTTTAAGATGAAAACGCTTATGCAGATTAATTATAGGGATTATTTCACTGCGAAGATTGAAAATTCCTTCCACATAAGTAGGTGCGTTGGGAATTGCCCTGATGGTCTGAACCCGGACGATTTCCTTGACATCCATGATGTTGATCCCGTAAAGCTCTTCTCCGAGCTGAAAGGTCACCAATTGTCTTTGTTCAGCCATAACATCTCCTGCAAATAAACCACTAACCTTATTTTATTATTTATTGGAATCCTTATCAAGTGCGTAATAAAAAAAAGCATGGCAACTACCTACTTTCCCACCCGTAAGGGGCAGTATCATCGGCGTTAGAGGGCTTGACTTCCGTGTTCGGAATGGGAACGGGTATATCACCTCCACCATTGTC
>JAISCR010000033.1 GCA_031265435.1 Treponema sp.
TTGATGAGGAGGAGAGCGTCCTGTAGGTTTCTGACATTCCGGCCAGCTCCTTCCGCAGCTCCCTCAACAAGTTCTCTTGCTCGTCTATTAACTGCTCTCTCTCGTTCAAGGTTAGACTCAAGTCCTCTAATTGTGTTGTCAGCGCTTCGCTCGTGTTCAGCGTATCGGCTATCAAGCTCTCCAATTTTTCCAGATTGCTGTCTATAGACGAAAAGTCCGGCGAGGATTCCTGAGCACAGAGCCCCCAGGAGGAAAGCAATAACAGGAGCGCGAAAACGGCGGACAAGGGGAAGGAGTGCCTCATACAAGGGAGACCTCCGGCGGCTTGCTATTTTGGTACGCTGCGGATAGTGGTGTTTTGGGTAAATCTAATAAAGTTATACTATATCTGGGGGGGGGGGGGGTAAGTTCTTGCTATATAAGGAGCCAAGTAGCTTCATAACATTTGTATACCACAGTCCCGGGGAAATGTCAAGGGGGGAATTTTGCAGGGCATCGGCGTTTATTTTTATCTTTCGGGAAACTGCCGGGCTTTGGAAGAATTTTTTTACCGCGAGGTCGAAGAAGTCAAATAAGTATAAGAAGGAAGAAGGAAAAAAGAGGAGCTTCATACTCCGCATGATGAACTTTTTCGACTTTTTCGACTTCGAGGTGAATTTTTTCTTCAAAGTATACCGCATTAAGGGGAAAACCACGAAAGCCGCCTGGTCGGGCTATATTTCCCTCTTTTTCGCCTCATTCAAAAATAACCACGGACGGATACTGACCATCACGGACAAATTCGCGGAAATCCGGGTGAAATTCATAAAACGGCGGTTATTTTTTCCCGTACCAGATCGCCAATGATTTCCGATGGGGAGAGGTGCTTGATCTCCGCCTGGGAACGGATATAATTCGCCACCACCGGATCAAGGGCGTTTAACAGGTTCCGCTGTTTTGTAAAAAACCCGCCTTCTCCCACCCTGATTTTCGGAGTTGTCCGGGTCAGGAGTTCATCCAGCGCGTCAGCTTCTTCATCGGTCATAGTTGCCATGTTTAAATGCCGCCGGGTTGAATACGATATTGGCAGACATAATGCCAGTATACTACTCACCGCAGGAAACGCAATGGGGTACTTGACCTTTTTGGCGCCAGGTATCATACTTCTATCATCAAATCAACACTAAGGAGACGCCGAAGTGCCCTGCGGAAGAAAACGCAAATTGCGCAAAATTGCGACCCACAAGCGTAAGAAAAAGCTGCGGAAGAACAGACACAAGAACAAATAGGCCTCCTCTATCTGTTAGCATAATGAAAGAAAAAGCGTCCCTGCTGCCCCGGATTCACAATCCCCAGGACATAAAAAATCTGTCTTTCGGCGAATTGGAACTCCTGGCTGAGGAAATCCGGGCCGAAATCGTCTCAACGGTGAGCAAGACCGGGGGGCATTTGGCCTCCAATCTGGGGGTGGTGGAACTCAGTATTGCCCTGCACCGGGTCTTTTCTTCACCGGAAGACAAGATCGTCTGGGATGTGGGGCATCAGTGCTATGCCCATAAACTCCTCACCGGCCGTTATGAGGCTTTTTCGGGTCTCCGCAAGCGGGGGGGTATATCCGGTTTTCCGAAACGGGCCGAAAGTGTCCACGATGTATTTGATACGGGTCACGCTTCCACCTCAATCTCTGCCGCTTTGGGGCTTTTGGCCGCCGAAAGGCTCAGGGGAGGCCGGGGGAATGCGGTGGCGGTTATCGGGGACGGAGCGCTTACCGGCGGTCTGGCTTACGAGGCTCTCTCCCACGCGGGCCAGCTGGGGCTTCCCCTGGTGGTGGTGCTCAACGACAACAAGATGTCGATCAGTCCCAATGTAGGCGGGCTTTCAAAGTATCTGAGCCGTCTCTCCATGAAGGCAAAATATCAGCTTTTCCGCCGTACTTTCGATTCCACTGTCAAAAAGATCCCCTATATCGGGGGAACTCTCTTCGACTGGGTTGTCCGGCTCAAGCGGGCGGTAAAGGCGGTTTTCTATACCGACAACTTCTTCGTGGATCTGGGTTTTGAGTATGCCGGGCCCATCGACGGTCATAATATTCAGTACCTTACCGACGTGTTTGAGGATGTGCGCAAGCTCGGGCGGCCGGTGGTGATCCATGTGATTACCCGGAAAGGCAAGGGCTACCACCGGGCGGAACAGGACCCGGGTCTCTGGCACGGGGTGGGGGCCTTCTCTCCCTCGGAGGGGCTTCCTGATGTGCCTTCTCCCCAGAGTGAGGCAAAAGATGGGGAAAACCGTCCTTTATTCACCGAAGCCTTCAGCAAGGCTCTCCTCAATCTGGGCAAAAATGATGAAAGGCTTGTTACGGTTACCGCCGCCATGGAGAAGGGTACGGGACTTTCCGCGTTCAGGGAGGCTTTTCCGGGCCGTTTCTTCGATGTGGGAATAGCCGAAGCCCATGGGGTATGCTTTGCGGCTGGGCTTGCGGTACAGGGCATGCGTCCGGTTACGGCCTTTTATTCAAGCTTCATCCAGCGGGCCGTCGACCAGGTGATCCATGATGTATGTCTCCAGAATCTGCCGGTGATCTTTGCCCTGGATCGTTCAGGCTTTGTTCCCGAAGACGGGGAAACCCACCAGGGACTCTACGATATTGCCCTGTTCCGCGCCGCGCCGGGTATGAGTATCCTTGCTCCCGCGGGGGAAAAGGAACTTGCCTCTATGCTGGCCTGGGCCCTGCGGCAGGAAGGCCCGGTGATGATCCGCTACCCCAAGTGCCGCTGTCCTCCGGAAATTCCGGCTTTTTCTGAAGAACTCAAGCCGGGAAGGGGGGTCTTTGTCCGCCGGGCGCGGGGGGCCGGGGTGCTGATCGCCTTCACCGGCGGGCTTTACCGGGAAGTTATCGACGCCGCGGAAAGGCTTGAAAGAGAGGGGATTGAAACGGATCTCTACAACCTCCGTTTTATAAAACCTCTGGATGAAGACTATCTTGCCTTCCTCTTTGATTCCCATGAAGTGACACTTATTGCCGAGGAAGGCATCCGGGAGGGCGGTTTCGGTGAGTACGCCGCAGCCCTGGCCCGGGATCGGAACTGCCGCGGAAAGATCAAGTTCCTTGCCGTCGAAGAGGTCCTTGATACCCTGGGAACACGGCAGGAATTGCTTGCGGCAAACGGTCTGGACGGCCCTTCCCTTGCCAAAACGGTGTCGGCCGCCGTTTAACCATACTGCCGCTAACCCATACTGCTTGCGAAAAGGGGCAATATTGTCTATTCTGGTATAAGGGGTGTTCAGGCGTGGAGTGGTTTCAGCGGCTATCCGCCATCTATGACTTTGTCCGTCCGGTACTGGATGTGGCAATTCTCGCTTTTTTATTCTACAAAGCCTATGAACTCATGGCAAAAACCCAGGCGGTGCAGTTGATAAAAGGCGCCGGTTTTCTTGCCCTGATCTACGGCATTGCAACGATGCTCAATCTCACTACCCTTAAATGGATACTTACCGTTCTGGCTCCGGGACTCTTTGTGGCGGTGGCCATTGTGTTTCAGCCGGAACTGCGGAAGATCATCATTCGCCTCGGGCAGGGGGATTTTTTCAGGCCGGATCAGAAGCCCCGCATCGGTCAGCTTGAAGTGGTGGTAACCGCCGCGGAGATTCTCTCCCGGCAGAAACGCGGCATGCTGGTGGTGTTTCCCCGGAGGGTCAATATCAGGCACATCATTGATACGGGAACACGGCTCAATGCCGATCTTTCTTCCAGTCTTATTGTAACGGTTTTTGAATTCGACACTCCTCTTCACGACGGCGCAATGATCATCCAGAACAGCAGAATCGCTGCCGCGGGATGTTTTCTTCCTCTTTCGGAACAGCAGGACATACGCAAGAGTTTCGGCACCCGCCACCGGGCAAGTCTGGGAATGTCGGAACAGAGTGACGCAGTAATACTGGTGGTGTCCGAGGAAAGCGGAGCCATCTCCCTGGCATACGAATCCAAGCTTTACTACGATCTGAGTCCCCTCGAAGTAACCATAAAACTTAAAGAGCTGCTCAATCAGGGAGGGCGGAAAGCAGACAGCGCTATTGTTCCCGAAGGTACCATTGCCGCCGCGGGAGGGGGGATGGACGGCCTGTGATGAAGCTGTCAAAACTTTCCGGATTTTTGATCCGTTCGGCAGAAAACTGGCCGGTAAAAGTCCTTTCAATCGTACTGGCATTGATTCTCTTTGTCTTTCACCGGATGAGTACTCTGGAAGACCGTTTCTTTTCCGTTCCCCTGAATGTAGAGGTGGATCAGAATCTGCTTCCCTCAAGTTCCTATACCCGCATGATCCGGGTGACTCTCCGGGGAGAGGCCAACAGTATCTATCCCATTCTTGAGGATGACATTAAAGCTTATATCGATCTGAAAAAATACACCCGCCCCGGTTCTTACCGGGCTACCGTACAGGTACGCAAGGAAGGGACTGCGCTGGGGATAGAACCCCTGCAGATTTCCTGCGATCCCATGGAAATATCGCTTGAACTGGATCAGAGAATAAGCAAGTATGTGCCGCTTATTCCCAGTCTCAATGGCAATCCCGTTCCGGGCTATGAGCTGGTTTCCTATACCCTCTCTCCCACTCAGGTAGTGGTGGACGGCCCCCTCACTCTTTTGGGGGGGCTTTCCGAGCTTAATACCGACTTTATCGATCTGGACGGAAGGAGCGAGGATTTTTCCGTCGATGTCGGTATTCTTAACCGCGATCCGCTTCTCACGATCCGGGGGAACGGCACGACCAGCTTCCGCGCCTATATCCGCAAGCCTGTGCCGGTACGGAACGTCAATAATATTTCCATATCCCTTACCAATCTGGATCCCCGCTTTACGGCGGAAATTCAGCCTGAAACAGGAACGGCGCGGGTAGAAGGAGATCAGTTCCTTCTTGATGCCTTTACGCCTTCTCCGTTTTTTATGAGTATTGATTGTTCCGGCATAAACGCGGAGGGAGACTATACGCTTCCTGTAGTGATTACCGGTACTCCCGGTCTTGAGATTGTCAGAATGGAGCCGGAGAACGCGGTTGTGAGTATCCGTCTGCAGGACCCGCGGAACGGGAATAACTAGGGAAGGCCATGATTGTCGGTATAGGAATCGATATGGTTCGTATAGACCGTTTGCGGCGCTGGGTAGACATGCCGGGACTTCTCGAGCGGTATTTTCATTCCGATGAACTCGTATCGGTCATGTCAAAAGGTTCCGGAAAAGCGTCTTCCCTGGCGGCCCGTTTTGCCGCAAAGGAAGCCTTTGGTAAGGCACTCGGGACGGGGCTTCTCGGCATCGTACTCAAGGATATCATGGTGCTTAACAGGAATAACGGCAGACCGGAAATAAAAGTATTCGGGACGGCGCTTAAAGCCCTGCGGGAAAGCGGCGCTTCCAGGGTGCATGTTTCCCTTGCCCACGAACATGACAACGCCGTTGCCATGGTAATTTTGGAGGATGCCGGTGACTGAAGAACGGGAACTTAAAGTATCCTTTCTTTCAAAAAAAGAATACACGTGTCCTGTCTGCGGGGAGAGTTTTCACAGGGAAGAACTGCTCTCCGGCAGCGGAAGGCTCATCGCCGGAGCGCTGACGGATGAACTGCACCGGCTCTATGAGCCTTCACTCAAATACGGGGAAGTGTATCCCCTGGCCTACCAGATCGTCGTATGTCCCGAATGCTGGTTTGCCGCCATGGATGCCGATTTTGAAAACCTTCCCGCCGCGGACAAGGACAGGGCCATGGAAGACGGGGAAAAGCGCAGGGCGGAAACGGAACTCATCTTTCCCGGCATTGATTTTCATGAAAACCGGGGCCTGGCGGAAGGGGCCGCCTCTCACTATTTGGCACTCCGCTGTTACGATTTCTACGACAAGGATGTTTCCCCTACCATCAAACAGGGAATTTCCGCCTTAAGGACTGCCTGGCTTCTTGATGATCTTGACAGGAAATTTCCCGGCCAGCATTACGACTGGCTGGCGGTGTTGTTCCGCAAAAAAGCGCAGTATTCCTACAACGAGGCGATAAACCGTGAGCAGTCGGGAAAGGAAACTCTCTCCGGCATCAAGATAATGGGGCCCGACACGGACAAAAACTACAGTTACGAAGGGGTACTGTATCTTTGCGCCTATCTGAGTTACAAGTACGGGGCCCATGCAAATCCTGAGCAGCGAAAAACATCACTGGAAGATGCCCGCAGAACCATTGCAAAGATATTCGGTATGGGCCGTTCCTCAAAGGACAAGCCGGGCCCCCTCCTGGAACATTCCCGCGAAATTTACGATGCCATCAACAAAGAATTAAGCGAAAGCGATCAATAGGCACTATGCGCAACATCAGGCTCCTGATTGCCTATGACGGTACCGGGTTTTCAGGATGGGAAAAGCAGAAAGAGAGGAGAACCGTTCAGGGGGAAATGGAAAAGGCCCTGGAGAAGATCTGCAAGGTTCCTGTCAGGGTCACAGGTTCCGGCAGGACCGATGCGGGGGTGCATGCCGCAGGACAGGTCGCCAACTTTTATTCACCGGTCGAAAACATGGAGGCGTCCCGCTATGTACCGGCCCTGAACGGCCTCCTTCCGCAGGATCTCCGCGTCATGGAAGCCTCGGAAGCTTCTCCGGATTTTCATGCGCGTTTTGACGCGAAGATGCGGACGTACCGTTACAGCTTTATCTGCGGAAGGCCCGCTCTTCCCCAGGAGGCCCGTTATGCGCTACAGTTATGGCGGCAGCCCCGGCCGGCTCTCCTCAACGCGTATTGCCGTTCCCTTCTCGGGGAACGGGACTGCACGATTTTTTCAAGCCCCCGGGATCAGAGCAAGTCCCGAACACGTTATATTTTTCAGGCCTGTTTTTTTATCAGCGCCGGCGCCCTTGTTTTCGAGATCGGCGCAAACGCCTTTCTCTGGAAGATGGTGCGTTCAATCGGAGGAACCCTGCTTGACTGTGAACAGAAGGATATTTCCGAAAAAGATTTCAAGACCCTTGTTGAATCGGGGGATCGCCGCCGGGCCGGAGTAACACTGCCGGCAAAAGGATTATGTTTATGGAAAATCGATTACTACAGAAATTAAACCCGTACCGGGGAGGCAGAAACAAATTTTTGTACAGGGCGCTGTTTTTCTCCGCTGCTGTCTCTGCGCTTTTTTCCTGCGGGCCCAGGGGGTCAAAGGATGCAGTATCCGTACCGGCAGAATCACTGCCGGCAGCAGTCATGCTGACGGATGTTTCCGGAAAACCCTATGAAGGAAAGCTGCCTGCGGAGCGGATCATAAGCCTTGTGCCCGCGGTAACGGAGATACTCTTTGCCGTTGGGGCCGGGGACAGAGTGGTTGCGGTTACCGAATACTGCAACTATCCTCCGGAGGCTCTTGAAAAGCCCAAAGCCGGAGGTTTTTCGGGAGCTTCGGTGAGTGTCGAAACCGTTACCGCGCTTAAGCCGGATCTGGTTCTCCTTTCGGGCGACATGCATGCCCGTATCCGCGGCATGCTGGAGGAACTTTCCATCCCCTGTTTTGCGGTGGAGCCGCGTAATTTTGAAGAGGCCTACGCCGCCATTGAAACAATAGGAAGGCTTTCAGGCTGTGTTGAAGGGGCGGAAAACGTGATAGAGGAAATGAAAGGCAAAATCGCCCTTGCCGCGGAAAAAAGCCCGGACGGCAAAAAGCCGAAAGTCTATTGGGAGCTTTCCGCGGATCCCATGATGAGCACAGGGGGAGGGACTTTTATCAACGAGGCCATTGAAAAGGCGGGGGGAGTAAACATTTTCGGCGATCTTACCCAAAGCTGGCCCCAGGTAAGCGCGGAAGCGGTGTTGGACAGACAGCCCGACTGGATCTTCACCGGAGACGACCCCTACATGAAAACAGATATTTCAATCTTTGCCTCCCGTCCCGGCTGGAACAGTATTCCTGCCGTCAGGAACGGATGCGTTGCCGCGGTAAATTCGGACAGCCTTTACCGTTACGGCCCGCGCCTTGCCGACGCGGTGCTGGAAATTTCTTCCCTTCTCTTTGGGAAGGATAAATGATACTGAATCTTGAAGGCGTGGAAGCGCTTATCTTTGATCTTGACGGTACACTTATCGACTCAATGGGCGTATGGAAAAAGATAGATGAAGATTTTCTTTTGAAGCGGGACATTCTCATCCCCGGCGGCTACAAGGATGCTGTAGCGGCCTTGAGTTTTGTTGAAGCCGCCCGGTACACCAAAGACTATTTTTCCCTGAATGACAGTACCGATGCCATAATACGTGAATGGATGGACATGGCGCGGCATGAATACGCAAACAGTATTCCTCTCAAGCCCGGCGCCGCCGAATTTCTTGAAGCGTTGCGGAAGCGGGGAATAAAGCTGGGAATTGCCACAGGTTCTTCAGAGCTTCTCTACGAGGCGGTACTCAGGCGGCACAATATCAGGGATTATTTTCAGGCGATCTGTTCTACAGACGGCGGGAGCCGGGGCAAGTCTTTCCCCGATGTGTTTCTCCGTGCCGCCGGGATCCTTTCGGCAAGGCCCGAAGCATGCCTTGTCTTTGAGGACATCCCCGAAGCCGCGCGGGCCGCCGGAAAGGCCGGGATGAAGCTTGTCGGTGTGCTGGATCGCTTTTCCCGCGGCAGATGGAAGGAACTTGAGGAGCTTTCAATCGCTGTAATTAAGGACTACCGGGAGATCAGCATACCCCGCCTCGGAATGGTTAATCCTGAATGACTCTAAACACAGAGCGGAGAATCCAAGAAAAAGATGATTAAACTACTCTATTTCGGCTCAGGCTTTCTTCCTGAAGCGGGCCACATACATGGGGCCCATGCCGGATGTGTCCGGCAGAATCATGCGGCCCAGGGGGCCCGCCTCTCCTTCGGGGAAACCGGGAAGATCCGGTTCAACAGTATCACCGTACTTTTTTAGAAGTCTCCCGGCAACTCCTTCGTTTTCTTCGGGATTCAGGGCGCAGGTTGAGTAGACCAGGGAACCTCCCTTTTCCAGCAGCAGAAAACATGAGGAAAGCAGGGCCCACTGGCGCTGTGCAAGAAAACGCGGACGGCCCGGTTTCCAGGCCATATATGCCTTTTGATCCTTGAGCACATGCTCCTCGCTTGAACAGGGTGCGTCAAGCAGTATAGCGCAGAAGCGGCCCTGCTCCGATTTACGTCCCCCCTGGGCAGCGGCGTCAAAACCGGAAACCCGTATCCGGCTTCTTGTTTCCGGGAACAGGTGCCTGTCAAGAACTTCCGAAAGGCGGCGCCTTCTTTCCGCGGAGAGTTCGTTGCACAGAAGCCGCGGGCCGCTTTCCGGGCAGTCGTTTTTCAAACGGCTTGCGATGACAAGACTCTTGCCGCCGGGAGCCGCGCAGGCATCCAGTATCAGCCCTTCGGCGTCAAGACGCAGAGATTCTGCCGCCAGTACGGAAGCCCTGTTCAGGCGGTAGGGGAGGGCGAGTCCTTCGGCGTAGGGGAAAGCGGTAACACTGTCAAGGAGACTCTCTCTCAATTTTTTCCAGCGGCCGCCGTAGATATTCCGATACCAGGCTTCAAAATCCTCATTCACCGTCATGAAGGCTTGAGAACAGGAACCACGGGAGAGGTAAGCTCTATGGCGGCAGGGAAATCTTCTTTGGTGAGAAGCGCCGTTTCTCCGTCCATCTGGGCCAGAATCGGATGTTCGCCGCGGAATTCCATGCATGCGGCGCTGAGGAGGATTGATTCCCTGCAGCGGATATGCTCACCGGTTTTGAAAAGGCCCTTGAGGGCAACTTTACGGAGCAGAGGCATCTGCTTTACCGCGCAGACATTCCTGTCGTCGGGGAGAATTCTGTTGTGGGAACCATAGGTTCTGTGTCCCGAAGCCCCCACGGCCAGGAGCAGCACTTTTTCCCGGAAGTTCTGTATCTCTCTTCCCTTTTCATCAAGGGCCCGCACATCCATATAGTCTACCCGGTAGATCCTGTCATAGAACAGGGCGGCAATATCGACCCAGAGCTTGTATGAATCTCCGGGGAATTTTCCCTTCATCTTGTTGGTCATGTGGGTAACAAAGGCGTCAAGACCCACCGAAAGGATATTGAAGGCAAGGAAGGGGCCTTTGGATGTTGCGGTGCGGAGTCTCAACGCCCGCGCCCGGTCAATTCTGACAGGTTCGACGAGGAGATCCAGGGCATCCGCCAATTCAGCCGCGTCGGCCCCGTCATTCCCCGTGCCCATGGGAAGCCTCAGGACAACGCAGTGGGAAAGCGTTTCCGGCTTGGCGTGGAAGAGGCCGGTAAGCACTTCAAGACTCGTGCCGTCCCCTCCCGCGGTAATGATGAGGTGAAAGGGATGCAGCCCCGTTACGGCTTTTTCCCCGGCCTCAATTTCATCGATAAGGGCGGCGGCGATCTTCGAAGCGTGTCCCGGGCCCGTGGTGAGTATCAGTCCGGGGGCAGGGCCGCCCTTTTCCTTTGAACAAATGGAAGGTCCCGCCTGCCTTGCGGGAAGAGAGGCCGCCTTTGCCCTGTAAAGCTTCAGGGTTTCCTCGTGGCGCCGCCACCGCTTCTGTATGACGAATCCTCCGGCTTTTGGGTTGGTAATGATCGTAAAACGGAGAACCCTTCCCGGCGCAACGAGACAATGCCCGCAAATTTCCGCCATGGAAGCAGCGAAAAATTCAATGTCCATCATAATATATACAGAATACCTCCGCTTTGATTAATTTACAATGCGGATTTATGTGGATTTAGCCTTTGCGGATCAAACCCTTTCAGATTAAATCCCGTGGATTGAATCTTCCAGGTTGTACACGTCTTCCACGCCGTCCACCAGAATGGCGCCCATGCCGGCTTCAAGCGATGGAACCAAATCAATATCGTAACGGTCGCCTATCGAAACGCAGGAAGCCGCTTCGGTTTTGAGTATTTCGGCAGCCTTGAGGTAGAGGCTCTTGTGGGGCTTGGGGATACCCAGGGTATCGAGGCCCACAATGCGGGAACAGGGAAAGAATTCCGCGGTTCCCAGGATGCCGAAAGTCCTCAGCGCAATGGACACGGTATTGTTTGTTACCACGGCCAGTTTATAGGAACGGGCCAGCCTTTCCAGGGTTTCCCGAAGGCGGGGATCTGGTTTGAGATACAGTTCCGGTTTGTAATCTTCTTCCCGCCAGCGGATGTTTTCCGCCATGCCGACCCCGTAGTCCAGGATCACCTTGCTCAGGGATATCGTCTCCCCGCCGTGTTTCTGTGCCCATTCGGAACGGTAGACATCGGTTTCCCCCTTCATCTCCTCAAAAGTCTTCCCGTATCGCGCGGCAAGCCTCACCAAAAGGGTGTCCACCTGACTTTGGGCATAGACCGGGTGGGAGTAGAGAGTCATGTCCATATCAAAGAGAAGAGCCTTGGGCTTTTCCGGCAGACGGTAGATCTTCATTCCGTTTCTGTATCGAAAAGACTGTTTTGCAGGGGCAGGGGAGGCCGGGAATCGGCCAGGAGTTTCGTGATGATCTCCCGGTTATCCAGCAGGGAGGAAATCGACTGGTTCTGATGAAGCCGGGAAATAGTCTGGGCAAAGAGCCTCGAAATATCCACACTGATATACCACTCTTTTGTGAGCACCTCTTCCTGGTAGATCGCATTGGTACCGATGATCCGGTAGAAAAGCCCCTCCCGGTATGCCGCATCAAAGTACTTGATCGCGTCCCCGGAAAAGAGAGGAAGACTGATTGCCGCAATTACCTTGCCCGCTCCGCTTTCCTTGAGCATCTTCATGCCCTTGAGGAGGGTGCCGCCGGTACCCAGCATATCGTCGGCCATGAAGACTGTTTTTCCCCGTACATCCCCCAGAAGTTTAAGCTCCGTAATATTGCTCTCCTGCGCGTTCCTGCTGAGCTTGGAGTAATCCCGTTCCTTGTAGAGAAGGTTGAGGGGCTTTTTGAGGGCATTGGCATAGAATTTATTCCGGTCTACCGCCCCGGTATCGGGGGAAACCACGACAAAATCATCGTTGAGAATGCCGTCCATCATGGAAAGGCAGCGGATTGTCTGGTAGCTGGCATGGAGGTTTTCGAGCCGCATACGGTTGAAGGAAAGCACGATGTCCCTGGAATGAATGTCCATGGTGATGATGTGATTCACCCCGAGGCTTTCAAGAATCTTTCCCACCCGGCTGGCGGTGAGACCCTCCCGTCCCTTGGCCTTGTGCTGCCGGGCATAGGGATAGGTGGGGAGCACCAGGGTGATATGCTCGGCCCCCGCGTGTTTGGCCGCGTCCACGGTCACAAAAATGGTCATGAGATGGTCATTAACCGAGAGGGCGCGCTTGTCATCCCCTCCGGAAAAATTCACTGGATAGCGGTTCTCCACATCCTGGACGATATAAATGTCTCTTCCCCGGATCGATTCGAGGATCTCCGCCTTTATCTCTCCGTTGGGGAAGTGGGTAAACCGCGCCGGAACCTTGAAGTCGGGAGTACGGCATTTACCCTTGTCCTGGCCGCTATGAAGGGAATGGGAAATTACATCATTGACAAAATTGATACGGCTTCCCGCCGTTTCCAGATCCAAACAATAACGCCTTGCCAGGGCTACGGCCTGTTTTTTGAAGCTGCGGCGGTACATCTTTTTGAGATGGTTTATCATCTCGTCCGCAAAGACTTCGCCGCCGGGACATGCAAGAACCGCCAGATTTGCCGACATAGTTTGTTCCATGGATATCTGATCCTGCCACGGAATGCCCCTGTGGGTCAATATATCGCATTTTACTTTCCGCAATCCGCGGCGATTCGGGCCTCAGTTCTCCAGAATGGTGATCTCCACCCTCCTGTTGCGGGAACGGTTCTGCTCCGTATCGTTGTCCGCAACCGGCCTTTCCGCCCCGTAGCCCCTGACAACAACTCTGTCCGCCCCGCGGACTTTTTTACCGATAAGGTACTCCGCCACCGCCGCGGCCCGTTCCCGGGAAAGTCTGTTCCGGCCTTCGGCAGTACCGGCCAGAGCCGTGTGTCCGGCAATCAGTATATCCCGTTCCGGATAATGCAGCAGAATCTCTGCGATCCTGTCAAGTTTTGATTTTTCCTGCCGCGGTAATACTGCCGAATCCGCCTGGAACTGTACGTTTTCAAGGCTGATCGTTATCCCTTCATCATCCACCCTGACCGAGGCGTCGGGAATATTAAGGCTGTTGATTTCCTCGGCTATACGGCCGGCTACCCGGTTCTTATCCATGTCTTCCGATTCCAGAAGCCTCGCCTCGGCAGTGCCCCGGTACTCTACGATTCGCCCGGTAGAAAGTTCAAAGATCATTCTGAAACTTTCGGTATAGGCCGCGGCCTGACCCATCTCCCTGTCCCAGTAGACTATCTGATCCGAAGCGCCCATGATCCTCGAAGGCCATACCCTTCCCCGTACTGCCGGAGGTTCACTCAGGATCCGGTAGGAAACGGAAAAAGCCGGGTAGTTCCCGCCTTCCCATTCGCGTTCGCCCAGATACGTGTAGTTCGCGTTAAAAGGGATACGGTAGGGCTCCTCTATGCCGAAACTGTCCCGAAAATCGTGCATCTCATGGCCTTCGGCAGTCCAGGTTTCGCCGGGTTTAAGATCCCCGCCCGGGAAAACCGGCACATTACGCACCACCGGCATATAGTATTTTTTTTCAATATCAATATAGCCCATGGCATCCCGGATAAAGACCGAATCATACTCCCTTGACCACTGGAAACTCCTCGCGTTCCCCGCGTTTTCCACGGTCCTTTCGGAAGTCTGGAACACCGCCTCATGCCGGCCCCTGCCGTCTATGGCTCCCGTAACCTTTACCGCAATACGATTGAGTATCTCCGATCTGTGGTTGAGCCTGTAGTCCAGGTATACATCCTCTTTTACGGTTGAAAGAATACGGTATGTGTCCCCCTCCCGGTATCTATAGGCAAATTCTTCGGCGCCGCCGGGAAGGGTAAGGCCGAAAAGGATACAAGGCCAAAGAAAGCAGCAGATCCATTTTTTTCTCATACAACCTCCACGGTAATGCCCATGTCCTCCATTATTTTCACCCATGAGTCTTCAATATTACTATCGGTAATTACCGTATAATGTTTGACTTCCCGCGGGGCCGGTGTTATTGTAGTAACAAATAATGTGATTATACTCACAATTGAGAGGGCTTATATTCATGGATAAAGAAAAACTCTGGTCTTGCATCGATCATACTCTCCTCAAGCCGACAGCCGGCTGGGAGGCAGTTCGGACTCTTTGTGATGAAGCCGAGCGTTACCACGCCGCTTCGGTATGCATCCCCCCGGTTTTCGTCGAAAAAGTCAAGAAGGCATACGGAAACCGCATAAGGATCTGTACCGTAATCGGTTTTCCCCTGGGCTACAATACCACCGCGATAAAAGTTGCCGAATTGCGGGAAGCCGTTGATAATGGCGCCGATGAATTGGACATGGTGATCAACCTGGGGCTTGCTGTGTCCGGGGACTTCAGGGGAGTTACCGCGGAGATTAAGGCCCTCAGGGACGCTTCCTCCGGCAAGATCCTCAAGGTGATCATAGAGACCTGTTACCTTTCACAAGAACAGAAGATCGATCTGTGCGCCTCTGTAGGGGAGGCGGGGGCAGACTATATCAAGACTTCCACTGGTTTTGGCCCGGCGGGGGCCAGCCTTGAAGATGTGGAACTCTTTGTAAAACATATCCGTCCCGGCATCAAGATAAAAGCTGCCGGTGGTATCTCCACCCTGGAAGATCTGGAAGCCTATATCAAAGCAGGCTGCAGCAGAATCGGTACCAGCAGGGGAGTACACATTTTAGGAGGAGTATGATGGCGCTCGATCTTACCGTAGAAGGAAAACAGTATCACATTCGCTGCAGGGAAGGGGATGTAGGACGCTATGTGCTTCTGCCCGGCGATCCTTTCCGCACGGATCTGATCGCATCGTTTCTGGATGACGCGAAGCTTGTGGCCCACAACCGGGAACACAAGACATGGACAGGTTACCTTGACGGAGAGAAGGTTTCGGTTACCTCTACCGGCATGGGCTGCCCTTCCACCGCCATTGCCCTGGAAGAACTGATTAAAATCGGGGCGGATACCTTTATCCGCATCGGGACTGCGGGACGGGTTTGCGACGCGTCCTGCGATGAAACCCTGGACGGAGTGATCTGTAACGCGGCTGTCCGGGACGAAGGCACCACGATTCACTATATCCCCATCGAGTATCCGGCCATAGCGGATCGCCATGTGGTGGCCGCCCTGGCGGATGCCGCACAGGCCAGAGGGCTCAACTATATAGAAGGCATCTCCCAATCCAAGGATTCTTTCTACGGCCAGCATGAACCTGACAGCATGCCTGCCGCCGCCCGGCTGCATGAACGCTGGGAAGCATGGCGGAGGGGAAATGTGATGTGCTCCGAAATGGAGACGGCGGCGCTTTTTGTTATTTCCAGTATCCGTTCAAAGCGCGCCTCCGCGATCATGTCCTTCAAGAAGATGGAGGATACTATCCAGGTAGCCTGCGATGCCGTCAGGTTATTAATCAAACAGGACGGGGTAAAAATAGTATAGTTCAATTGACTTTTTTGTGTATTCGGAGTATAAGTATTTTCACCGCAGGGAGAACTTCGTCTGCGGCATTTCAGGGCCTATAGCTCAGTTGGTTAGAGCTGCGGACTCATAATCCGTCGGTCCCAGGTTCAAGTCCTGGTGGGCCCATTGTAAATGCTTATATTGCAAGGATTTATACATAAGCATTTTATAAAAACCCAAGGACTGCATGGCATCGTGCGTTTATTTTTTTCCAGTAGTATGGAGGAATTGTCATGCCCAAACCTCTGAAACCGTTCGTTATTCATATTATAATACATAGTTCCCCAGTGTATGTTCGATGGATGTAATCTTGAGACCTTAGGAGGAATGGTCATTGTAGATCAGACTGCCGGATTGACCGGTGTAGAAGCAATACTCGGGAGTATCGGAAAAACCGATCTGACGGAAGAAGATGCCTTCCGGATTGTAGCGGCGCTTAAGGCCAGGGGCTTCCCGGTTGAAGCCAGGCCGAAAGACAGCATTGAGGCTCTTCCTCTGGAAGCCTTTTTACAGAATTTCTGGGACTACAAAAATTCTCCTTATGTCCGGGACAAACTTACTCACGGCTACCGCATCGGCAAACGTCATTGCCATGAGAGCATAAAAAGAGTACATTATTATGTAACGCCGTCCTTTGAAGGCTGGAACGTCGGAGATATTACCCGCGATGTCCTCAAGGAATTTGCCAATATCCTTGCCGATGTGGGCCTGCGGCCGAACAGCATTCAGCAGATAATGCATACCATTACTACACCCCTCAAGTGGGCGCATCAGGAAGGGAAGCTTGCCTTTAATCCCTGCGCCGGGATGCTCAAGTTTCATGGAACGGAAAAGAAAAGGGGGGTGTTGACGCCCCAGGAAGCGGAGAAAATTTTTTCTGTTTCCTGGAAAGACAAACGGGTATACGCGGGAAATCTGCTGGCCATTACTACAGGGCTGCGGGCAGGAGAGGTTCTGGCATTGCGGAAGAGGGACATCGGCGCTACCGAAAATTTTCTCTATATCCGTCATTCCTGGAGCCGCATTGACGGTCTCAAGACGCCGAAAAACGGAGAGAGCCGGAAGGTGCCTCTGCTCCCCGAGGTGAGAGAAAAACTGTTTGAGCTTATTAAAGATAACCCCCACCGCACGGATAATCCTTTTGTATTCTATGGGCCTCTCCAGGACAAACCCATGGCCGAAGAACTGTTCCTCAAGGGGCTAAAAAAAGTCTGCAGGGACTACGGCATTGACGCCGCCGCCCGGAATATCGTTTTTCACAGCCACCGGCACTACTATGCCGCCCGGATGGTTGACCGCATGGCGCCCGATCAGGTGATCCGGATCACCGGACACAAGAGTATGGCCGTGTTTGAAAAGTATGCGGATCATATCATTCAGGAGAACCTCGAAGCCGCGGGAGAAGTTACCGCCGAGGTATTCGGGAATATTCTGCAGTTTAAGCAGGGGGCATAAAAATACATGCGGAATTCCTTGCTCAAAATGAGGCCATGGGGTATACTAAAAACATATACGACTTCACTCTCCGGCTCCCGGCCGGGGGAAACAGATTTGTCTGAAACGGTGCGTAAATGCGTTTTATAAGGTGGATGTATGGACAGAAATGCCATTTTGAATGCCATGGAAAGAAAGGCAAAAAAGATCTTTGATGAAAATGAGGGCTATATCCAGAACGGCAGGCGGGGAGTCCTGGTGGCTCAGATCAGAGATGAGAAGAACAGCGAACAGTGGGACGCTACCCAGCGTAGTTTTGGCATTATATACCGGGATTACAACTATGAAGACGAACTGGTGATAAATAACGGAACCAATTTTGACGCGCTGGTTCACGGAAAGATCGCCTTTTCCCGCAGAACAGACAAAAATTCAGGTACCAACTACTACCAGGTTCTCGGTTATGAATCGTTCTGGAGGGGCTCGGTGATAAGCGACGACGGGAACTGTATCTGCGCCTTTGCCGGTTTCTCCGGCAAGGATGACCAGATTATCGCCCAGGCGGGGATCAATTGCTATGAATCCCTCAAACGGACCGGAAAGAGCCTTGAAGACGATGCCGCCTCCCGGGACGAAGATGCCGGAGATGAAGAAGACGGCGAAGAAACCGAAGAAGAGGAATAGGGAATATTTCTGCTACAGCAATTCTCCATTTAAAATAACCACGAACTACTCGAACGAAAGAGAAAGAGATTACCACAAAAAGTCGAAGAAGTCGAAGAAGTTTTTTAAGAGGAAATCGTTCTTTTCCCTTTACTTTTTCGACTGATGCGACCTTGTGGTTAAAAATTCTTTTTTCCGACAAACAAAGGAGAGGTTTCCTATAACAACTACAGGACAGGCCGGCTGTTCTCTATGAATGTCAGCGCCATGTCCATAGCGTCAAGCATGCTTTCCTCGCCGGCCTGATTCTTTCCTGCAATGTCAAAGGCCGTCCCGTGATCCACCGATGTCCGTATGATGGGAAGTCCTATGGTGGCGTTGACTCCCCTTATCCGGGAAAGGGCTCCCGCATTCATGTCGAATCCCAGCATCTTGAGGGGAATGTGCCCCTGATCGTGGTACATGGCGACGACCACGTCGAAGAAGCCGCCCAGGGCTTTGACAAACACCGTGTCGGGGGGAAGGGGCCCCTCCGCGTCAAGGCCCTCGATCCGTGCCGCCGCGATGGCGGGAATAATTGCCCGCGCCTCCTCGTCCCCGAACAGGCCATTTTCCGACGCATGGGGATTGAGGCCGGCAACGCCTATGCGCCGTTCCGTCTTTCCCATGAGCCTCGCCGCGCGATCGGCAAACCGTATCGTATCAAGCACGCGATCCTTCGTAACAAGATCACAGGCGCCGCGCAGTGAAACATGGGTAGTAACATGGATAACGTTAAGGCTGCCCCGCGTTCCCCGCGCGGAAAGAAACATGCGGTACCGTTCCGCGCCGGTATAGTGGGCGAAAATTTCGGTATGTCCGGAAAAACGATGCCCCGCGAGATTCACCGCCTCCTTGCTGATAGGGCCCGTAACCACACCGGACGTATGGCCGGCCATCGCGCCGACTATGGCGGCAACCACATACCGAAACGACGCTTCCCCCGGCACGGCGTTCACCCGGCCGTACTCGTAGTCTCCCTTTTTAAGGATTCCCGTGTCTACATACTCAACGAAGCCCTTCTCTCCCACCGCCTCCCGGGGATCGGTCACCGCGCGCAGAGTCAAGGCTCCTCCCGTCAGGGCAAGAGCGTCTTCCAGGACGACCCTGTCGCAGTACACCACCGGCACGGCCCGTTCGCGGATCTCCGGATTCAAAAGAGCCTTGACGGTGATCTCGGGACCTATGCCTGCGGGATCTCCCGGACTGATTCCCAGGATGGGCCGCTCCCTTACCATATATTCTCCTTCCCTCTCTACAGGATGACATCAAAACCCCCGTTCATGCAATAATGAGATCATGCATACGCTGCTGATCCTTGCCGATGATCTGACCGGCGCCCTCGATACCGCGGTTCAGGCGGCGGAAAAGGGTATACCCGTCCGTGTGTACCGATCGCCGGAATCCGCCCGCGCGCTCCCTCCGGCGGGAACCGGCGTCCTCGCGATCAATACGGCTACCCGCCACCTCGGGCCCGAAGACTCAAGGGCCGTCGTCGACATGTGCCTTGACCGGTGGAAAGACATTCCCTTCGTGTATAAAAAAACGGATTCGGCGCTGCGGGGCAACATAGGCGCCGAACTGGAAGCGCTGCTGCGGCGCCGGGGAGGGCCCCTTCCCTTCATCCCCGCGTGGCCCGATATGGGACGAACCACAGAAGGCGGGCATCAGTATATTAACGGCATCCCTCTGGAAGAAAGCGACATGGCCCGTGACGCCCTCAATCCGCTGCGGCACGGCTTCATCCCGGAGATCATCGCGGAACAGTCAACCCTGCCCGTATCGCTTGTGCCGGCCCCCCTTCCCGAACCGCCGCGGATCGGGCCCGGCACCTGGTCCGGCGACCACGTCGTGATTTTCGACGCCCGTACCGGGGAAGACCTCCATGCCGCGGCAGCCTTCCTCATGGAAAGAAAGCTCCTCGGCGCAAGCGCCGGATGCGCCGGTTTCGCGGAAGCCCTCATGGCCGCTCTCCCCTTCCACGGGACAAAAACCGCCGGGCGCCCGGAGCGTTTCCCGAAACGGCCCCTGCTCATCGTGTCGGGTTCGCGGCACGCTGCCTCGGTCGCGCAGATCCGCGCCGCCATGGCGAAAGGCGTTCCCGGCGTCATGGCCGGCGGGAAAGATCGGGCCGGACTTCGGGAGGACATCCGCCGCTGCGCCGGCTTCATCAGGGAACAGGGCGTCTCCATAGCGGGTACGCGGCTCTCCATGACGGAGGCCGGCTCCCGGAACGGGGAAGACGGGACGGCCGCGGAACACGCCGCGACATCCCTCGCGGCCTTCGTGAGGGGCGTCATGGAAGAGACAGGCCCCCTGCACCTTGCCGTATTCGGCGGGGATACCCTCCTCCGCGTCATGGAGGCGCTGGCATACGAGTACCTTGTCCCGCAGGAATCATTACAGCGCGGCGTTGCCGTTTCCGTGGCCGTGGGACGCTCCGGACGCGCCCACATCGTTACCAAAGCCGGCGCCTTTGGCGAGAGGGATCTCATACAAAACATACGCGGCTATGTTGCCTCGCGGGAAGCGTGAAGGACAAACGCTAGAGTTTGTCTATAATGTAGATACATTTAGACAGACTCTAAACAGTTGAGCCGCCGATAATATGGTGTTCCAAAAATTTTATTTTTTCCGGTTTTTTGTTATTCATGAGATCTACGAGATTATCAACCGCGGTTATCGCAACCGATTCAACGGCATTTGAAACAGTCGAAAGCTGGGGAGATATGAATTCGAGAATATGAATGTTATCAAAACCCATTATTCCGACATCGTCAGGTACACGGATACCCCATTCGTTCAAATGTTTCATAATGGTCAGTGCGTAGATATCTCCCGAACAAAAAACGGCGGTTCTTTGTCTCTTGTTTGATAATTGAGGCTGTTCCAAAGTGTCAAATTTTGAATCGGCAGCGGCGGATTTTAATTCATTTTTTAATATATTGATATAATCCATGCCCGTGATAAGTACCGATTCTATAGTGCTTTCCATATTTATGCGTTCCTGAAAACCGGCTGCCCGCTGTTCGTGGGAATACAGATTTTTTGAATCACGGTAAACCAGGGGTGGGCAGACAAAAATAATGCGGCTGTACGCTTTTTTGAGGAGCATGTCGACAGCTTCGTAAGCCGCCTGTTTTTCATTAATGCCGATAAAAGGAATTTGAGATGAAATAAAATTTCCTATAACGACTACAGGAATTGGAAGTGACAATATGTACTTTTCAAATTCGGGGCCCTTGTTCACCGGGCACAGTATTATCCCGTCTACTCTGCGATCTACCATACTATCAATGATATGTATTTCTTTTTCCCGATCTTCTTCCTGAAGGTTGATGTTGACATAGTAGCCTTTTTCATAGGCACGGTTCTCTATGCTGTTGAGCATTTCCGCAAAATAATAATTGCGGATATCAAAAACGACTACCCCTATATGCATTGTCTTGCCTGTGATCAGGCTGCGGGCCAAAAGGTCGGGACGGTATCCTCTCTCCCGGGCTACAGTGAGAATTTTTGCCTTGGTATCGGGATTGATTCTGCCTCTTCCCTTTAAGGCCCTGTCCACTGTTGTGCGGGAAACCTCACAGATTTTAGCGATTTCTTTTGTAGTGATTCCCATAAATTGATGCTTCTTTAGATAGAGTCTGTCTATAATGTGGACACATCATAGACGACCGCCTTATAAAAAGTTCATTTCCATGAAATAACCGGCTTTATGGACAGGCACCAGATAAAGTGAGTTTTTATTCTGACATTATTTTGAAAAATGTCAAAATATGCGGCATTATGGGCCGATTCAAAACTCAGGTTATTTTCGGAACAGGATCTCAGTATAAAAAAATCAGGAAATCGTATCAAGTCTGAAAAAAGTTACGAATTTTTCAAATTTTACTTGACAAGTGAGAAATGAAGAGCTAATATGATGTTGCGTACACGAGTACGCAAATTTATCAATGGAGAGGAAAAATGAAAAAGACAATTCTCGTTCTGTTATGCGTTTTGGTTCTGCTTGCGCCGGTTTTTGCGGGCGGCAGTAAGGACAAGGCGCCGGCTTCGGCGGGAAAGCAGACACTTGTCTTCTGGAACGTATTCACCGGCTCCGATGGGGAAATACTCCGGGAAATCTGTGAAAGGTTCAACAAGACTAACGCCCAGGGTATAACGATTCAGGTGGATATTATGCCTAACGATCAGCTGCAGCAGAAACTGCCTGCCGCCATAGCCACCAATACGGCTCCTGATATGGTTTTGTTCGGCATAGAGTACCTCGCGCCCTATGTAAACAGCGGTTCACTCGAGGACATCAGCGATTTCTGGCCGGTCATGGGAGTCGATAAGGCCAATTATCTTGACAGCGTTGTAAAATTGTCGCAGGTTGACGGAAAATTGTACGGTGTTCCCATGCAGTACAATGTGCAGTATCTCTACTGGAACAAGGATCTTTTCAGGGCCGCAGGGCTCAATCCTGATAAAGCTCCCGCTACTTTGGCGGAACTTTCCGAATATGCCGTCAAGTTGACTAATCCTTCAAAGAATCAGTTTGGCCTTGCCCTTCCTGTGGGGGTTTCGTATCCGCATCTTCTGTGGGCAAACGGCGGAGACATAAACGATCCCGCGAGGAGCGTCAATCTTCTCTCTTCGCCTGAAAACCTCGCGACACTTAAATGGCTGCAGGATCTTACGGTAAACAAAAAAGTAACTCCGATTAATGTCACCGGCCCCGAAGCCGACATGATGCTGCAGAACGGACAGGTAGCAATGTATATGAGCGGGCCATGGCAGATAAACGGACTGCGGAATCAGGGAGTCAACTTCGGCGTAGGTTCTGTTCCCGCCGGCAGTTCAGGTTCATTCTCCCCCGCGGGCGGCTGTTCATACATGATACCCAAGGGAACTTCGGCGGAAAAGAAGGCGGCTGTGTATGCCTTTATGAAATACTGGCTCTCCGATGACATTCTTAAGGAATGGTCTCTGCGTAACGGGTTTCCGGTCTGGTCAAAGTCATTGCAGACCCGTAGCGATATTCAGAATGACAAAGTGCTTTTCGACATATCAAAGGCAACGGAGATTGGCAGGAGCTATAATTTGGGATATGCCCTCGCAAGCCAAATTGACAGGGATGCTATAGTCCCCATGTTTGACAGCGTTATTGACGGTTCCGTTTCGCCAGAATCGGCGCTGAAAACCGCGTCCGATAAACTGGATACAATTTTAAAATAGACTTTTCAGGCGGCGGTATGAAAACACAGAAAACAGCATACATTTTTATACTGCCGTCTATGCTGATCCTGTCGGTATTTGTTTTTGTTCCGCTTGCGTCCTCCCTTTGTATCAGTCTTCTCAATATAGACATCTTTATGCAGGATATTTCCTTTGCCGGGTTCAGGAATTTCAGACATATATTTTCCGACGAAAGAATAAAAAACGCCACCTGGAATACGCTGTATTTTACCGTGATGGAAGTACCTTTGCAGATCGTTGCATCTCTTGTTATTGCTTCCGCTTTGGCAAAAAATACGTTTTTATGCAAGGCCCTCAGGGGGATTTACTATATACCCTTTGTCTGTTCAATGACGGCTATAGGCATTATTTGGTCCATGCTGCTTGACCCCAATATGGGATTACTGCCTTACTGGCTGCGTTTTAGCGGTTTACCCGCGGTTTCTTTTCTTAAAGACCCCAATCTTGCAATGCCTACGGTAGCGCTGATTACCGCGTGGAAAGGTTTTGGTTATACGGTAACGCTGCTTTCCGCGGCTATTCTTATGGTGCCGGTTTCGCTTTACGAAGCCGCCGGTATAGACGGCGCCGGATTTATCGGTAAATTTTTGCATATAACCATCCCCGGTATTAAAACCGCCATAGGATTTTGTATTGTGACGAATATAATAAGCAGCCTGCAGGTCTTTGACCAGACTTATGTCATGACCAAAGGCGGCCCCTCCTTCCGTACCGAAACACTGGTACAATACATATATGACCGCGGATTCCAGACTGCTCCCTACGATCTTGGCTATGCCTCGGCCATTTCCCTCTATCTTTTTGTAATTGTTGCCATAATTACTTTTCTACTTCGCAGGTTTGTTATCAATGAACACAGAGAAGAGAAAATATGATTAAAACCAGGCCGTTCGGGGAAATTATTAAAAATGTTTTTCTTTTTGGCATAGCGATAATAGTATTGTTCCCTTTTATATGGCTTTTCGTATCCTCTTTCAAGACCGATAAAAATGTTATCGCTTACCCACCGGCGTTTTTTCCGGACCTTTGGACACTAACACAGTACATGAATGTCGGCAGGAACATACCGATTTTTTCCCTTACAAAGAATACCGTTGTTTTTGCGGGAGGTGTTACTCTAATCAGCCTTTTGTTTGATTCCATGGCTGGATATGCATTCGCGAGATTATATTTTAAGGGGAAAAACATCATCTTTTCGATAATACTCTTAACAATGATGGTTCCTTTCCAGATTGTCATGACGCCTTTGTATATTGAAATTCACAAGTTTGGGCTTTTGAATACCTACGCGGGGTTAATACTGCCAAGGGCAACAAGCGCCTTTGGCATTTACCTTATGCGTTCTTTCTTTTCGGGACTGCCGAAATCTCTTGAGGAATCGGGGCGAATTGACGGGATGAGTGAATTTAGAATTTACCGTTCCATTATGCTGCCGCTCTGTAAACCGGCACTCCTGTCGCTGGGGATATTTCATTTTATGAACAACTGGAACGATCTTCTGTATCCCCTGATGCTGACCAGCACCGCAAACATGAGAACTTTGTCATCAGGGCTTGCGATATTGGTCGGCAACAAGGTTATTAAATACGGGCCCACTCTCGCGGTCGCCATGATCTCATTGACACCCCTGCTGGTTTTATATATTATTGGACAGAAATATTTTAGTGAAGGTTTGGCTTTTACAGGACAAAAAGATTGATTCGCAGGCAGGGACATTCGTGAAAAAAGCGCGGCTATTATGCAACAGATATTACAATATTGGCAGGATTGACAAGAGGCTTTATGGTTCTTTTGTTGAACACATGGGCAGGGTTATTTATACGGGTATCTATGAGCCCGGACATCCTCAATCCGGTTCAAACGGGTTTAGAACCGATGTATTAAAATTGATAAAAGATATGGGTGTTAGCTGTGTGCGGTATCCGGGAGGTAATTTTGTATCGGCTTATGACTGGCTTGACGGCGTTGGACCACAAGAAAAACGTGAGCCTCGTCTGGATCCGGCATGGCGTTCCGTTGAAACAAATCAATTCGGTACAAACGAATTTATGGAATGGTCCGCGGCCGCGGAGGCGCTGCCGATTTTTACCGTAAATCTCGGAACCAGGGGTATCGAAGACGCCGCGTCCTGGCTTGAATATTGTAACCATGAAGGCGGCGGCCGTTATGGCAACTTACGGAAGTCTCATGGTTATCAAAAGCCTTATAATATTAAAACATGGTGTCTGGGAAATGAGATGGACGGCGGCTGGCAGATTGGCCACAAAACCGCTCTTGAATACGGTAACCTTGCCCGTGAGACCGCAAAGATCATGAAACTGATAGACCCAACCATTGAGTTGATCGCCAGTGGAAGCTCAAAATCGGGTATGGAAACATTCCCCGATTGGGAACTGGAGATTCTGGATCGTTTATACGACCTCGTGGATTACATAGGGTTTCATCAATACTACGGAGGACAGGAAAAAGGTACGCCTTTCTTTTTGGCCCAATCGCTGGATATGGAAGAATACATTACTATTGCAAGGGCAGCCATCACGATTGCCAAAAAGAAAAAACATTCTGCCAAAACTATGAATATAAGTTTTGACGAATGGGGTGTTTGGAGTATGGATTCCGCGTTCGTAGAATCACAGGTTCATGAAAAGCCGTGGCAGACAGCGCCGCACATAAGCGAACAAATTTATACCATGGAAGATACCCTTCTTTTTGCAAGTATGTTCATGGTGCTGCTTAAAAACGCCGATATTATCAAAATCGGCTGTCAGTCATTGCTGACCAATGTCAGTTCCTGTATCATGACGGTTCCCGGAGGGGAATCCTGGGTGCAGCCCATTTATTATCCTTTTTCCCACATGGCGAAATACGGCAGGGGAGTTGTACTTAAATCGGTTTTAAAGAGTCCGCTTTATGAGTGCGAAGGATTCGGCAGTGTCCCCTATTTGGATCATGCCGCCGTCTATAATGATATTGATAACGAGGTCGTGATCTTTGCGGTAAACCGGAGCGAAGAGGAATTGACGCTTGAATTGGATTTGGAAAATTTTGGAATTGAAGAAAGGATTTTAGAGCATACCGTATTACGAAATGCCGACAAAAAAGCTACAAACCTGCAAAATCACAATCTTCTCAAGCCGGAAATCGTTGATGATATACAAAAATCGGATAAAGGGATAGAAACCGCCGTCAGCCCTCTTTCATGGAATGTTATACGCATCGGTGTAAATCACCACCGTCCGGTTTAAGCGCGGCGGACAGGGCAGGAACTTATACCCGCTCCATTCGCTCTTCTTTCCTAAAACGCCCAGTCCGTATCCACTTCAAAGATCCTGCGGAGTGTTTCACCCTGCAGTACTTCTTCCGCGTCTCCAAGCGCGGCTATACTTCCCCTGTCAATCAGGCAGATCCGGCCGGCGTAGCGCCTTGCAAGCCTCAGGTCGTGGAGGCTCAGGACAGCGCTCTTTCCCCTGCGGCAGAGTTCCTGTACCAGTTCCAGGGCCATGATCTGGTATTTGGGATCGAGGTTGTTGACCGGTTCATCCATAAGCAGTATCTGTGCGCCCTGGGCAATAGAACGGGCTATAAGTATCCGCTGATACTCACCGCCTGAAAGTTCGGTAACGGGCCTGTCCTCATAGCCTTCCAGGGCGGCAAGCAGGATGGCTTCTTTTACTGCCGGATCTTCTCCCCTGTTTCCGGCATCCAAAAAAGACCGCCGGGAAAAGCGGCCCTGTTCAACGGTTTCCCTGACGGTAAAGGCCCAGCGGGGCGCCGAATTCTGAAAGAGCATACTTATCCGTCTGGCCCGTTCCCGGAGCTTCAATGCGGCGCAGTCCTTTCCGTCAAGGAGTACCCTGCCCGAGAGAGGCTTTACAATCCCCGCGATTGTTTTAAGAAGGGTGGTTTTGCCGCCGCCGTTAGGCCCTGCCAGCACAAGCAGTTCCCCTGAGTCAACAGAAAAACTGATGTCTCTTATTATTTTTTTGCCGCGAAAACCGGCGCTGAGTTCTTCCAGCTTCAGCTTCATGATATTCCCCCGCTCTTGTTGTAACGGCAGAGGAGCCAGAGGAAGAAGGGGGCGCCCAAAAGGGAAGTAATGATGCCCAGGGGCAATTCCATGCTCCCGAAGGAACGGGCGGCCATATCCGCCAATAGCAGTAACAGTGCGCCCGTAACGGCCGAAAGAGGGAGAAGCCTCCGGTGAACCGGACCTGAAAAAATTCTGGCTATGTGGGGGGCAATAAGACCGACAAAACCGATGATCCCCGCGGAGGCAACCGCCGCTCCCGCGGCAAGGGAGGCTCCCAGGGCGGTGATAAACCTGATCCTTCTCACCGCGACTCCCAGGCTTTCCGCCTCTTCCTCACCCTGAAGGACAAGATCCAGAGCGGGGCCGCAGAAGACAATGCAGAGACTTCCCGCCGCCATGGCGGCAAGCTGTACCGGCAGATTTTTCCAGGTGCTTCCGTTGAGGCTTCCCAGGAGCCAGTAGTAAACCTGATAGAGATCCCGGTCGCGTATGACCAGTATCAGGGAAAGCAGGGCGGAGAAGAAGGAACTCAGGGCGGTTCCGGCAAGGAGCAGCGTTACTGCGGATGAACAGCCCCTGCTCCGGGAAAGGGCAAAGGCCAGAAAAACTGCCAGAAGACTTCCCGCAAAGGCGCAGAGGGTAACGGCGCCCGCGCCGGCGAAGGGAAGCCGACGTGCGAAACCGAAACTTATCGCCGCGCCCGCGCCGAGGGCCGCTCCGGATGAACTCCCGATAACAAAAGGGTCTGCCAGAGGGTTTGCGAATATCCCCTGAAAGGCCGCCCCGGCAATGGCAAGGGCCGCGCCTATAGCCATCGCAAGAATTATCCTGGGGAGTCTTATTTCAAACAGGATGACGGAAGCGGTCCCGGCCTCCGCGGTATTTCCCTTCAGCGCGGCAAGAATATCATTCATGCTCAATTGAACCGAGCCTGAAAAAAGGCTCAGGAAAAAACAGGGTACGAGAAGGAGAGAAAGCAAAACCATGAGCAGGGTAAAGGATTTCTTCATGGCCGGTATAGTCCCTTCATTCATCTGCCTTCTCTGTGGGAATATCAAAATTCATCTTCAATCCCAATGTTAATGTAAAACCCGGCATGGGGTAACCGTCGAACGACTCATAGGATGTATTGAGGATATTACGGCCCGCGGCAAAAACAGTAAAACTACCGCCGAGCTTTTGATTCACCGTAATATTCATAAGGAAATACGGATCCAGTTTAGTTATATTTCCCGTATCCGCAAAGCGGAGAGTTTCATAATGGCCGGAGATAAAGAGCGATCCTGTTTTCCAGGGGATGTCCAGGGACGCTCCGATGGTATGCATGGGCATATAGGGAATCCGTTTTCCTGAGTCCCAGGTATATCCGTAACTTAAAAGATAACTGTTCAGAAATTGATAGGACAGAGAGAGAACAGGCTTCTCCACCGGCCCCGGGGAAAAGGGGATAACAAAGCGCAGCCGCGAGTCCCAACCGAAGAAAACAGCTTCCCCCACATTTTGGGGCTTCCAGTTTCCGTCTGAAGATCCGTACCAGTGAATGGAATCGCGCGTCCATTGGGTAAACACGGTGCTTTCAAGGCCGGCCCATTCAACAGGCTGCCAGGAGAGACCCAGATCCGTTCCCCAGCCGTCTTCAGGCTTCAAGTCCGGGTTGCCGGCGGCGCCGCCCCCCGACCAGTAGAGATCCTCCAGATCCGGATTTTTGAAACTGCGGAAATAATTGTTTTTGAAGCTGAGGGAATCCGAGGCAAGCCAAAGGAAGCCGAGCTTTGGTACGGGAACTACGGGTTCCGCCGCAGTACCGCTGAAGACTGTCTTTAACGAAGGAATGATGAGGATTTTTTTAAGCGGCCGGTATTCGGCGCCAAGATACATGCCGCCGTCATGACGGTCGTGCCCGCCCACTTCCGTGGAATCCAGATTGGTATAACGGTAGTCCCCTCCGAACCTGAACATAAGTTTTTCAAAGCCGTACCAGGTCCAGCGGTTTACCGCCATAAGACTCCGTTGTTTGTGCCGGGAAATTTTGCCGCCGGGAGGCCCGTAGTCCATGGTTTGCAGTATATGGCTTAGCGACGCTTCGGCGGCAAGATCGTCACGGAAAAAGCGGGGCATGTCGAGTATGATGTTCTGCCGGGTGGAAAAATCAAGCTGCCTCCCCGCTATCCAGGATGTTCCCGATGTGGGGACATTCTTGTCTCCGTAGTAGACATCCCCGCCGGCGATAAGTTTGGTATAGTCCTGTACATGAGCGACAATGGAGGCAGAGGCCCCCATATCCCGGATTTCATTTTTTTCTTTTCGCAGGGTTTTCCCGTAATCGTCCTGATACAGAAAATGATTGTCTGCCCGGTTAAAGAACCCGTTTGCCGTTACGGAAAATTTTTCCGTCCCATAGCCAACGGAAGCCGCCGCGTTTTGCGCGTCAAACAGATCCTTCCATTCGGGATCTTTGTCTTCTCCGGATGCCCTGTCATAGTATTTCCCCGGCAGGGCGGCGGTATTCGAAAGGGAAGTTCCGATGCGTAAACCCGCTTTCTGTTCCTTGACAGTGATTATGTTGATGACGCCGCCCAGCGCTCCCGACACGTTGTACTTGCTGTCCGAACCGCCGTAGATGACTTCGATCCGTTCTACCGCGTTAAGATCGATCACGCTAATATCAAATTCCCCGGACATGGGAGAATTGGCGGGAACTCCGTCTATGAGAAAGGCGATCCGTTCCGAATCAAAACCCCTCATGCTGATGTCGGTCTGGTTACCGTAGGGGCCGTACCGGGTAATACTCATGTCCAGCGCCGGCTGCAGGAGGCTTGCCAGATCCGGAGCGTGGAACTTTTCAATATCCTCTCTGTTAAGCGCCTTCATCTGCTGGGTGGTTTCCGTACTGCCGACAACGGTGAGACCTTCGCTTTCAATGAAGAGGAGATCCTCATCAGAAAATTCTTCTTCCCCGGTGTCTGAAATTTCCTGGGAATGCAGGGGAAGGAAAATACAAAGACTCAGCATAAGAGCCGGAAGCAGTCTCCCGGCCTTTGGGGAACTTGTAAACATTTATGGAGCAACTTTTGAATAAGTTCCGTAAAAACTCATAAAAGTACTTGCCGCATCTTGTGTAAATTTATTTTTTGCCTCGTCCAGCGTAGCAGTCTCCGGCGCCGCCAAATGTCCGCTTTTCGAAGCATCGGTAGCGTTTCCCATTTGTACTGAACCGGCTGACAAGCTTTTATAATAGACTCCCTGGAAATAACCGGGCGGATCAAAAGGTCCGGCGATTATATTAAAGTTTTCATCATAATCATTATATGTTGGCTTTCCCTCTTCCGTATATTCAATAATAATGACCCTGGAAGCCGCATTGAAATTATTGATATACCGGATTGTACCGCTTATCTTACCGCCATAACCATCATCATAGGAAAGCATTGTACCGGTTATTGTATAACTGTCATCATATATTGATGTCCATGTTCCCAGAAGAGATTCAATGCTGGATGAGCCTTCAAATTTAATAGCCGCGGGAGTTCCGGTTTTCGGATCGCTGGCCTCATTTACCTGGGGCGCTCCGATTACCTTTAACCATACATTGTAGCTTGTACCGTTTGAGAGTCCTGTAATGGTCAGGGGGGAGGCGCTTGCGGTTTCTTTGGCCGTTGTATCGGTCAGGGTTTCGCTTGTGCTGCCGTAATACACTTCATAGGAGCCTGCCCCGCTTACCGCGGTCCAGCTTACGATGAGCAGACTGTCTCCGGTTGTTATCCTGCTGATTACCGGTTTGCCGGTCGGGACGCCGCTTTTCGGTTCGCTGGCATTGCCGGCGCCCGCCGCGTTTTTTGCCCTGACCCATACATTGTATGCAGTACCGTTTGTGAGGGCGGTAATGGCCGCGGTGGCAGCAATAATGTCTTTCTGTACAGGATCTGCGGGTATGGCGCTGCCTTCGCCGCAATACAGGTCATAGGAATCCGCCCCCTCAACCGCGGCCCAGTTTACCGTAAGCTGTTCGTTTCCCGGTGTTATTCCGCTGATTGAAGGCGTGCCGGGGATAGTTATATTGTCTGTTAATCCGGGACAAGCGGTACATACCAGAGCCGCAATACTCAGTCCCGTCAGTACCACCCGTAAATTTTTTCCGCGCATGATTCCTCCAGGCTCAATCCTCGAAGCCAGAAAAATAGATGAAGACCCCCATAGGTCTTTTGTATACCAAGGTTTCCTGGCTTCCGGATAAACGGTTCTGCCGGCCTTCCCGGCGGGTTTATCCCGGCCAGTGGCCTTCGCGGCAAATTCGCCGTTCCAGGCAGGCGCCTGAAACATCCGGTTACAGTTACGGGTTAGCGGAGGATTCCCGGTCAAAGACCGGCCACCTCACTTCCCTTGAAATATACAATCGTATCATAGAGCCTGTTCTTGTCATAGAGCCTGTTCCGAAACCTCACCTTGTTTTGAAACAGCCCCGCTTCTCAGTCTAAACAGATTGAAAACATACCCGCCTGCCCTGTCACCGCTCCTCCGCGCCTTCGGTCTCACTCATTACCGTGATGGACTGCATGGATGTTTCAAGATCCCGGGTTTTGTCCATCATATCATGGTAACCTGTTTTTATCGCCTCCGCGTTTTCCCGCAGGAGGACAAGGGCGGTGGTGATCTCCCGGCTTCCTATGGACAGTTCTCCCAGGCTGTTGATAAGTTCCGTCATGGTATTGGCAAAACTGTTTATCTCTTCGGCCATGGTACCGATCAGGGTGTCTGTCGCGCCAGAGCGGGCAGTGGTTGTTTTTATGCCTTCAATGACGTTCGTTAAGGTATTGGCGATATTCCTGGAATTTTCTCGTGTTGTTTCGGAAAGACGGCGGATTTCGCCGGCTACCACCGCGAAGCCCCTGCCCGCGTCTCCGGCATGGGCCGCCTCAATAGCGGCGTTCATGGACAGGAGGTTGGTATTGGCGGCAATACCGCCTATCACCTTTATGGTAGAACCGACCCCTTCAACGCCTCTGGAAATGGCTCCCACCGCTTCAATGGTTTCGTGCATGGAAGAGCGGCCCTGTTCCACATTGTTCACCAGATCCTCAATGGCTGCCTGCTTCTTTTGGGCCACGCTGGCGGTATTGTTGATGGTAGCCACCATCTGTTCAATAGCGGCGGAAGATTCTTCAATAGCGGAGGCCTGCCGCATGATCTGATCGTTGAGATTTTCGATGAGGCCGTTGATACCCTTCATGAAGTCGAGGGATTGTTCAACATGGCTGCCAAGATTTTGGTTCAGGGTATCAATGGTTTTCCGGTCTTTCTCGATGAGGGAAAGATTGTAGTGGTGGCAGTTTTCCGGCCGGTTAAGGCCGTTGAAAACGGCGATTGCCATGCCCCGGCAGCTTCCGTATCCGCAGGTGTTACAGTCATATATATCCTCTTCGCCGTATTTCCGTAAGTCTTTATAAACCTCCGCCAGTTGATCGGCGTCCGGTATTTTTACGGCATAGTTTTTGGAAAGGTCCCGGTAAGAACGCTTATAAAGGTCTTTTTCCCAATAACGGGAAAGTACATTAAAAACCTTTTTTTGATTTTTCATTGTGGATTTTGATCCACCGTATTTCGCCTCTACTTCGGCGCGGCGTTTCCATATAGGGGCTTCCAGTTTGTCCATGGGGGTTTCACTGTTCCTGGTGCCTGTTCCTCCGTTGCAGCCTTTTTCACAGTTAAGGCAGTCCACCAGGAGGGGCAGTTCCCCGTTTTTACCGCCCCCGGAGCTTATGGTTTTCGCCGTGTCCGCCAGATAGGGGTAAATGGCGTGGATACCCTCAATCTTCCGGGTTACCCTGCCGATGCCGGGGCTGTACCGTTCCGCGGTAATGAGGAGTCCTCCGGGCATGGAAAAGGTTACCGCCCGTTCCGCCGGCGGATTGTCGTATTCCAGAGCCTTAAACGAGGCAAGGTTCACCTTCTGCCGCTCCAGGTATTCATACAAAGCCGCGAAAGTAACGTTGTAGTCCCCCAGGCCCGTTTCATCAAATTCCCGCCGCTTGGCGATACAGGGAGAGAGAACGGCGATTTTGTAATCCCTGTATTGGGGATGGTACTTCCGGATCATTTTGATGATATGCAGCATGGGACTATCCGCCGGGGCAAGATAGGGAATCAGCTCGGGGTGATAAATTTCAATATAGGTTACAATGGCCGGGCACGGCTGGGCTATGCAAAAGGACGGTTTCTTTTCTTTTATGTACTTCACATAGGAAAAGACAGTAAGTTCCGCGCCGAAGCTCACGTCAAAGGCCGCCTCCACTCCCCGCGATTTCAGATACCCGTTCAGGTTGAGGTAAAGGCCCGGAAAATTGGAAGCCGCCGCGGGGGCAACAATGGCGATAACCTTTTCCTTTTTGTCCAGAGCGCCGAAAAACGCGGCCGAATCATCCACAATAAGCCGCGCGTGGTGGGTACAGGCGTGGATACAGTTTCCGCAGCCTATGCACAGATCATGGTTGACGGTTAGTTTTTCCCCGGCGCCATTGTTGCAGTATTTTACCGGGCAGGCCGCGATACAGGCATGGCAGTTAACACATTTTTCCTCATCAACCCTGATGACCGGCGCCAATGCGTTTGTCTTCATAAACCACCTCCTAAGGTCTGTCTATAATGTGTCTACATTTTAGACAGAATCTAAATATCACAATTTTATAATATCTTTTATGTGAGCCTTTACCAAGACCCCGGCTCCTCAATACAGTTTTCCTCTTTTCTCTCCGGCCTGTTTTTGGTATTATCCTGTGATGTCAAAATTGGATATAGAAACGGAGCTTAACGGCCCCCAGATCGAGGCGGTCAGGGCGATTGAAGGGCCGGTATTGATCATCGCCGGAGCAGGTTCGGGGAAAACCAGGGTAATAACCTTCCGTATCGCCCACATGCTGGAAAAAGGCATTCCCCAGTCATCAATTCTTGCCCTTACCTTTACCAACAAGGCGGCCAGGGAGATGGAAAGCAGGGTAAAGGAACTGACGGGCCGCAAACTTACCCAGCTTACGGTACATACTTTCCATGCCTTCGGCCTCAAGATACTCCGGGAAGAGATTGAGATTCTCGGTTACCGGAAAAATTTTTCGATCTACGATGAATCGGACAAGATACAGCTGATCAAAGACTCTCTGCGCGACTGCAGGATTTCCCCGGAAGGCGTTGACCTTTATAAACTTTCCCAGATCTTCTCGAACATCAAGGAAGGCCGTCTCCGCTGGAGCAATACAAGCGGTACTGTTCCTGTGGCGGATTCTGTCTGGGAGCCTGTGTACCGTGAATATCAGGACAGTTTGAAAATTTTCAATGCCCTTGACTTTGACGATCTTATTATCATTCCCATCATGCTTTTTGAAGAACATGGGGAGATACTGCGGAAGTACCGGCAGCGTTACCGTTACATCATGGTTGATGAATTTCAGGATACCAGCGGAACCCAGTACCGCATGATGAAGCTCCTCGCGGATAACAATATCTGTGTTGTCGGGGATGATGATCAGTCCATATATTCCTGGCGGGGCGCCAGCTATGAAAACATCATGAATTTTGAAAAGGACTTTCCCGGCGCCCTGGAGATAAAGCTGGAGCAGAATTACCGTTCCACTACCACGATCCTTGAGGCGGCAAACGGTGTCATTGCCAACAATACCAACCGCAAGGAAAAAAAGCTCTGGTCGGGAAACGACGGGGGAAACGCTATAGAACTCATGACGCCGGAGAATGAAACCGAAGAGGCAAGTATCATTGCCGGGGAGATTCGCACATTGAAGCTGCAGGAGAATCTCCGTTACAGCGACTTTGGAGTGCTTCTGCGCACCAATTCCCTCATGAGAACCATTGAAGAAGCCTTTCTTGCCGAGGATATTCCCTACAAGGTTTCAGGCGGCACAAGTTTTTTTCAGTGGAAGGAGATAAAGGATATTCTCTCCTATCTGCGGGTCATCGCAAACCCCGATGACGATGTGAACCTTCTGCGGATCATCAACACTCCCCGCAGGGGCATAGGCAAGGCAAGCGTAGAACGGATTTCCGCCCTGGCAAAGAAAAACCATTCGAGTATATGGGATGCGATGGTTCGTGTCCGTCACGCGGTCAATGCCGGGGAAGGACAGGAACTTTTTCAGGGTGAAGATCTGCCCGAACGGAGCGCGGAAAGCGGCAAACATGATATCGGGGACTTTGTGAGTCTTATTGAATTCTACCGTGACGAGATTCTCGGCCGCCGCAGCCCCTTGAATGAAAAATGGACTCTCTCAAAGAAGGTTCACTCACTCATCGACAAGATCAATTACTGGGGTCATCTCCTCAGCGAGTACAGCAAGAATGAAAAGGTGGCCCGCTGGAAATATACCAACCTCGAATACCTTATTCAGCTTATCGAACGCTGGGAACAGAATCCGGATAACCTTGATCCCGGTCTCTATGCCTACCTTAACCGCATAAGCCTTATCACCAGGGATGACGGTGAAACTGAAAATTCGGGCAAGGTAAACCTCATGACCATCCACGCGGCCAAGGGTCTTGAGTTCCCTGTTGTTTTCATTGCCGGAGCGGAACAGGGGATCATTCCCCATGAGCGGAGCCTTGAAAGTCCGGCCGAAAACGGGAAAGCGGGGGATCATTCCCCTCCTGAAGACGGAGAAGAAAACAGGGAAGTGAATCCCCTGGAAGAGGAACGGAGGCTCTTCTACGTTGCCATTACCAGGGCACGGGACAAACTCTTCATATCAAGCTGCCGCCGCCGGCGCAGGCTCCGGGATGTCGTTGACTGTGTTCCTTCGCCCTTCATCGCCGAAATTCCCGAAGGCCTGGTCACGGAGCATCAGGAGGAGAAGGTTGTGGACAATCCCGAGACCGCGCAGAACTACTTTGCCCTGCTCCGCCGGCGCCTCGCGGAAACAGCCGGGGACTGTTAAGCCGTCTCCCGATCCGTGGCCGTAATGCCTCATTGAAAATTCTCGTCCCCGGCAGCCGCGATGCCTCAAAACAAAACCCGGCCGAAAAGTTTGACAAAGGCTCCATATTTTACTATATTGAAAGAATGACACAATCCCTTGAAGATTACCTTGAAATGGTGAGTTTTCTTTCCGACGAAGGGGAAGTCCGGGTAACGGATATTGCCGGAAGACTCAAGGTGTCAAAGCCTTCGGTGCTGAGCGCCCTCAAGATTTTGGAAGAACAGGGCTGCCTGGAACACCAGCGCTACCGGGGAGTGAGACTTACTGCCAAGGGGGCTGTTCAGGCGGCGGGGATTCGGGAACGGCATGATTTTCTCACGGACTTCCTCCGGGATACTCTTGGGGTGAGCCCCGAAACAGCCGAGAAAGATGCCTGCAAAATGGAACACATGCTCTCCGAAGAAACCTTTACCAAGATGAAAAAATTTTTCCGCAAGAACACCAAAGAAAAAGCAAAATAACCTTCTTCCTCAGTATTTTCCTTTATGCACAAGCCGCCTCCGGCGGCGTATATAACCAGCTTCCTTACGCTCGCGGCCGAAAGGCCGCATGCACAAGCCTTATGTTGATTCACCTCAAGATTTTAGTTATAGTGTCTGTCCATAAAGCCGGTTTTTCAGAGGGGTAGACTATGATAGATATAATAAAGCACGGCGTTTACTATGTAAATGACAGCGAATTTGTTGATTCACTGCCCGGAAAAGAGGGGCCGGAGAGTGAAAACGAAGGCCGAAAGGGTAGTATGGCCTGCAGAATCATGGCCGCACATCAGTGCGGGGGGGATGTTTTCAAAAAACCGGCCTTCAAATTCGATTCCCTGGTCTCCCACGACATCACTTTCGTCAATATCATCCAGACCGCAAAGGTTTCCGGGCTGGAAAAGTTCCCTGTTCCCTATGTGCTGACCAACTGCCACAATTCACTCTGCGCCGTCGGCGGAACGATCAACGAGGACGATCATGTCTTCGGGCTTTCCGCGGCAAAAAAATACGGCGGCATCTATGTGCCTCCCCATCTGGCGGTGATCCATTCCTATATACGGGAAGCCCGGGCCGGCTGCGGCAGGATGATCCTGGGAAGCGACAGCCACACCCGTTACGGGGCCCTGGGTACTATGGGAGTAGGGGAGGGCGGCGGCGAACTTGTCAAGCAGCTCCTGGAGCAGAGTTACGAGACCTCTTATCCCAGGGTCATCGCGGTGTATCTTTCCGGAAAACCCCGGCACGGAGTGGGGCCCCAGGACATTGCCCTTGCCCTGATTGGGGCCGTTTTTAAGGACGGTTTTGTCAAAAATGCCGTTCTTGAGTTTGTAGGGCCCGGGATAAGGGATCTGCCCATGGATTTCAGGACAGGTATCGATGTAATGACCACCGAAACCACCTGCTGGTCTTCCATCTGGGAAACCGATGAAAGGGTGAAGGATTTTTTAAGCCTCCATGGCCGGCCCGGTGATTATGAAAAATGTACTCCCGGCCCTCTGGTCTGGTACGACGGCCTCATAAAAATCGACCTTTCCACGATTAAACCGATGATCGCCCTGCCTTTCCACCCCAGCAATGCTTGCGAAATCGATGAATTCCTTGCAAACACGGAGGATATTCTGGATAAGGTTGAAAGAGAAGCCCTGGAAACGCTGGAAAATTCCAAAACACCCCTCAAACTCAGGCAAAAAATTGAGGGAAAGGGCCGTTTTCGCACTGATCAGGGTATAATCGCAGGCTGCGCGGGCGGTACTTTTGACAATATCATGACAGCCACGGCAATATTGAAGGCCGGTGGAGACAGAAGTTCCCGGCCCGGCGCTTTTTCCCTGTCGGTGTATCCCGGCTCCCAGCCTGTGATGCTGGAACTTGCCAAAAACGGCGCGCTTGCGGAGCTTATTTCCCGCGGAGTCGTGGTACGCAGCGCTTTCTGCGGCCCCTGTTTCGGCGCGGGGGATGTGCCTTCCAACGGGGGTTTCTCCGTGAGGCATACTACCCGGAACTTCCCTAACCGGGAAGGTTCCAAACCGGATAAGGCTCAGATAGCCTCGGTAGCCCTCATGGACGCCCGCAGCGTTGCCGCTACCGCGGGGAATGGAGGCATACTCCGCTCGGCGGAAAACGTCGATTATGAGGAAAAGGAATATACCTATCACTATGACGAGTCTCCCTACCGGGAGCGGGTCTATAATGGCTGGCGGAAGGCAGAGCCCTCGGTAGAACTGGTCTACGGCCCCAACATTACCGACTGGCCGGACATGGAAGAGCTGGGAGAGAACCTCCTCATCAAAATCGTAAGCTTTATAACAGATCCGGTTACCACCACCGATGAACTCATCCCCTCCGGAGAGACCTCGTCTTTCCGTTCCAATCCCCAGGGGCTCTCCGAGTATACCCTTTCCCGCAAAGATCCCGCATACGTGGGCAGGGCCAGGGAGCTAAAGTCCGCCGCCTCCGCTTTTAAAGAAGGGGGAGAGGCAGCCGCGGTGAGGGTCCTTCCGGAACTGGAAACGGTTTTCAAAAGGCTTTCCGGCCTCGAAGAACTGAAAAAAACAGGGGAGCCTGCCTCCCTTCAACTGGGCTCCGCCATCTACGCCAGAAAACCCGGCGACGGCAGCGCCAGGGAACAAGCTGCAAGCTGTCAGCGGGTGCTGGGCGCGGCCGCCAACTTTGCGGCGGAGTATGCCACCAAACGTTACCGGAGCAACCTGATAAACTGGGGCATCATACCCTTCATCGTCGAAGGGGAGCCTCCCTTTGAAAACGGCGACTGGCTCTTCATTCCCCGCGTTACACGTATCCTCAAAAACCACGGAGAAAAACTTGAAGTGTTTGTAATCGGCGTACAGGGCGTTACATCTTTCCCGCTTGCCTCTCCGGAACTAAACGAAGGAGAAGCCCTGCTCCTTGGCTCAGGCTCCCTCATCAATCTTAACCGCAGGAATCTTGCCGGGCTTAAAAATTCAATCGAACATGAAACAAAGTTTCACGCGGCAAGGGAAAGGTCATAGTGGCAATCCCCGAAAAAGTTCCCATACGGGTGCGGATAGGGCGGACTGTTTCAAAAACCCTGTTTCAGTTTCTCAAATTCCTTCCCCTGCTCATATTGAGCATCTTTCCTGTTTCCTTCGTGCTGATGATTCTCGGCGCCTCGGGTTTTCTGGAGGCGGTCTCCCGGCCCCTCGGCAGAGTCAGTGTTTTTTTCGGATTCCGGGGGGAGGCTCTCATAGCCTTCGGCTGTTCCATTCTGGGGAATCCCTACATGGCCCTTACCTGCATCGAAGTGATGAATTTTTCCGCCCGCGAACTGGTGATCCTTGCGATGATGTGCCTTACCGCCCACAGTCTCATTGCCGAAAGCGGATACATGCGCAGAACAGGTTCTTCATTTTCAAAACTGCTCTTCCTCCGTCTCTTCTGGGCGCTGGCCTCAGGTCTCTTTCTTGGCTTCATTCTTCCCGGTAGGGGAATCATGGAAACCGGCGGACAAAGCTCCGTTCTGCCGGATCTCGAATCCCTCAAGGCCTTTTTTGAGAGTGAAAAACTCAATCCCCTCATCATGCCCTGGCTTGGCGCTACCTTCATCTTCATGGTAAGAACGGCGCTGATTGTACTGGGCTCCTATTTTCTGCAGCATATCCTGCTGGAATTCGGGCTCCTGCACCTTGCAAGCCGGCTCATCACCCCCTTCATGCCCATCCTGGGCCTTCCCTCGCATGCCGCGTATCCATTGATTACCGGTTTTTCTTTCGGCATCCAGGAAGAGTATTCTGTAATACGGGAAGCCTTTGAAAGCGCGTCCCTCAGCGAAAAGGAAGCCGATCTCCTCAATCATCATATTGCCATAGACCATTCATGGATCACCGCTACCTGCCTCTTCGCCGCCACAGGAATTTCCACCGTCTGGCTCCTCCTCCCCCGGATCCTCCTGGCCATTCTCGTGGTGTGGATTGAAAAACTCCGCCGTTTTCTTTTCCGGCGTTCATTCAGGGTACACATCGGGGAGTAGGGAGATCAGGAGCCGCGCCCGAATAAAATACCATGTATTTTATTTACACGTGTCCTCAATCTTTCTGCGCTTCTCTTAGAATTCTCTCAAAAGCCGAATTTGATTTTTTCAATTCACGTGAACCTCTGGTGATCTTGCAGAGGGAAATTCCCAGATCCTTTGCGATTTTCCGCTGGGGGATCTTCTGTTTCAGGGATTTGACGAGGGCCCAGCGGGCGGCAATATCGGCGATTTCCGCGGGGGTCAGGAGACAACGGAGAAAGGATTCAATAAGTTCCGAATCGTTCAGCCTCGACAGAGTCCGGGAGAGTTCGTCAATGTTTTCTACCACCCGCGGGTCATCAGTTTCCATGCACAAGCCGCCTCCTGGCGGCGCCGTACCATAATTTCCTTATGCTCGTGGCCCGAAGGGACCCATGCACAAGCCGCCTCCTGGCGGTGTCTGTCGTACTATCACTTTCCTTAGTGTTCGTACACGATTGTAACAGTGGATACATGAAGAATTTTATAAACCGCGAAGTCAAAGAAGTCGAATAAGTTTTTAAGAGACCCCCCCTCTTTCTCTTTCCTTCTTCGACTTTTTCGACCTTGCGGTAAAATATTCTTCTTCCGGTCTTGAGTCCACTACCCACAGTTTGAAAGATGTCAAGACACTAGTTCAGGAAGGCTGAAATTTCTCCGGGGCTGTCGACGATCAGCGCGGCTCCCGCCTCTTTCAGCACGGATACGGGACGGAAGCCCCAACTAACTCCGAGGGGGAAACAGGCGGCGTTCCGCGCGGTTTCCATGTCTACCTCGGAATCTCCCACAAAGATCGTGTCCCTAGGAGTCTTGTCAAGCTGCACAAGGATCTCCCAGACCGCCGCGGGATCGGGCTTGCGGGCCATGTCCTGTCTTTCACCCTGAACAAGGTCAAAACTCCCCGCCGGAAAGAGTCCGTGTACCACAATCCGGGCTACCGGATCAGGCTTGTTGCTGATGACGGCGGTTTTAAATTTTTTGCCTCTCAGTTCCGCAATCAGTTCCGGGATGCCGGGGTAGGCCCTGGTGTGAACCAGCGGTTTTTCCGCATAGAAACGGGCCGCGTCCGCGGCTACGGCGGCGGCAATCTCCTCGGTTACGGTTTCCTCCGGCAGCGCGTCAAAGGCCAGCTTTTTAATTCCGTAGCCCACGATTCCCGGATACATCTCCGGCGGCCGCCGCGGAAAACCGTGCAGTTCCAGCGCCCTGTTCATTGACGCTGCAATATCGGCAATGGTATCCGCCAGAGTACCGTCTAAATCAAAGATCGCACAGCTATATTTCACCGGTATCAGCCGTCATCCCCGAAAACCGCTTCCAGGTTTACATCAAAACCGGGGAAAATATCTACCGGGACGGTATCTTTGGATTCGTAAGTCCGGGTAACAATTTGCCCGTCCTTAAAACGGTAGACGGTAAGACTCTTGTTTTCAGGGTTGATCACCCAGTATTCTCTGATACCCGCCTGCCGGTAAAGCTTGAACTTCCGTTCCATTTCGAAGGCGCTGTTTGAGGGGGAAAGGATCTCCACCGCCAGATCCGGGGCCCCGCGGCAGCCTTCGCTTCCCAGTTTTTTTTCATCGCAGATAACCAAAATATCCGGCTGGACAACAGTATCATCACTTTCATCTTCTTCGTAAAAAAGCCGCACATCATAAGGAGCGGAAAATACTCTACAGGGTTTGCCGTACAGATAATTGGCAATCTGCCGGAACAGTTCCCCGCTGATACTCTGGTGATATGTATTCGGCCCCGACATGGCATAGGCTGTACCATAAATGAGTTCGTAGCGTTCCCCTTCGGCAAGCTCCCATGCCTTGTAGTCGGCATAGGTAAACAATCGTTCTTCTTTTAGCACGGCGCCCATAACAACCTCCCGGGTTCCCTCAGTGTCCAGTATAGGATATAGGATGAAAAAATGCCAGTATTTCCCCTTCAATCTATTCCCCTTCAATCGGGGCGTTGATATTCCCCGGCCTTTCGGTCAGTATAATTACCGTAAGATGAGCGGAAAGGGAGACGCTTTTCTTGATACCTCCCGCGTAAGGAATTGCCGATGGACAAGGTTTTGGAAGAACTGGGCAAGATTGGTATTGTACCGGTAATCAAAATTGACGATGTGGAAAAGGCTGTTCCCCTGGCACAGGCGCTGAAAGCCGGGGGAATTCCCTGCGCGGAACTTACCTTTCGTACTGCCCAGGGAGAAGAGTCCATACGGAGGATTGCCGCCGCTGTACCCGGAATACTCCTGGGAGCGGGAACGGTTTTAAGTCCCTGCCAGGTGGACAGGGCCCTTGATGCGGGCGCACAATTTATCGTGAGCCCCGGTTTTAATCCCAGGGTAGTGTCCCATTGCAGGGAGAAGGGTATCCCCATTACACCGGGATGTTCCAATCCTTCGGACATTGAACAGGCCCTTGAAGCGGGCCTTGAAGTGGTAAAATTCTTTCCCGCCGAACAGAGCGGCGGTCTCGATTATATCAAGGCTGTTTCGGCTCCCTATCCTTCTCTGCGTTTCATGCCTACGGGGGGGATCAATGCCTCCAATATCGGTGTGTACAGCGCCTGCGAAAAGATACACGCGTGCGGCGGCTCCTGGATGGTAAAGGATGAATTTATCAACGCGGGGGATTTCGACAGAATCACTGCGCTTTCGCGGGAGGCGGTATCGGCGATGCTGGGCTTCCGTGTTGTTCACTTTGGGGTAAATTCAGGAGACGCCGTTTCCGCAGGGAAGGCCGCGGGGTTTTTCAGCGACATATTCGGTTTTGCGTCAAAGGACGGCGGCTCTTCGGTCTTTGCGGGGAACGCCATTGAAATAATGAAGATCGAGGACCCCAGGGGGAAGCACGGCCACATCGGCATCGGTACAAACAGTGTCGGCAAGGCCGCTGCCTTCCTGGAACGCCGGGGTATTGCCCTTGACCGGGACAATGCCAAAAAAGACGCTAAAGGCAGGATCACGCTCCTCTACCTCCGGGAAGAGATTGCGGGCTTTGCCATTCACATTGAAGCCTCTCCTCATGCAGGCTGAATTTTTCCACCCCGCAGGAGCATGACGTCTCCAAAGCCAAAGCGTTTTGCCGCCTTATCGGCGATACGTTTCAGCGGGAGCGGGGCAATTCCCGCGGCGAGTCCTCCCCAGGTAACACGTTTCTCAATGACAAAACCATATTTCTCAAGAAGCCGGGAAAGTGTCCTGAGCGAAAAAAGGTAGAGATGATCAAAAATAGCGCTGCGCCAGTGTCCCCGGAAAAGCCGCGCCTGGAAACCCGCGATATTGGGAGTCGTTATGTAGATGCGTCCTTCACAGCCAAGCATCCGGTACGCTTCGGACACAAAGAGTGCGGGATCATTTAAGTGCTCTATGAGATGAGAGGCCAGAAGCACATCAAAACTGCCGTCCGGAAAACCGCATTTCTCAAGCGGCGTACCGCAGACATCAAGTCCCCGTTTTTCCCGCGCGTATTCCGCGGAAGGGGAAATTTCCACCCCGGTACAGTTCCAGCCCCGCTTCCGTAATTTTTCAAGCAGTGTTCCTGTTGCGCAGCCGATGTCTATAACACGCGGATCATTACTGTTTTTCAGGAGTTCCTTTTCAAGGGTAAAAAAACCGGCGTCCGCAAGGGCGAGTTCCTGCAGGCGCAGAAAATTTGCTTCATTGTTTAGTTCGTAGGAAAGATAATCATTGCCGTGGGCCTCTCCGTAACGGGCGGCAATTTCCGAGGGAAAAGGCTGCGGGTTGATCTGCACAAGGCCGCAGTTTCCGCATCGTACATAGAAAAAGTCTCCGCATTTCAGCGCGGGCTTAAAAACATTTTCCCCGCATAAAGCGCAGGGAATCTGCCGCCGTCTTTCGTTTTCAACGGGAGTAGACCAGGTCTTGACGGTCTTTCTCACTCCCCGCTCTCCGGAAGGCGCATCTTACTCAACCTGCAGACGGTACAGTGTACTCCGGTTGTTGCCCGCAATGTCCCCGGCAATCACTTCCAGGGTAGCCTGTCCCCGCGTAAGCCACACTTCTCCTACCTCGTAACGGGGGAAAGGCGCATAGATCTGTTTTACCGGAGTAAGTCCGTTCCGGTACATAAGCTGTACACCGTCCCGGACAGATACCGTTTCAAACAGAAGGGAACCTGCCTCCGTCCCGTTAAAGGAGCAGATAATCCTGTGGGGCGCAAGGGAAAATTCATTCGTATTGCCCAGGGCATCGGCGGCAGCCACCGCAATGGTATACCTCCCCTGGCTTAGAGTCCGCACCTGCGCAAGATCGACTCCTGCCCCCCGCTCTCCGGTAAGCCGTATGGATTGTATCACCGGCGCCTGTGTATCTTCCATGGGTGAAATAATCATCGAAGGATTCACCCAGCGTCTCTCCCGCCGGTCAAAGAGCGAAAAGAAAAACCCCGAAACGGCGGCCCAGCCGGATTTGCCGGAAACCGCAATGGGCGTTCCCCGCGAGACGGTATCGCTTATATGGTAGGAGCGGGAATCATCATAGCGGCTGTAGATGCTGATTATGCCATCCCCGTGATCCAGGGCGGTCCATGCCCCCAGGGGGGAAGGCAGCCGGGAAGCGGTATCGCCCTTGCGCCGGGTAAAGAGCAGTTCCCCGTTATCCGCGGCCTGTATAAATCCCGAGCCCCTAAAGGCCGTGCCCAATACCGGTTCTCCCCGGTTATTCCATCCAAAGTTATGTACCAGTTCCGCATCCTGAGAAGGCCAGTCCATGGCATTCAGGGCTCCGCAGAACAGAATCACCGCGCCGCACAGAAACACTGTTTTTTTCATTATCTTCACATCCCCTGTACAAACACTATTTACTGCTTATCCGGAAGGCTGCCAGCGTATGGCCGCCTCCTATGTAGAGCATGGAGCCGGATCTTCCCAGAAAGACATCTTCGGTTTTGAAAGGAGCTTCAATAATAATTCTGCCGGGCATTTTGATTGCCACAAGATTTTTCTCTTTTCCCTGCCGGGCGGTAATAATAAAGAAAAGCCCGTCATGACCGGAAGTGTCCATTGCGACAATATCCCCTTCCAGGGGGAGGAATATCCGTTCCCGCCTGCTTATTTCGTAAATACCGATTCCTTTTTCCTGTTCATGAACAATTTTACTGTCGTTATCGATAAAGGAAATGTAGACAGCCCGCCTGAAACCGTCGGTGAGGAATTCATGATACACGACCCGGTAATCGGCTCCCGCCCCGTCGCCGTAACGGTCCAGCACCAAAAAACGCTGATCATCGATCCCCGAAATAATTCCCAGACGGTTTCCGTCCCTGGACATGGTACAGCCGAGAATCAGGGAAAGCCGGGAACCGCCGGGCTCAAAGTAGAAGATCCGTTTTCCTTCGGAATCCAGAACTTCCACCACCCCGTCGAGGGAGCCGGTCAACACCAATCCCGCGGCGGCGTCAATGCAGGTAAGCGGAGAGGCAAAATCGTAAGTCCAGAGAGTTTCCCCCTGTTCATCCAGGGCGCTCAGGGTATTCTGTTCATGCCCGATGAGAAAGATTCTTCCGTCAAGAAACAGCGGATAACCCCGGTTCTGTTCGATATCAATGAGTTTTTCCCCATGAGGCCCCAGCACCTCGATAGAGGAAGGTTCCGCATCATACTGGGCCCACCTGTCCCGGGAAAGGGAAACAGAACCTTCAAGAGGGAGGTTCAGGACAAAACGGCCTTCCGCATCGGCATAGCCGAACCTGTCCCCCAGGCGGAAAGGGATAAGCGTCCCGTCGGAGGAATTTTCCGAAAGATTTCCCCCCAGGCTGATGGGAAACCCGGATTCAAGGGAGGAAAGCCAGCGGGGAAGCAGAATCGTCTCAACCGGTATGGGGCGGGCGGCAACAAAAAAGTACACAACGAAGAGAATCAGCCCCAGAAAAATCCAGTATTTTTTTCTTTCCTTTACCACAAAAATCTCCAGATATGGTATTATGATAGCTTATGAACGAAATTTCAATGGACGACCTCTTCAGAGAGGCCAAAGATGCGGCTCTTAAGGCCTATGCGCCCTATTCGCGGTTCCGGGTCGGCGCGGCTCTTCTTACGGAAGACGGTTCCGTGATCACCGGATGTAATGTAGAAAACGTTTCCTTCGGCCTGACCATCTGTGCGGAAAGAAGCGCCGTTGTCCGGGCGGTGAGCATGGGTTACAGGGCCTTCAGGGCCGCGGCAATAGTCGGGCTTGATTCGAAGAACCCCGTCGCGCCCTGCGGCGCCTGCAGGCAGGTACTTGCGGAATTCATGCCTCCCGCCGCACCTGTCCGCTTCGGAAGTTCCGGGCCTGCCCTGGTGGATACCACGATTGGAGATCTCCTGCCCGCCAATAATCCCCTTGAACTGCCGGAATAGGCCGAATACGGATTTCCCCCTGCAGTATGTGCATGCAGGGTCGTTTAGGCCGTTTTGGGTTTTTGTTCCGGTTTGTTGACATTTTTTGACATTTGTTACAGAATTATGCTGATGATTGATGATGATATTCTGACAATCGAAGAAGTTGCCAAATACCTGCGGGTTTCGGAACGTACCGTGTATGACTGGGCCCAAAAGGGCGAGATACCTTCCGGCAAGATCGGTACGGTGTGGCGTTTCAAAAAATCGGACATCGAAAAATGGGTCGATGACCGGCTTTCCGGCCACAGGTTCGATACCCAGCCGGCGGCAGTCCATCTGGACAGCATCATCTCGCCGGACAGAATCCTCTTTCTTGACTATTCACATAAACGGGACGCGCTTCTTGCCCTGGCGGATAACCTTGCCCTTGCGCCCCAGGTAAAGAACCGTCAGGAATTGGGCCAGGAAATTCTCAAACGGGATGAACTGATGAGCACAGCCATAGGGCGGGGAATCGCCATTCCCCATGTCAGACTCGCTTCGGTAACAGACCTTGTGGTGTCGGTCGGGATAAGCCATACGCTCATTTCGGATTTCAGCACCCTGGATGATGAACCGGTACGGCTTATCTTCATGATAGCGGCCGCCTTTAACCAGCATACCTACTATCTGCAGACCCTTTCCTTCTTCAGCGCCAGACTGAAAAACCGGGAACTGCGGGACTCCCTCTTAAAGGCTCAGTCAACCCGGGAAGTCTATGACTTGCTGACAGAATAAAACCCAGGGCAAGGTCATTTACTTTCATGTTCCGGGAAACTACCACGTTTTGGAAGAAATTTTAACCGCTACGTCGAAAAAGTCGAATAAGTTCCGGTACAAGGCCTCGTTTTCTCCTATTTTTTCGATTTTAGCCCTCCAGCGGCACGAAACCCTCAGGCGATTCAAGGAGGCTTACCTGCTCGCCGTTCAGCTCATGTACAAAAAGACCGCTTTTCTGTGCACAGGCCCGTACTTCGGGGCTTACCACCCCACCGGCTATTGCGCCAAGAAGTTTTTTCCCGCTTATTTCTCTTATCGTGTATTCCCGCATCAGCTCCATGCGTTTAAGGTGATGCTCTACATCCTCTTTGTCGGGTTCACGTTTCACCTCCACCGCCATTGCCCAGTCATCATCGGAAAGCAGAATGTCGATTTCGGTAAGCGGTATTTTATTTTTATCCAGCAGTTTGATACGTTGGAAAATCCGGTTGAAGTTGTAGGCGGGAAACTTCTCCCAGAGCCTTCCCGCCATAAGGGTTTCGATAAGCTCCCCCAGGGATCGGTTCATGCCGCCCATGTTTTTCGACAATTTCCTAATCTCCTGGGACGTTTTCCTAACCTCCCGGGCCGTTTCCTTAACCTCCCGGGCCGTTTCCTGAATCTGCTTGTCTGTTTCCTTGAACTTCTTGTCCGTTTCCTGAAACATTGCCCAGACGTCTTTAAAGGTCAGTCCCTTCGCCGGTGTTCCTGCCATAGTTTACTCCTACCCAAATATACCCTTTCTCCCCAAAATCGTCAAACATTGGCGGCTCATTTCCGAAAGCCGGATAAGTCCCCCTCACTCAAACATGACCGCCAGCCACTGCGCTATATCGCTCTGTTCCCGGGCTATCATGCCTATGGACACATGGGTAGTGGTCTCCGCAACCATATAGTTCTTTCCGCCGGGGAAACGCGCGCCTGAGCCTTTCAGGTCCGCAAGGCCCATGGCATGGCTGTAATCACGGGAAACCATGACCCCTGAGGGTATACAGCCCTGGGCCATTATGATTGACCAGAGCATGGCCCTGCTGTCGCAGTCGCCCCGGCCTTCCTGAATGGCGGTTACCAGATTCACAAAATCGCTGCCCATAAGATCCCGTTCATAGATAAAACTCTGTACCCATTCCAGGGCAAGGCCGGCAAATGCCCGGTTTTGTATATCAATATCATCATCCCCGGCCGGGTCTGTTTCGGGGGAACCTGTATTCCACAAACGTTCAAGCTGAAAGGACGCGTCGATGAGCCGTTCCCATGAATCACGGTAGATTGCCCTGTAGAAACGGATCCAGGCTTCCTGCCACCGGCCGGACGCGGCATAGCGTTTCAGAACCGCGAATTCCCGGTCTACCAGAGACTGAGACGCCTCCGCGTCGTTTTCCCCGAACTGCGCGTCCAGATACGTTCCCGCAATGGCCTTCATAACCTTTTTACCGCGGGGATAACTAAAGTCGCTCACCGGGCCGGGGTAGCGCCTCTCCGTAGCGGAGGGGGAGAGGGAATCCAGAACGGAAAGTTTGAGGAGTTCAAGGCTGTCGTCCCCCTCATGTCCGTAGGAAAGGGCGAGAAGCAGGGGCGGACTGCCGGAAGCGGCCCTCTCCGTTTCAGGCTTTGCCATCTCTATCGAAAGCCCCCAGCCCGTCTTGCGGCTGTTTTTGTCCGCGTTATCCGTAAAGTCAAGCTGCATCATCACCGCTTTTTTTCCGTGGTAATCAAACGAAGCGTTTTCACCCCTGTTTCCCAGACGCCTGCCCGCATCGGAAGCCGCCTCTTCAACCGAAGCATAATTTCCCTGGTATACTGCCAAGTCAAAGACAAGACCCGTTTCCGATGTAAAGGAAAAACGGTTTTTCCCGTCTCCTCCCGAATGCCGGTAATCCGGAGGCAGGTCAATTCTGAATCCCCAGGTGGGAGAATTCAGGGGTTCTGCAAAGAGAGGTAAGATGTTTATAATAAATATGAACGAGAGCAGGACTTTTGTTGTCTTCATAGTTTGATTTTCGGTAAAAAAAGGCCCCGGGGAAAGAAGAAGGGAAAGATAGATATAAAACATTGAAGAATCTGGAAATACTTTTTGAAAATGATCTCTGTCTCGTGCTCAATAAACCTGCCGGTCTCGCGGTTCAGGGCGGGGAGGGGATAAAAAATTCACTTGACCGTCTTCTTGAACAGGAATACGGCCGTCCCCTCAACCTGGTGCACCGGCTTGATAAGGATACCTCAGGTCTCATACTCGTGGCAAAAAACCGTGAAGCGGCCTCCCTCTTTGCCGGAATCTTTGCCGCGCGGAAAGAAAACGGCATGGTAAAGCGTTACCTTGCCTGCTGTGCGGGGAATCCCGGGGCGGAAAAGGGCGGCATTCGCCTGGATCTGGAAAATCGGGGCAAATCCAGGGCCTCGGAAACCTTTTTCAGACTGCGTGGCGGGGGCCTCTGTGCCGGTGAATCCTGCTCTCTCCTGGAACTGGAACTGAGCACCGGCAGGATACACCAGATCCGCCGCCATCTTGCAATGACGGGAACTCCGGTTCTGGGGGACGACAAGTACGGCAACTTCAGTCTGAACCGTTTTTTCCGTAAAGAAGCGGGCCTCAGACGTCTCCTCCTCCACGCCTCCCGCCTGATCTTCCCGCCCGCCCTGGCAGGTTTCGACCTCGATGTTTCCGCCCCCCTTCCTCCGTATTTTGAGGATTTTCTCCGTCATTGTGGTATACTTACACAGAGTTGAGCCTGTTCCAAAAACGTGCGGTTTTTCGGAACACGCCGATACAACTTGTAAGGAGGCGAATATGTACAAAGACGCGGCTAATCTCTTTGCCGGATACAATAAGATGGTCAATGAAACTATGGACGGTATTATAAAAACCCTGAACCCGCAGGAATGGGATAGGGATCTGGGCGGCTATTTCAAGTCTGTCCGGGGTATCTGTTCACATCTCTATATATGCGACTTCAACTGGCTCACGCGTTTCAGAAACTACCGGGATTTTTCAACCCTGAAAGGCCCTTTTTTTGACAAGCCCTATTCCTTCTCGGAACTTCTCTTTGAAGATTCAGGCGAATACCTTTCCAAACGGCCGGAACTGGACGATAAGATCACCGCCTTTATTTCGGAACTGAACGATTCCGATATGGAAGGAATATTAAAGTATACCGATTCGGAAGGAGCGTCCTACGAACGTGTTCTCGGCGGCTGTGTGCTGCACTTTTTGAACCACGAAACCCACCACCGGGGCGTAACGTCCCTGTATCTTGAAATGCTTGGCCGGAGAAACGATTTCTGTTCCCTGATCGATGTTTTTTAGGGGCTAGAGAAAAATATGATTTAAGGCTGAAAGACCGGCGTCCAGGGCTTTTCTGAGGAACCGGTTGTTCTCTCCCAGGGTCTCCCGCCAGTTTTCCGCGCCGGTATACCAGAATTCTCCGACAAAGAGGCGCACCCCCAGGCGGAGGGCGGTTGCAGCCGCCTCGGTAAAATCGACGTGTCCGGTTCCGTAGGGAACTTCCCGGTAGACGCCGGGCCTTGTTTCTTTGAGGTGCAGCGCCGCGATATGCCCGGCGCCCTGTTCCAGATCCGCGGATACCGGCGAACCGTAGAGCAGGGCGGCGTTGGTGATATTGCCGATGTCCGGGTATACCTGCAGGTAGGGGGAGGGGAAACGCCTGACCCAGTACACGGCCTTTTCCACCGTATCCATAAAGGGAGTCTCCATGGTCTCGAAGGCCAGGATTACCCCTTCCCGGGCGGCCATAGCGGCGCAGAGTTCCAGGTTATCAGCAAAGGCCGTCCGGCTGTGTTCATCCGGAGGCTTGTAGTAGACATCGTAGCCTGCAATCTGGATGATCCGCGCCCCCAACCGGGCGGCCAGGGCGATTGCCTCCTCCATGATTGCCAGACTCTTCCGCTGAACCGCGGGATCCGGGTCACCCAGGGGGAAACGGCGGTGGGCGCTGAGGCATATTGAGCGGATGGGGATCCCCTTTTCCGCCATGTCCCGGCGCAGGATCACCAACTCGTCTTCCTTCCAGCCAAGCCGGGCCAGCTTTTCGTCGCTTTCGTCTATCGAAAGTTCCAGGTAATCAAAACCGGCGTTTTTCGCCTCCCCCAATTTTTGTCTGAGGCTGAGGGTACCGGGCATGCTTTTCTCATACAGGCCCAGCAGGTAGGGGGGAACGATCCCCTGCCCGGGTTTCATGGCCGCTCCTTTACAGACTTCACCGGCCTATACCTCAAAACGGTTCCAGACCCTGTCCAGGGCTTCGCAGATCGCGGCGTATTTTTCGTATTTCTGCCGGTATACCGGAAAAAGATCCCGGTTCGGAAGAACCGGCGGCGAAATCCGTACCATGGCCGCCGCGGCTTCCCGGTAGTCCCGGTAGATCCCCGCGGCAAGTGTCGCTGCCATGCCCGCGCCCAGGGCGCCCAACTCCTTGACACCGGTGACGGTTTCCACGGGCAGTTCCAGCACATCCGCGAATATCTGAACCCAGAGGGCCGAATTCGCCGCTCCTCCCGCCAGCCGCACGGCCCCGGGCGGCTTACGTACCGACAGCAGCTTATCGATATGACTTTTGGCGGAAAATGCCACCCCTTCGTATACCGCCCGGAGCAGGTGAAACTTGGTATGAAAGCTGGTCAGCCCGATAAAGCTCCCCTTTGCCAGGGGATGCCGGTTTGAACCGTAGAGGAAGGGAAGAAAGTACACGTCGCAGTCCCCGGGCGGGACCTCCGCGGCCCGTTTATCAAGGTAGGCATAGAGTTTTGTGCCTTCCGGAACCGCCTCGTTTTCGAAGCTGTTTTGGATAAGCCACTCCAGGTTGCCCGCGCCGGTGGCGCTGGATTCTTCCAGGAGATACCAGCCCGGAATGGCGTAGAGAGAATTCATGGCGATACAGGTTCCGGTGACCGGCGCGGAGGCGATAAATTCGTTGATGCTCCAGGTTCCGGTGATGGTACAGAACTGTTCAGATTCGGTAATGGACATGGCGATGGCGCAGGCGTCGATGTCGAACATCCCCCCGGCCACGGGTGTACCGGGCCCCAAGCCGGTGAGGCGGGCCGTTTCAGCGCTGACCGTGCCGCAGGTTTCACCGGAGTACCGAACCGGAGGGATCATGGCGGCGGCTTCCCCTATTCCAAAAGCCTCCAGCATGTCGGGGTCTATCCGGGTGTCCCGGAGGTTCATCAATCCCGAACCGGAGATATTGGTGGCCTCGCTCCACGCCTCCCCGGTAAGCCGGAAACGGATATAGTCGGTCACCGAGAAAACCCATTGGATTGAATCGTAGATCCGCCTTTCGTGTTCCTTCATCCAGGCCAGGAGGGAAACGGGCTGGCATGCCATGATCTGCTGGCAAAGCCGGGGATAGAGGCGATCAAAGATCCCCGTTTTTTTCCATTGTTCCGGGTACTGCCAGGCCCGGTTGTCGGTGGAGATAATGCCGTTACCGGCCGGTTTCCCGTTTTTGCCCCAGGCGTAGAGCCCCTTACCGTGGCCGCATACCCCGACCCCGGCTACAGCCCGGGAGTCTACACCGAAATCGGTTCTGCCCTTTGCCAGAACCTCCCGGATACAGGCGCAGTTCTGTTCCCAGAGTTCTTCCATGTCCCGTTCGGTATAACCCGGCCGGGGGCTAAGCACCACCGTCGGACGGGAGGCCACCGCCAGTTCCCTGCCGGTCTCCGTAAAGAGAGCCGCCTTGATAAGAGTCCCACCGTTATCGATCCCAAGAACATACCGTTCCATAGCCGCCTCCTTACAGTTTACAGTATAGGACTCCTCAGAAAGCAGCGTCTACCGGGACCGTTTTGGGCATATCAGGGTGATTAGGCCCGAAGTGCTTCAGCATCACCAGGGATTCCACCGGACTGTGATTGGTAATGGCTACCCCCCTCTTTGCCGCCGGTTCGGACACAAAAAACTCATCGGTACTCTGGGCGCCGAACCGCAGGAGAGTGGGCGCCTCGCAGATAAACCTGCCCAGGGTTCCCCTCCCCTGGATACAGATGAGCCCATAGGCGGCGCCGTCCCTGACGGTGACCTGCTGGCCCGGCTCAACGCTAAGCTCCTTGGCGCCGAAATACTCGTTGGCGTAGGAAACCCACTTCTCCGTGTGGGTCTTGCCGGAAAAAACGGTTACCGGAGGGCGGAAGTAGTGCTTCTTGTAGTTGGGATCGATGTTTTTCTCCCAGTCTAAAAGGCCGAAGATATAGTCGATATCGTCCTTTTTATCCGGGGGACATTCGGCTACGAGGAAGTCCCGGGGGTAGATCTCCCCGGACACCACATTCTCCTGGACGGAATTTACATCCGAATTCCACTGAGGCTCGTAGGTCAGAACCGACGCCGGGGCATGGATGACTCCCGCCGGAGTATACCAGCCCGTCCCCAACTCCACCCGGTAGGCCCTGGAGAGCTCGGTGATCCGGGTATCCCCCTTATTGTAATCCCGGAGCCGCTGTTTTACCGCTTCCGGTTTTGTATCGGGATCAAAACCGAAATAGGTAGCGTTGAATTCCCCATTATGGTTGTTCAACTGCTTGGGAAAGTAGTAGGATTCCGGCTTTCCCAGCTTACCGACCTTCTTCGCGTGCTCAAACATGAGGTGTACATGATGAAAGAGGGGATTGTTGAAGTCGAAAAACTTGGAGTACATGGGCCAGCCGCCGTACTTTTGCATCAGGTTTTCCCCGACAATACCGGCGCCCAGGGTATCTATCGCCTCTCTAAGGGTGAATTTCTCATCCGAGTCATAGCTCACCGCCACATAGCTCATCCCCTCGTCCGCGGCGGCCAAAGCCCCGTTTTGGGCCGCAATAGTTGAAGAAAACCACCGTTCCTTGATGGAACCCCGCTCCAAACCCAGAGCATAGTAGTCGTCGGGGTGCAGTTTCAGCCGCCTTCCGGCCTTACCAAAGGGCCTGGGGACAAATACCGGATTCAGGCGGAAGATACCTTCGCCGGATTCAAAGGTTTGCTCTATTAATGATCGATTGGACATGGTATAGCTCCTTTTAAGACAATGCATCGAAAAACGTTTTTCTTATTCAATTTCGAATTATAGATGTATAAAGATCTTTATGTCAATTAATCGCATTGCGCGGGGTTGGTTGATTAAGATTCCTCGTCCTGAGTTTTTTGTGCTCTATAATGGTGTAAGACCCTGTCCGGACCAGCAAGTGCTGAAGCTTGCCGATGCTTTTGAGCGTCTGGGAGGTGAAATTATTCTGCCTGATCTTGAGCTTAAGGTAAAGGTATACAATATCAATCCGGGGCATAACGAAGGGATAGTGAAGGGATGTGAAAAACTGGAAGGGTACAGCACGTTTATTGCCCGGGTGAGGGAACATCAGAAGACAATGCCCCTGGAAGAGGCGATGAAACGGGCAATGGAGTACTGTATTAAGCACAACATATTGAGTAAATTTCTATTAGAGCATGGTTCGGAGGTGATGAACATGTTATATACGGAATGGAATTGGGATGACGCCAAAGCGGTTTGGCAGGAGGAGGCTCGGGAGGAAATATTGGAGCTTATCAATTCAGGTTATACGATAGAGGCCCTTAAAGAACGGCTAATGGGCAATAAAAGGGCCGAAAATGAAGGAGAAACCGGGTCGTAAAGCTGTTGTTCAAGAGAAATTCTGGTCAATATGTATGACTATTTTGATTCTCACCCACAGGCGGAGCGAGGTTCATACTCAGGGGCTTGCTTCTGGGTTCGTCGGTAAGTTTTTATACGACTGAAAAACAACAAAAATTCGTAAAATAATAAAAATTTCTGTTGACAGGTGAAATATTGCGTGTTATTGTTTTTTCAGAGAAACGTTTTTCTAATATATTTTTCAGGAAGGTTTTCTGCAGAGATCAATATATGTATATTGTGGAGGATATAGATGAATGTAAATATCAACAATATACCCTTTAGTCGTTATGGTGCGTATGTAGCCTTAACCGCAGAGGAGGGGAGAAAAAGCCTTATTATACATAACGTTAGAAGCCGCCCATTTCAAGATCGGGCCCTTGAGATGTATATCCTCAAGGAAGGTCGTGCTGTAAATTATCAAATTGAAGCATTTCCTGAATATGTCCGGCTTATATCGCCTGAGGGAGAGGTCACGCTATACATAAGGGATGATGAAACCATAGCCTTTGATTCCCATGGTCTTAATTTATATTTTAAAGCCATGGATGATGCCTCGCCCGGAAGTTATGGCATTGAGGATGGAGACCATGCTTTCCGTATTATAGAAACAGGAATAAGATTGCATATCTTGTTTGTGCTAGAGAAGGGGTCGGGCTCAATGACTGGTAGATATGTTAATACCGACGTTTGGCAATGGAATGGTGCTCCGGTCAATCACAAAAATGAATTTTCTGTAAGTTGTCAGGATGGACGTATTCTTGGCGCGGTTAAACTTTCAGCAGTTGAATCACCGTCGATACCCTTGCCCATTGAGACTCAAAAAGAAATAAGTGTAATAAAGGCTGAATGGGAGACATTTTTGGGGAAAATGCCTCCAACTTCACATAAAACAGATGAAGAATTGGAATTTAATCTCGTCACGTGGTATAACTTGTGGTCCAGTTATGTTCATGCACGAGATATATACCGTAATGATGTTATGGTAATGTCCAAAAAAACAATGACAGCGGTTTGGTCATGGGATCATTGTTTCAACGCCCTCGCTATGGCCGGTCTGGGCCCAAAAGAAGCTTTGGATCAGTTTATGGCACCGTTTTATTTACAGAATGAAAATGGTGCTCTCCCTGATCTGTTGAACCCAGGAATGGAATTACTCTGGAATTTTACAAAACCCCCGGTTCATGGATGGTGTTTTGGAAAGTTGATGGATAAATTTGAATACCCTAATGATATTCTCAAAACAGTATACGATGGCTTGGAAAAACAACTCAATTGGTGGTTTGTTTACAGGGATGAAGATCATAATGGGCTTCCCTGTTATGCACATGGAAACGATTCCGGATGGGACAATTCCTCACTTTTTGATAATGGTTATTATGTTACGGCACCTGATCTGTCGGCTTACATTTTCCTTCAAATGCGTACTCTTTCAAGGATAGCCGGAAAGCTGAAAATGTCTGGTGAAAAAACAGCATGGGAAGAGAAATCATCGGCCCTGTTGCAAAATCTGTTTAATCTATGTTGGAAGGAGGATCACTTTGTAGCTCTTCGCAGTCACGGAAGAGATTATGTTCCCTTTCCCTCAAGCCTTCAGACCCATCTCCCTGTTGTTCTTGGGGAATATCTTGGAGATGACAAAATGGCTGTTGAAGTTGCAGCCCTGAAGAACCGGTTCCTTACCGAATATGGCCTTGCTACCGAGGCTCCTGATAGTCCCCGTTATGAAAGTGACGGTTATTGGCGAGGACCAATCTGGGCTCCGTCAACCTACATTATTGTTGATGGTTTAAGGCGAGGAGGTTATCCTGATTTTGCGGAAAGTCTAGCGCAGCGTTATATACATCTTTCGGCAAATGTTGCCAAGGGCAATTACGAAAATTTTGATGCGTTGACCGGGAAGGGATTCCGTGCGCCCGGTTATACTTGGTCAGCCAGCGTATATATGTTATTAAAGTGGGAGTATCCACTTTGATCTATAAAAATATAGACATATGTCTGTATTATTAAGCTTGGGGGTAAATCATGAGAAGATTTTTAGTTTCATCATTCATTTTCCTGTTTGTTACCGTCTTTGTGTTTTCGGGCGGCCAAAATCAATCACAGGCAAAAAGTTCGGCAGCCGTTGATTATGGAAAAAGAACATCAGGTCCAAATTACTGGATGGTAAAATACGATCAACCGGTTACGCTTCACGTAGTAAATTACCCTGACGGTTCTGTTAATTTTCCTAGCGGTGACGATCCTTCAAAGAACGAATGGACAAGGATAATAAAAAGAGACCTTAATATTGATATCGTTACAGATTGGATAAGTCCAACTACGGAATATACTACGAGATTAAATCTCGCCATTGCTTCCGGGCAACTTCCTGACGTGTTTGAAGCTAATGCTGTTCAATTCAGACAATTGGTTGATGCCAATGCAACCGCTGATATTACGGATTACATTGAGAATAATGCCTCTGATACTATAAAAAGTATATTTGCATTTTCTCCCTCTATTCTTGATACTGCCAAAAGAAACGGAAGACTTGTCGGTATCCCCCAATTTGGATATGGGACCATAGATAAACCGATGAATATCTGGCTCAGACATGATTGGAAAGAAGCGGCCAAAATATCCGTACCCAAAACTGTTTCGGAATTAGAAAATATTATGGCCGTTTTTATGAAAAATAATCCCGGAACCTATGGGATGCCTTTGAATAAAAATCTTGATGAGTTATATTATATGGGCCCGTCTTTTGGTGTATATCCCAATACGTGGATTACCGCTACGGATGGTTCCATTGTGCATGGCGGGATTCAGCCTGGAATGAAAGCTATTTTAACCACCTTCGCTGACTGGTATAGAAAGGGATATATTAAAAAGGATTTTATGTCCATGGATTCCGATGCGGTAAGGCAAGATCTTATTTCAGGCAGGTTTGGCGTTCAAATCCTTGCAAATTGGTGGGGTTACGCAAATGGAACGGATATAGTTAATAACCTTGGAAAAGATGCTTATTTTGAGGCGTATGAGCTCCCCTCTGTTGATGGGAAGCCGCCTGTTCATCCTCTTCCATTCGATAATGGCGGTTATAATGTCATAAATAAAAACTCCAAAAACATTGACGCCGCTGTCAAATGCACGAGTTATATTTTATATATAGCTCGTGACGCGATAACACAGAAAATCATAACCTTCAAGGAGGCTGATGATATCTTGGTAAAAGCAGGACTTCATACCTTGAGGATGTTCAGGCTTAATAATCCGATTGACGAAATAAGCAACTATGAAGAGATTCAAAAGGCAGTAAAAACCGGTGATACTTCGGTATTTACAAATACAATGTCCTATACAAAATACATGTCTGCTCATGAGTGGGTTACAAAGGGTGATGCGACCGGTGTGGGAAACTGGCTTCAAGGTTATGCGGATTTTTGCGCTTATAACTCAAATATAAAAGTGGTTAATGATAACCGTTTTATTTTGAACCGCTTAATGGGGCCTGTTCCTGAAGACGTTGCTGTATATGGAACTACATTGGACGATATGCTCAAGGAAGGTTTTATAAAGATTATCACTGGTGAAAGACCTGTGTCTTATTTTGATGAACTTGTAAATCAATGGAAAAATTCAGGGGGCGATGCTCAAACAAGAGCGATGAACAGAGAGTACAACTAAATAGGACTATTAACCGCCCATCTTTTAAGGGAGGTGGGTGGTCTGTCATTGGAAGGTTTATTATGAAGAACAATTCTCTTTTTTCATTATCCGCCTTTAAACGAGAATGGTCTTACCACTTGTTACTTCTGCCATGTGTAATTGTTGTTTTTATTTTCTCATACATACCTGTGTATGGAGTGGTTATAGCCTTTCAAAAGTTCAATGTTGTCCGTGGGTTTTCTTCTCCATGGGCAGGCTTATATAATTTCAGACAAATATTTTCACAATTTCATTTTGTTGAAACGGTCTGGAATACTCTTTATATTGCTGTTATGAAAATTATTGGCGGCATCATTATTCCTGTATCATTTGCGTTACTTTTAAATGAAATCAGTTTTTTGCGATTTAAGAGAATATTCCAAACTCTTATTTATCTCCCCCATTTTTTGTCATGGGTAATAATGGCGGGTATATTAATAGACATACTTTCCCTGGATGGTATTGTTAATAGGGCTATACAGGCGATAGGTTTTGAACCCGTACAATTTTTGAGCAAACCGACAATATTCCCGTGGACTATGGTTGTGACTGATATATGGAAAAATTTCGGCTTTGGTACAGTCGTTTACCTGGCGGCTCTTACCGGTATTGATCCTGGTTTATATGAAGCCTCACTAGTGGATGGAGCTAACCGCTGGAAACAAACAATTTATATTACTCTTCCGATGATAACCCCAACCATTGTTCTTATGAGCGTCCTTTCATTAGGCAGTGTACTGAATGCGGGATTTGATCAGATATATAATCTTTATTCACCAGCAGTTTATTCTACTGGTGACATCATTGATACTTTCGTCTATCGTATGGGAATACAACAGGCACAGTATTCCATCGGCGCTGCCGTTGGACTTTTTAAGTCAGCTGTCTCCGCTATTCTGATAATCACTTCACAAGTTATGGCCGATAAACTGGCAGGATATAGAGTATTTTAGGAGAAAAGGATGATTAAATATATAAGTACATCCCGAAAACTATTTTTGTTGTTTGATTATTTACTTTTGGTAAGTACTGGTTTTGTTTGTCTTTTACCTTTTATCAACCTTTTAGCAATTTCTTTTTCAGGAAGTGCTCCTGTCTCGGCTGGAAGGGTATTGTTTTGGCCTGTTGAATTTACTCTTTCATCTTATGAATTTGCGGTAAAAGGCGGAAAATTTTTTGTTGCTCTCTGGGTATCAATTAAAAGGGTAATACTTGGAGTTAGTATTAATATAACAATGATGATATGTGCCGCATATCCTTTAGCAAAAAACAAAGAACATTTTCGATGGAGGAATATATACATGGTTTATTTTTTAGTTACTATAATAATAAGCGGTGGCTTGATCCCCCTGTATATTGTTGTAGTTAAACTAAAGTTGATAGATAGTTTATGGGCCCTTGTATTACCAGGCGCATTACCGGTAGGCACAATGGTTATTCTTATGAATTTTATCAGACAGATGCCACAGGATATTGAAGAGGCTGCTATCATAGATGGCGCCGGTGTCTTTTCACGCTTAATAAGGGTAATATTGCCGCTTCTAAAACCGGCTCTTGCTACCGTCGGCCTGTTTTGCATTGTAGGGCACTGGAACGATTGGTTTGGTGGTATTATATTTATGAACCGGCCTGAAAACTATCCTCTTCAAAGTTACCTGCAAACTCTGCTCACATCAATAGAGGAAATGATGCGATTTAGCGGTATTGATTATACACGCTTGCTCGGAATGATGAGCGCGCGAACCGGAAGAGCAGCCCAGTTATTCTTGGGTGCGGTTCCAATGATGGTGGTTTATCCTTTTCTTCAAAGATACTTCACCACTGGTCTTGTACTCGGGAGCGTGAAAGGATAAAACCATGTCTGAAACAAAAACTATTTCTTGCCCTCCTATTTCAAAGGTGGAAATTGCTCATTTAAGGGAATTGGCAAAAAAGCAATTGGAATATTCAAAATTACCCGTAATGGATGAGAGAAAGACATTATGGTATCTCCATAACAAAGTATCGGGAGTGCGGCCTATGGTTGTTATGGAAGAAGGTACATTTATCAATGACATATTGCCTAAACAATTCTGTTCTCATCCTGTGGCCGTAAGTATTGAACGACAAATCAATCAGGTAATCGCCGCTTATGAAATATTTGATGATGATAAAGTTGTACCTGATTTTTTTCCTGTGTATTTTGATATTGATGTTGATTTTTTAGGATTAAAAATAAATTGCAGCTATGCTGATAATTCGGTCGGTTTTCATTTGAATCCAATATTTGAAACGATAGAGGAAGGATTGCCAATTATCAAACCTTCTGTGTTTTTCTATAATAAGGAGAAAACCGAAGAATATGAGAATATTGTTTCTGACATTTTAGATGGCATTCTTCCTGTTGTATACAAAAACGGCTTTAATGTATGGTCTAATAATCCTCCTGCTATTCTTTTAAATATGATGGGTATGGAAAATATGTTTACAGCAATGATTTCTGAATCAGATAAATTTAAATATGTCATTAAATTGATCACGGATGATATAAAAAGATGCTTGCGGTGGCAGGAAGAAAATAAACTTATAACAATCAATAATAACAACGATTATATGGGTTCGGGAAGTTACTGCTTTACCGATGAACTTCCTGCGTCATCGTATGCGGGTACTGTCCGTTCCATTGACACCTGGGGTTTTTTGTCAGGTCAAGAAGCTGTCGGAATATCACCAGAACATTTTCATGAATACTTTTATTCTTCCTTTGAGGAACTTTCAAAAGAATTTGGTCTCTTGTATTGGGGATGCTGTGAACCAGTACACGGCATTTGGGATAAAAGTCTTTCACGTATTTCAAATTTACGAAAAATATCCATATCAAATTGGTGCGATGAAGGGGCTATGGCCGATCGGTTAACCGGGAAAAAAATCATCTATTCAAGGAAGCCTTCGCCAAATTTTACTGGAATAAAAGCTGAATTTGATGAAGAATTATTTACATCATATATAAAACGAACCGCAGAGATTTGCAAAGGAAAATGCAAAACTGAGTTCATCTTTCGGGATATTTATTCACTGCATGGCAACATCGGAAAAACACGAAAAATAGTTGATATAACGAGGCGTATTGCTGAAACAATGTATTGATATTCCTTAATACGCTGATTCGTATCTGAATACTTGGGAGGAATCGACGGATCTAATAGTAAAAATTTATGCTGGGGGATAATATATGAAGAGCCGCACAAGAATAATCAATACTGTTCTGATGAAAGATATCGACCGCCAGCCTTTGTCCTTTTATTTTGGTCCCTGGCCCGAAACTATTGACAGGTGGGAAAAAGAAGGACTTCCCAAGGGAAGCCGATGGGATGTAGATCTTGGTCTTGATCCCGGTATTCGTCATGTAGATGTTAATCTTTGTATCATCTTTACGTATGAGAATAGAAAAATACCGCAATAAACAGATTGAGGATATTGCGTAATTTTATTATTTACGGAGGAAAATTACTATGCTTAAACTGGAAACAACTTCACTGACGGTTGGGTTTGATGAATCAAACGGCTCTTTGGTTCAACTCTACTCAAAATTATCCTCCTGGCCGTTGATCGACCGGGAACAGCTTGGGCTCTCATGGCGCCTTATGCTCCCTCTGGAAGGGCGGCGTAACAACAACGCCTGGGGGCATTTACAGCAAAAACCTGAATGCAGGCAGACAGATAAAAGTGTCTCTTTTGTTTGGAAAGGAATAACGTCAGAACACGGCGGGCGGCACAATATTACCATAACTACCCTGTGCGAGATAAAGAACGATCAGGCGGTGTTTTCCATGAACATCGTTAATAACGATCTTGTCTATGTTGAAAATGTTTATTATCCGTATTTTGGCGACTTGAAACGGCCTGAAAGTTGCAAGAGTCTATCCTTGAGCCATGGTAATTATTCGGATATGGCTGAATATTCCCTGTATCCTACTTTTCCAAATACAAAAGGATACTATGGTGATGATTATCCTACAATTATTACCGGTGGCGGTATGGCAACGGCTCCTATATATCCCTTTGCGTTAATAGCTGATGATAAGGGGAATGGTATATATATCGGAATAACGGAACGGCGTATTGAGGCTACCACATGGATGGCGGAACTGCATCCGGGATATTCGGAGAGCATCACCAGCCGGGTTCCCGATACGGATAAAATAGGTTCCTGGGATGTGTATACCCGGTTTGGGCCGGTTCATTTTCCCTATGTAGCGCCGGGATCAACTTTTAATTTGCTGCCCTTCAGTGTTGAGGCGTATAAGGGGGACTGGAATTCAGGCCTGTCCTGTTATACCAGAATAAGTAAAGAATGGAACAAACTGCCCGGCGATATGCCCGAATGGGCCAAAAATCCCCACGCGTGGCTCCAGATCCATATTAACGCGCCGGACGACGAACTGCGGGTACGCTATACGGATCTGCCGAAAATCGGTGAAGACTGCGTAAAACACGGTATAAAGGCAATTCAGCTTGTGGGCTGGAATAATGGCGGTCAGGATCGGGGTAATCCCTACCACGATCCGGACCCGCGCCTGGGTACCTGGGAGGAACTGCGGGACGCCATCGCGAAGATCCACGCCATGGGAGTCAAGGTGGTGCTTTTTTCAAAATTTGTCTGGGCGGACCGGTCTCTGGAAAATTTTAAAACCGAATTTGAACCCCTTGCGATAAAAGATCCTTATGGCGGTTATTATATGCATCCGGGCTATCAGTACCATACGGCTACCCAGCTCATGGATATCAATACCCGGCGTCTCATACCCATGTGTTTTGCCAGCAAGGAATATATCGAAATTTGCAAGAGGGAATTCAAAAAGGTGGTGGATCTTGGCGCCGCGGGGATGCTTTACGATGAATGTCTGCATCATAGTCCCACGCTCTGCTGTTTTGATACCTCCCACGGACACCGCTATGGTGCGCCGACTTACAGTAATGACGAAGTATTGATCGGCGAGTTCCGCAAGGCCCTTAACGGAAAAGAGTTTCTCATTGCCGGAGAAGCAATTTACGATTTCCAGCACAATTACTACCACCTTTCGTACACCAGAACATGGAAGCCGGATCATAAACCGACATCCCGGTTTATGCGTCCTCAGGGGGCAATTATGACTGCGGTGGTTGGCTTTAACGACAGGAACATGATCAATCAATGTCTGATGAACCGGTACATCATAAGCTATGAACCTTTCAATTTTAAAGGAATGCCGTCGGATTTTCCCGATACCACCGCCTATGGCGCGAAAATGGATGCTCTGCGTACTGAAATGCGGGAATATTTCTGGGATGGGGAATTCAGGGATAAGCTGGGAGGCAGCGTGAGCGTCTCAGACGAAACCGTCTATTCCACCTATTCGGTCTTCGCCGGGACCAATGGGAAAACGGGAATGGTTATCTGCAACTATGAGGATAAGCCCGTGACCCTTACGCCGAAATTTGACTCAGGAGCGCCGGCAATGTACCGTTTGGTTGACGATACGGTTCCCCAAAATATAAGCGGCAGCATAACTATTCCGCCTCGATCCGCGGCGGCGGTGTTTTAGTTTTACCAGTCCACGAGGATCCAGTCATCCGGCGCGTTTTTGACCGTTGAGCGCCGGATGATCAGCTTGGGCTCTATCTCCACGGTGGCGCCCCGCTGTATGTTTTCGGCATCTTCTATCTGTTCAAGCAGCAGTTCCGCCGCTTTTTTGCCTATGAAGTGTTTTTGAATATGGATGGTGGACAGGGAAGGTTCCATCACGCTGGCAATAAAAACATCGTCATAGCCAATCATCTTTATGTCTTCGGGGACCCGTTTTTTTGCCTCCGATAAGGCTTTAAGGGCGCCTACGGACATTTGGTCGTTGGCGGCAAAAACACCGTCAATGTCGGGCATCTTTTGGAGCAGCTGTTTCATGGCAAGATACCCGCTTTTATGGGTGTAGTCTCCATAGGCGATCATCTTTGCCTCGTTCACTTCAAGGCCGTTGCGCTGCATGGCGTTTTTGTATCCGCTTATCCTGTCCTGGGAAATGGTAAAAAATATTGGGCCTGTGATATGGCCTATATGCCTGCACCCCACATCTATCAGATGGGAAACGGCGATTTCCGCGCCCCGTACCGAATCGGCGTATACCGAATCTATGCCGTATTTGCTCAAATCCTTTTCTACGCAAACAAAACCGGTGTTTTTCTTTAACGAGGGCATTTTCATGACATCATGGATGATACTCGCTTCCATTTCTTCCGGTACGGTGGACGCAAATACGATGCCGTCAACCCTGTCCTGAACCAGGCTGGTTATGCCTTCCTGCAGTTTTTTGATGCCGCCGAAGTGATCATGAATCCCTTCCGAATCCATCACAATAAGGCGGTAGCCCTTTGAATTCAACACATCATACATACCCTTGAGCACATAAGGATAAAACAAGCCGCAGAGATCCGCTGTAATTACCCCTATGGTTTTGGTATGCTTAAACTTCATTCTCTGGGCGATTGGGTTGGCTGAATATTCCAGTTCCTGAACCGCCATGTTTACCCGGCGTACCAGATCTTCACTAACATACTTGTTTTTATTGATGACATTGGAAACAGTAGATATGGATACCCCTGCCCGCTTCGCCACATCAATGATGGTAACCATATTTACCTCAATCGCCGCCCGGTACTTTATATCATAAAGACGATGATTAAACAACTTTCCTCAGCAACTTTACAACTAAATGAGGAACAGGCCCGGGTTGATACGCCCTCTTCGGTTATATTTTATACGGAAGCTCCAGGACGGCGTATCCATCGACAAGGGGGATGGTCACCCGGCTGTCCTCACCCAGGGGAAGCTCCTTTCCTTCAGGTACAAGCCGGGCCCCGCAGATCTTCCTGGGAAGATGCAGTTCCAGGGTGAGATTCTGAAGAGGAGTCCGTTCCTCTATGATGTCGATAGACGCGGACTTACGTACCGGGATATAGGACAGAAGGTGGACGGAATAGCGCTCTTTTTCAGCCTGTTCCAGCACGGAAACCGTCAGGGTGGAAGGGCCGTTATGCCTTGTCAGCCTTTGAGGTAAAAGGAGGTCTACGGCGTTGGAGATCAGGGTTTTGCACCACCGGGGCGCGTTGTGCCGGTACTGGCTAAACAGGGGATGGCTGAAGTACAGGACATTCCCGTTTCTCACCGCCGCGGGGTAGGGTTCTCCCCCGGCAGACGGGGTATAGCGGTGGGAACAGAACCGGTCTCCCTTCCGGGGAAAGTAAGGCCCCCGGGCCCAAAGCAGGGTCTTGTCCGCATCGGCCTTTATCCGCAGGCCCTGCCGGTAGATCACGTACTCGTTGTCCGGTTCGAGCCCTCCGGCCAGTTCCCCCCGGGCAATGAGGAAGTCCGGGTAGCATTCGTTCTCCCCCTCGTACCCGGCGCCGAAACAGGCGGGAAACCTGTTGTCCCCGGACAGCAGAGCCTTGCCGCAGGCGATGACCGCTCCGCCCCGGGCCGCAAAGCTCTCCAGCTTCTTCTCAAAATCCGGCGCCGGACGGAAACTTTCGGGCAGTATGACCAGCCGGTAGGGGGAGAGATCCATGGTTTCATCCAGGATGTCAAACTGCAGGGCCAGTTCTTCCAGAAGCTGGGCCGCTCCCAGGATGTCTTCGGGCATCTTGTGTTCCACCAGGGGGGACTCGGAGGTAAGGAGAGCGGCCTCGACCAGGGGAACAGCAGGCCGCGCCCAGGGCTCCCGTTCCTCGAAGGGGCCGAACACGCTGCCGATAAGGCGGTAGGTCGCGGGGTTAAGCGCGCCCCTGGGCTCAAGCTGGTCTCCCACGGAGGCGGCGAAGCCGTAACTCAGCATCCTGAAACACTCGAACTCCAGGGCGGCCCGGTTTTTGAGAGAGTGGAAATCCCCCCATTCGGTGTGGAATTTTCCGGTCATCCCCATGCAGTCCAGCCCCAGCTTGCGGGCGTAACGGGCGGTAACCGGGAAGTGCTGGTAACCCCAGCTGCCCGAAGGCAGGCTTTCAAGCTCGAAGTGGGTATAGGCATCGGCGCTGTCCCTGGTGCAGGGGCCCACGTGGCCGGCATTGTAAAAAATGGTGCAATCCTTGCTGTGCTTCCGTACTACAGCGGTCATGTCCCGTTTGAACCGGGTAAGCACGGTCTTGGCGAAGGAGCGAACCGCCTCCTCGTCCGCCGCGTCGATCCCCAGGCGTTTCATCTCCTCCCGGCAGCTCGCGCACCAACAGGGGCGGATACCCACGATGTCAAAAAAGACGCCGTCCAGTTCCTGCCCCAAAAGTTCGCAGACCTCCTCCGTGTGAGCCTTGAGGAACCCGTAGTACCCCGTGTTTACGCAGAGAGACTGGTAGAACCCCGGTTCCGTAAAGGGCCCGCCCTCGTGGGAACCGTCGGGTTTGCGGATAAGCCATTCCGGCCTGGTAGTGGCCGTATGGTAATCCCACTGGACGGTGATGTACACCGGCGCCCGTACCCCGGCTTCGTGAAGGGCCCGTACCTGTTCCAGGAGGAGGTTCTTATCCGCCAGATGGGGATGTACCAGTTCGGGGAATTTCTTTGAGGGATAGTAGAGCCAGCCGTGGTGGCAGCGGGCAAAGACAGTGACGGAGCTGATGTGGGCGTCTTTAACGGTTTTGGCGAAAGAAGCCGCGTCAAACTCCGACGCGACGCCGGGAATATATTCACTGGTATGGAAGTCCAGATGGACCTGCCGGGGGGATAGTTGTATAGCCATGCGTTTATTCTATATCTCCCCGCCGGGAACCGTCAACGGCACGTAATGCGGTAACACCTCATTGAATGCGGCCTATCTCCTGGACATCTCCTCGTACACTTCGTTGTAGTACAGCACGTTGTCTACCGGGGTATTGGCGGGAATATGGTTCCCCACGGCCATGAAGAAGCCGGGGTATCGTTTCCCTATGTCCATGCAGCGTCTTACCTCCGCGCGGATCTCCTCCCTTGTGCCCGAAAGCAGAATCCGGGTGTCCGCGTTTCCTATAAACGAGTGGGTTTTGCCGTACTTTTCCGCAATGCAGGCCATGTCGGTGGTGGGTTCCATCACAAAGCCGTCGACCCCGGAGGCCGCAATGTCGTCAACAAACTGGGTAAAGGTTCCGTCGGAGGTGTACATGATGATCTTCCCCGCTTCGTGGAGAGGGGCGAAGTATTTTTTGTAATTGGGAAAGACAAACTGGCGGTACCAGTCGGGGTGGATAAAGGCCCCCTGAGTCCAGACTATGTCGTCGTGAACCATCACCACCGGGGCCTCGCTCTTTGCCAGGGCATTGAAGTACTGCTGGACCCAGCCCGCGTAGCGGTCCGTAAAGGCGCCGAAGGCTTCCGGGTCCGTACCTGCGGCGGTGAGGAGCATGTCCCAGCCGAAGATGGCGATGAGGCCTGAGATGCAGGTTACGTAGATCCCCGTCATGTTCACCGCATCGGGGTTGGCCTCGCAGTTCCGTTTGTACGCGGCGTTGAAGTCCGCTACGGCCTGCTTTTCGTCCACGGGGCCGTAAAGTTCCCAAGGGTCCATTTTGAGGGCCTCTTCGGGATCATCGAAGAGGGGCTTCCCTATGGCCCGGTAATCGCCGCCGCCGTCCGCGTAAACCGCGTGACCCATGTCGGTACGTTTGTCTCCAAAGACCGTGTCGCCGATAAGGATGGACCAGATAAAGTCGTAGTTGAAGGCTTTTATCAAAGCCCGGGAACCCCGCTGTTTGGTTTCCTCATTCGATTGGCTTGTTACGTCGATCCCCGTGACCCTGCAAACCACGTCCCAGTGGGATTCAAGGGAGTATTCGGTTCGGGGCACCCTTGGGGGCATGCGCAGATTCAAGGCATCCCAACCGTCCCGGTATGACATACTTTACTCCTCTGTTTTAATCGCCGTGTTAAACACGCCGGAGCTTCGCTTACCGCCGGTATTCCCCGACGGGGGGTTCCTGCGGGCCGGGGTTTCGATCACCAGTTCACGGTTTGTCACGGGCTTCCTCCATTTATTATAGATGATGCTGAAAAAGGCTGGAAGGTAGTCTGCCGCGCTCCTTTCCTTTTTCCCCCTATATGTTGTATATTTACCGGTAGAGGCATTTATGGGCGCCAACCGGGAGTATAAAAGCAGCGTTTTTTCGTTGTTGTTCGGGGAGGAAAACACCCTTCGGGAACTGTACGAAGCCCTGGAAGGCGTTACCCTGCCCCCGAATGTGCCGATTATCATCAATACGCTGGAAGATGCGCTGTTTAGAACCAGAATCAACGACATCTCTTTCGAAGCGGGCGATAAATTAGTGGTGATCCTTGAACACCAGTCCACGGTAAGTCCGAATATGCCGCTCAGATTGCTTTCGTACATCGCCAGGGTATACGAAAAGATAACGGCCGGCAAGAAGACACGGTTGTACGGCAAAAAGGGCTTCTCAATCCCCCGGCCGGAATTCATCGTGTTGTATAACGGCGTTGATCCCTTTCCGGAGGAGCAAACGATCCGGCTGTCCGACGCCTTTGAGGACATTTCCGCGTTAGGGCTGCCTGTTGACGCGCCACCCGACCTGGAACTGACCGCTAAGGTTTTCAATATCAACGAAGGGCACAACCGGGATATGATCCAAAAGAACGAAACGTTAAGCGGGTATGTGATGTTCATTTCCAAAGTCCGGGAATTTGAAACCGGGCTGTCCGGCGGTAAAAAACCGGAAGATATATCACAGGACGAACGGAAACGGACTATAAAAACGGCAATAACAAAAGCGGTGCAATGGTGCATAGCCAATAATGTGTTAAAGCGGTTTTTTGAAGAAAACGGTTCGGAGGTAATCAATATGTTATTCGATGAATGGAAGCTGGAAGACGCGCTGGTAGTTGAGCGTGAGGAAGGCCGGGAAGAAGGCCGGGAGGAAGTTGCCAAAAATGCCCTGGCAAAAGGCGCTTCGGTAGAATTCATTAGTGAAATCACCGGACTTTCGACCGAAGCCATCCAAAATCTCGCAAACTTGTAACTTCCGTACGCGCCGTAATGAGTGTAGTCCCGCGGCAGGGTTTCCCCATAAGCCTGGTAAACGGCTTTTACGCGAATTCCCTGACAGCCCTGAACATCTCCGCAACATTGGCGGGGGGGACATTGGCGAGTACGTTGTGTACCTGCTGGAAGACGAACCCGCCCCCCTTGTTGAGGATCGCGAGGTTTTCCTTTACGTGGGGCGCTATTTCCCCGGTTTCCCCGTAGGGCAAAATGTGGCGGGTATCACAGCCGCCGCCCCAGAGTGTAAGCCTGCCGTAGAGTTCCTCCTTGATTTCTTCCAGGGCCATACCCTTGCAGGTAAACTGCACGGGATTTATGGCGTCAAGCCCGGCATCGGCAAGAAGGGGCATGATGGGACGCACACCGCCGCAGCAGTGGAGGCAGATCTTCATTTCAGGAAAACGCTCGTGAATATACATCCACATTTTCCTGTGCCGGGGATAAAAGAATTCCATATATATTTCCGGTGAAAACTGGGGGCCGTTCTGGGAACCCATATCATCCCCAAATCCGATCACGTCAATGTAGTCCCCCACCGCGTCAAGGTACGCCTCAAGATTTACCATGTGCCGTTCCAGTACCATATCCAGAAATTTATGCATGCGGCCGGGATTGGCGATAAGTTCACAGAGCATGTTGTCCATGCGAAACACAAATTGCGCGGTCTCAACCAGATTGCCGCCGAATATCCCGTATATAGCGCGGTCGGTACTATCCCTGGTAGCGGCGGCAATTTCACGGAACTTTTTTGCCCCCTCCGGTGAATGGTAATCCAGTGGCATCGGGGGGCTGGGGACCATGAGCCACATAACATCATTCTGAATATCATCGTAATCGGAAAAATCGTCCTTTTCCTCGTCATCGGCAAGCGGCCAAACAGTCTGTTCAAAATAATAACAGTCCCTTGGCTGTTTGCCCACGATTTTACCCCTGTCATTGTAGATGAAGCCGCCCTTGTCGGTTCTGCGCACGTCAATCGCCGCGGGAACCTTGCAGGGGGTACCGTCTTCCAGGGCAAAGTCCTTCCAGTATTCGGGAAATTTATCAAAATCGCAGCCAAGCTGGAAAGTATCCACATCGAACAGATCCAGCACATCTTGCTCTATAATTGCAAGCTGCTGGATCAGATCGTATACGTAGAGGGGGCTGGGGGGAAGATCCAGATATTTGCGCAGCTCGCGGTAAGCCACTACGCTGATGCCGCTTGACCTGTGGGCGTTAAAATCGATGGGAACCCGGTCCGGCTGTTTGAAATTCAGCGAAGCCATCACTCTTTCTCTGTGCGTCATAGTATTTCTCCTTTAGGCTCTGTTCTATTCAAGTCCGGACTGCATCGAAAAACCTTTAATAAAGTAATTACGCAGCAGGATAAACAGCAGTATTGTCGGTATGGAAGTAAAGATAACGCCCGCCATCATGACCGGGATTTTGCCTCCTCCGGTCCCGGTTGACTGGGCTACCGCCACCATAATAGGCCGAACGTTTTCCCCGGAAGAAAGGATCATGCCGAAAAGCAGATCGTTCCATATCCACATGCCCTGAAACAGGGCGACTACCGCGGTGGGGGGCTTTAACTGGGGCAGGTATATACGGAAAAAAATCCCCACAGGCCCGCACCCGTCTATCATCGCGGCCTGCATTATCTGGTTGTCAAGGTTCATAAAGTAGCCGCGGTAGAGAAATGTGGCAAAGGGGGTACATATCGCCGAGTAGAGCAGTATCATGCCGAATTTTGTATTATAAATATTGAGGAAATTATAGGTGCGCAGGAGGGGGATTAGGTACAACTGAAAGGGGAAAATAGTACCGCTGTATATAAGCAGGAAGATGAAAAAGCCGCCTTTGGGCTTGAGCTTGGTGACCGCGTAAGCCGCGGTTGAGGAAAGCAGCACGCAAAAAACAACGCCGCTTGCCGCGTAAATAAGGGAATTCATAAAGTTTATCTGCAAGCGGTAATACGAGAAAACTTCTTTTAAATTATTGATAATATAAAAACTCTTCGGCAGTTCGTAGAATTTGGTATTCATATACTCCGCCGGGGTTTTAAAAGCCACAAGCAGGGTAGAAGCAACCGGCAGGAGCCAGATCAGGCACAGGGCGATCAAAAAAACATAAATAATTACAGTAGAAAAAGTGTTCCTTGTTTTCATCCGCTCCTCCTACTTATTGTCCGCATGATCCACCGCAGATGTCGCCCGCATATAGACAGCGGTGATCGGCAGGATCAGCAGGGTAAGGAATACGCCTATAGCGGCGCCGTAGCCCTGATGGTTGCGCTGAAAACTCTCGACAAACATATTTACCGCCAGGGTTTCCGATGACCGCACCGGACCGCCCCGGGTCATAATATAGATAAGATCGAATGCCTTAAACGAATTGACAATCGCCATGCCCACAACCACCGTGGTAATCGGCCTGAGCATGGGAAAAGTAATATGGATAAAGGTACGCCATTTATTACAGCCGTCAATACGAGAAGCTTCGATCTGTTCCGAAGGTATCGAGGTAAGGCCCATGAGGAACATGACCAGGTTCCCCCCCAATTGCTGCCAGCTCCAGGCGACAAGGAGGGAAAAGTTATTGAGGGGGATTCTATACAGCCAGTCCACCTTTGTCTTAAAACCCAGAAGGCGCAGGCATTCGTTCAGAACGCCGTATTCCTTTGAATACATATACCACCAGATAGCCCCCACAGATACAAAGGAAATGGCCAGCGGCATAAAAAACACGGACTTGATAAGTTTTTCGCCTTTAATGCCGTTTACGAATACCGCAATCAGCAGCCCCGCGCCGACGGAAAACACGATGGTGAACGCTACCCATAGGACAGAATTAAAAACAGAACGCAGGAAATTACCGTCACGGAACATATTAAGGTAATTCCCAAAACCGGTAAAACGCATCGCGGAAATACCGTCGCTTTCAAATAAACTAAGGTAGATATTCTGGAACATGGGAATAATAAACATAAGAGTAATAACCAGTACGGCGGGAAACGCGAAAATATAACCCCATCTTTGGAATTGTTTATTCAAAGCTTACTCCGTAAAAAGGCTTCGCATGAAGTCGCACAGGTTTCCGGCAGCCCGCAGGCCGCCGGAAACTCTTCATAATCGGTCCGATCGGTTACTTAAAGTACGCGTCGCAAAGTCTCTGAATGTCCGCGGTGATAGTCTGGGGGCTGGGGGAATTTACGATAAACTCCTGGAATTTCTGGTTTACCTGGAGCATCAGTTCCGTCGGCATATTTTCCCAGAAACGGGTTACCAGGGTAAAATTCCCGTCCACCACGGCTTTCTGCATGGACTGTTTCATCGGATCAAGGTAGGAGGCATCGGCTTTGGAATTTACCGGGAAGCCCCCGACCTGCTTGCTCAGGAAGGTATTGCCCTTCGCGCTCATAAAGTAATCAACCGCCTTAAGCGAATTTTCCATATTAGCGGCGTTTTTCGGAACCAGAATCGGCGAGGGTTCCAGAATGGCGCGGTTCCTGCCGTCCCTTGTCTTGAGGAAGAAGAAACCTATCTTGCTTTCAGGAACTCCCATGTCGAGGAGCTGGGACTTTACATACCAGGTCCCGCCGACAATCATGGCAAGCTGGTTGTCGTTAAACAACCGGGGCATGTCGCTGAAGTAGTTTGTCGAAGGATCGGTAAACCAGCCCTTGTCAAGCCAGTCCTTCCAGATCGTGAATATCTCCACCGCCTGGGGATCGGTAAATTTCTTCCTGCCCGCGCAGAGGTCGTTGTACAGGTTGGGATCAATCGAAGCGGCGATTTC